>DATKXO010000299.1:0-13402 GCA_035528995.1 Phycisphaerae bacterium | reverse complement strand
TAGGGATCGGTTGGCATTGAACAAAGCGCGTCGGCCTGACCGTTCGGGCGGGGGCCAGCACCCGGCGCCAAGGCGAGGTGGGCGATGGCAGTAAGACACCACATTAAAGTGATGGTCATTGATGACGATCCATCGGTCTGCAAGACAGTGGGCCTTCTTCTGGAGGATCACGGGTATCGGCCTCGGACGTTCACCGAGGCTGAAAAAGCGATTGAAGCGGCGGATGAAGAATCGTGCCAGATCGCCCTGGTAGACCTGCGGATGCCGAAGGTTGACGGGGTGGCGGTGGTGGAGCGTCTGAGGGAGATCGACCCGCGGATGAGCGTGTTGGTCATGACGGCGTACCCGGATCTGGATTCCGCGACCGAGACGATGCGTCGTGGTGCCACCGATTACATCGCCAAGCCGTTCAAGCAGGACGAGCTGATCGCGGCGGTGGATCGGGCCTGCCAGAAACTGGGCCTGATCTACACGTCGGAGGGCGAGCTGAACAAGCTGATCGGACAGCGCATCCGGGCGGAGCGGTTGCGCCAGAACCTCACGCTGCGGCAGCTTTCGGACAGGACCGACCTGACGACCTCGCAGTTGTCGCAGGTGGAACTCGGCAAGAACGCGGCGTCGATCTGGGCACTGGCCCGGATCGCGAACTCGCTGGGACTGCGGGTTTCAGTGCTGCTGTCGGGTCTTTAGTCGGCCGCGACGGAAACAAACCGAAACATACCCCTAGTAGGTGCTCTTGCGTTGGGAACTACAGCCAGCGCAGGTGCCACCCGCCGTCGACGTTGATGACCTCACCTGTGCTGAAGGGAAGATCGCCCCGGGCGATCATGGCAACGGCCTTGGCCACCTCCTCGGGCGTGCCCAGACGGTTGATGGGGACCATGCCTTTAGCCAGCCGCTCGTCGTAGTAGGCGCGGACGTCCGGACGACGGGTCATGTCGGTGTCGATCACGCCAGGGCGGATCTCGTAGACGTTGATACCGTGTTCGGCCAAGCGGACGGCGAGCAGCTTGGTGACCATGGAGAGGCCGGCCTTGCTGATGCAGTACTCGCCGTAGTTGCCGGCGGCGGTGTAGGCTCTGATTGACGAGATGTTGACGATGCTGGGGGTCTGGATTCGCTTGTCGGCCAGGAGTGCGATCATGACCCTGGCGGCCTTCTGGGCCAGGAAGTAAGGCCCGGTGAGGTTGGTGGCCAGGATGCGGTTGTAGGTATCCAGGTCGGTTTCGAGGATGTCGGTGCGTTTCTTGGGGCCGATGCCGGCGTTGTTGACCAGCAAGTCGAGGCGGCCGAAGGTCTGCATGGTGAAGTCGATCAGGAGGTCCCGGTTGGATGGGTCGGCGACGTCACCCTGACAGATCTCGGCGGTGCCGCCGGCCTCGGCGATGGTGTGGCGGGTCTTTTCGGCCTCGTCGAAGTTGGAGCGAAAGTTGATCAGGACAACGTAGCCGTTGCGGGCGAGTTCCAGGCTGATGGCCTGCCCGATTCCGCGGGAACCGCCGGTTACCAGGGCGACTTTCTGGTCGGTCATGTGCGTTCTTCCTTGCCTGGCGACTTCTCGATTGACGGTCCGAACTGTAGTCGGTCGGTTGTGGGTCTACAAGGGCGAGGGCGGTGCGTGGCGGCGGCGGGATCGATCGCGTATGCTCGCGGGCAGTCCGGGTCGGAGGCGGTTCCAAGCGGCCGAGGAGTGGAATCCATGAAATCCTATCGCAAGGAGCTGTGGTTCGAGGTTCCCAGCCGGCGGGGGTTCGTCAACATCACGCCGCAGGTGGCCGAGGCGATCGGAGAGAGCGGTGTCGTCGAAGGTCTGTGCCTGGTGAACGCGATGCACATCACGGCCAGCGTGTTCATCAACGACGACGAGCGTGGGCTGCACCAGGACTACGAGAAGTGGCTGGAACATCTGGCTCCGCACGCGCCGACCGAGCAGTATCGGCATAACGACACCGGCGAGGACAACGCCGACGCCCACCTCAAGCGGCAGGTCATGGGTCGCGAGGTCACGGTGGCCATCACCGACGGCCAGCTCGACTTCGGCCCGTGGGAGCAGATCTTCTACGGCGAGTTCGACGGCCGACGACGCAAGCGGGTCCTGGTCAAGATCATCGGTGCGTAGCCCGGCCGGGTGCGGGGCTGTCAGGAAGCGAAGCGTGGGGGGAAGGGAATCCGTGTTGCGTCTGGGCAGTCATCTGAGTGTGGCGGGTGGATTGTATCGGGCGGTCGAAGCCGCTACGGAACTGGGGCTGGCGAGTCTTCAAGTCTTTACGGCGAACCAGCGGCAGTGGAACCCGCGGAGCCCGGACGGCGCGGGGATTCGCATCTTTCGGTCGGCCGTGCGGCGCGAGAAGCTGCGCCCGGTGGTGTCTCATGCCTCGTACCTGATCAACCTGGCGAGCCCGGACGAAGAGGCCCGTTGCCGGTCGGCGCAGGCGTTCGGTGCCGAACTCGACCGGTGCAAGGCGCTGGGGGTGAGCCTTTGCGTGGTACATCCCGGGGCGCATCTGGGCAGCGGCGTCGAGGAGGGTGTCGGGCGAGTCGCGGCGACGCTGGACGAGGTCTATGCGGAGCGGCCCGAATGCAACGTGCGCACGTTGCTGGAGACGACGGCGGGGCAGGGGACGTCGATCGGGCACCGGTTCGAGCATCTGCGTGACATCATTGCGGCGGCAGCGTGTCGGCGGCGGCTGGGGGTGTGCGTGGACACGTGTCACGTTCACGCGGCCGGTTATGACATCACGACCGAAGCGGGTTACGAGAAGACGGTGACGGACCTGGTCCGCTACGTGGGCAAGTCGCGCATTCGATGCCTGCACGTGAACGACAGCAAGACGGCGCGGGGCTCGCGCGTGGACCGTCACGAGCACATCGGGCGGGGCACGATCAAGACGGGTGCTTTTCGGCGGCTGGTCAACGACGTGCGATTCGCGAACCTGCCGGCGATTCTGGAAACGCCCAAGGGCACCAATGATCGCGGCGTGCTCTGGGATCGGATCAATCTGAAGAAGCTACGGCAGCTAGTTGCAGGATAGGTGCCGCCGGGCGATCCGGTTGGTGCCCTGCGGGCGGCGATTCGGTGGGCGGACCGTACGCGTATCAGCGCGGTTTGACCTGGACATCCGCTCGCCGGCGGTGGCGGCCCGGTTCAGGTGGCGCGGGTGGATCGTGCGGTCAGTGGTGGGCGTCGAGGGCTCGTTCGATGGCCCGGCGAATCTGGTCGTGGATCTCTTCGGGGTGGGTGACGTGGTACCAGGTGCCGTCGTCGGAGTTGGTGCCGGTGTTGAACCAGATGCTGCCCAGGCGGGCCAGTTTCTCGTGGGGGACCACCGTGACACCGGTGTTGATGACCTTGACCAGCGGGCAGGCGAAGACGGAGGCGCGAAAGACGCCGCGGATGCGCATGATGCGCCGGTTGGTCAGCACGTAGACGCGTGAGACCCACTGAAGCACAGCCATGCCGATGCGCAGGGCGACCACGGCCAGGGTAAGCTGCACGAGCGGGCCGGTGGCGACCGGATTGGGTGTTCCGGCAAGCCAGGTGGTGAAGGCGACGATGATGGCGCCGCCCAGCACCCAGGGGAACGAGGCGAAGGCGACGCTCCAGAGCGAGGGCTTGACGGCCAGGATGACGATCTCACCTCCGTCGAGGAGTTCGCTGGGCACGGCGGCGGCCGGGGCGGGGAAAGTGGCCGAAGACGGCGGCATGTCCACGCTGGCCTCGGCGTCGGTAAGGACGGAAGGATGGAGCAGGTCGGTAGTCATGCCGGCGTCGTCGCTGCGTAGAGTTCCGGTTTCAACACCGCAATCTGCGGCAGGTTCCGGTACTGGTTGTTGAAGTCGAGCCCGTACCCGACGACGAAATCGTCCTCGATGTCGAACCCGACGAAGTCGATGATCAGATCGTCGGGAGCCTTGGCCGGCTTGCGGAGCAGGACAACGGTCCGCAGGCTCCTGGGTTCGAGTTCGGCCAGGCGCTGCTGCACGAATCGCAGGGTCCGACCCGTGTCGAGGATGTCGTCGACAATGAGAACGTCGCGGCCGGCGACGTCCACGTTCAGGTCGCCAACGAGGCGTGGGCCGCGGGACTTAGTGGTCGGCCCGGCGTAGCTCGACACGGTGACGAGCCCCAGCTTCATTTTCATCGGCAGATGGCGAATGAGATCCGCCAGAAAAATGATCGAGCCTGACAGGACGGTGACCAGGGTGAGGCCGGCGTCCACATCAGGGTAGGTAGCGGTGATTTCGGCGGCCAGACCGCAGACCCGTTCGGCGAGCTGCCGTTTGGAGATGAGCACCCGCTGGAGGTCACGCTCCATGGAGCCATTATACGGATGAGCCGCCGGAGTGCGACCCCGGGGCGGGGATTCCTGCCGCGTTGGCCAGGCTGGGCGGGACTACTTGGCCGCGACCGGCTGGGCGGACACGTTGGCCAGCATCCGATCCAAGGCCGTGACGGCGCTGGCCTTGACGTCCGGCGGGACGGTGATCCGGTTGACCACTCGCCCGGCGGCGAGTTCGTCCAGGACCCAGACCAGGTGCTTTGGGTCGATCCGGTACATGGTGGTGCACAGGCACTGGATGGTGGCCAGGGAACGGACGGTTTTGTCCGGCTGTTGGGCGGCGATGCGGTTGACCAGGTGGACCTCGGTGCCGACGGCCCACTTGGAGCCCGCGGGGGCGTCGGCGATGGTCTGGAGGATGTACTCGGTGCTGCCGGCGAGGTCGGCCTTCTGCACGACCTCCCAGGAGCACTCGGGGTGAACCAGGATCTTGACCTCGGGGTCGGCCCGGCGAATCTGGTCACACTGAGCGGCGGTGAACAACTGGTGGACGCTGCAGTGGCCCTTCCAGAGGATGACGCGGGCGTCGCGGACCTGCTGCGGCGTTAATCCACCGTCGGGTTCGGCGGGGTCGTAGACGACCATTTCGTCGAGCGGGATGCCCATGGCATACGCGGTGTTGCGGCCCAGATGCTGGTCGGGCATGAAGAGGACCTTCCGGCCGTGCTCGAAGGCCCATGCCAAGACGAGGCGAGCGTTGCTGCTGGTACAGCAGGCGCCGCCGTTGTCGCCGCAGAAAGCCTTTATAACGGCGGCGCTGTTGACGTAGGTGATGGGTATGACGGTGTCGTCGGTGGCGGCGGTCAGGAAGCCCCAGGCCTCTTCGACCTGATCGAGGTCGGCCATGTCGGCCATGCTGCAACCGGCGGACAGATCGGGGAGGACGACGGTGACGTCGTGGTCGGTGAGGATGTCGGCGGACTCGGCCATGAAGTGCACGCCGCAGAAGACGACGTATTGGGCCTGCTCCTGCTGTGCGGCGATCTGGGAGAGCTTGAGGCTGTCGCCGGTGAAGTCGGCGAAGCGGATGACCTGGTCCTGCTGGTAGTGGTGGCCGAGGATCACCAGGCGCCGGCCGAAGTCGCGGCGGTGGCGTTGGACGCGATCAACGATCTGGTCCTCGCTCAACTGAGCGTAGGCGGCCGGGATCGGTGGCTGAAACAACATCGTGGCGTGCTCTCCTGGGAAACAGGCGGACGTAAGGTCGTACACCCATCCCGGTACATAATAGATGCCCTTGCCGCTGGGGCCAAGCGAACGAGGTTTGCCAGGGGCGTGTTGGTGCACTTTTTTGGCGGGCGAGGCTACAAGGAAAGGACCTCGCGGTTCCTTTCGGAGCTGTTGACCGATCAGACGATCGAGCCCCGGCACGTGGCCGCGGGGCACGTGGTGTTCCCGTACGGGCTCGACGACGACGAGGCGCTCACTCTGGTGATCAGCCTGAAGCGCGCCTGGGGGGCGCCTGCCGAGCCGGCCGTTGGGGCGGACAGCGGCGCGGCGGAAGTCATCCGGCTGACATTTCGATTCGAAACCGACTGACGTTTCAAATGGGCGCCGGACGGGAGGCGGGCTCGTCGAGTTCGGCCATGAACTCGGTAATGATCGAATCGGCCAGCAGGCGGCCCTCGTCGGTCAGGGCGATGTGCGTGGGCGTGACGCGGAGCAGTCCCAGGTTCCGGCATCGCTGGATGGCGCCCGCGAACGCGGTGTGGGGATTCCACCCGGCGCGGGCCTCGAACTCGGCGGCATCGATCCCCTCAACCAGGCGAAGGCGGAGCATGACCATCTCGGCCGCCAGGCGGTGTCCGGTGACGCGTTCCGTCTCGATGACCGCACTTCCGCTTTTGTCGATCATCCGTACGTATCGCTCGATGTCGGGCACGTTGCGGTAGCGGACTCCGTCGATGCAGCCGACGGCAGACGGGCCGACGCCGATGTAGGGCTCGTTGTTCCAGTAGAGGAGGTTGTGGCGGCAGCGGTGGTCCGGGCGGGCGAAGTTGCTGATCTCATACTGCTCGAAGCCGCGGGCGGCGGCACGGCGCACGGCGGTGAGATACATCTCGCGTTCGAGCTGCTCAGGGCAGCGTTGGATGCGGCCCGCCTCCAGACGGCGAGTCAGAGGCGTTCCCGGCTCGTACGTCAGGCCGTAGAGGGCGAGGTGGTCCACTCCCAGCGCGATCGCCCGATCGATCGAGTCGGTCCAGGTGGTGAGGGTCTGGCCGGGAATGCCGAAGATGAGGTCGAGGTTGATCCGTCTGATGCCGGCGCGGCGGGCGGCCTCAACGGCCGGCGCGACGTCGTCGGGGCGGTGGCCGCGTTCCAGCGTGGCGAGTTCGCCGGGCTGAAACGACTGTGCCCCGAGGGAAATGCGGTCCACACCGGATCGGGCCAGAATCCTGACCTTGGCGTCGTCCAGGGTCCCGGGGTTGGCCTCGATGGTGAATTCGATGCAGGGGGGTTGGGCGGCGATCGGTGTGAGGGGTTCGAGCAGGCGGGCGAGCAGGTCGGGCGACAGCACGGTGGGCGTTCCACCGCCAATGAACATTGTGGTGATCGGATCGTGGGTGGAGTTCAGCCGGGTGCGGAGTTCGTCCAGCAGGCGATCGACGAGAGGGCCGGTATCGTGGGCGGATTCGGGGACGGAGTAGAAGTCGCAGTAGCCGCACTTGTGCGAGCAGAAGGGGACGTGCAGGTAAAGCCCGCATTGGGCCATTGTGGCGGCCTCCGTTCCTGCTACAATAACACGGGGGTACGTCTGGGGCGATTTTTTTGGCTGTGCAGCGCCGGCGAAACGGGGTAGGATGACCCGGCCAGCAGCGCCCCGGAGGCAGTTGCAGGCCCGGTCGGGCGGAGCGGTGACCGTGCCGCGGGCGCTGCGTCGCCGACCGGTCGACGAGAGGGTGATGCAGTTCCATGGATATCAAACTCGTCATATTCCGCGAGAACGGTGAGCGGCGCGACTTCGCGATCGGCCCCGGAACAACGGTCATCGGGCGGAAAGAGGATTGTGCGATCCGCATCCCGGTGCTGGAGGTTTCGCGTCACCACGTGGAGCTGCGCATCGGCGAGAAGGGCGTTCATTTCAGGGATCTGGGCAGTGCCAACGGCACGTACGTGAACAACAAACGGGTCGCCAAGGGGGCACTGCAAGCCGGGGACCACCTGATTGTGGGGCCGGTGGTGTTCACGGTTCAGGTCGATGGCAACCCGGACGAGATACGAGCGGTCAGGACGCGGCTGCGCTCGCGGGCGGCGGCGCAATCGGGTGCGGAGGCAGCCGTGACGAACGACGAAGACCCCATCAGCGCCCTGGAAGCGTTGGCCTCGAGTGCCGACCAGACCGCCCTGGATCCTTTCGACGAAGAAGAAGAGGAAGAAGCCTGAGCCTGGTTCCCGCCGTGGTTTCCGCCACAGGTTGACTGCCAGTTTATTCAGTATGGGTTTATTTCATCGATGTGGCCCGCGGCGTCGGTTCGTCTGTTCCGTCAGACGAATCGAGTGGCGCATGCGGCGTTTGATCGGTGGGGACAGCGGCGGCACGCGCGGCCTGTCCGGGTGTTCCTGGCTCGGTAGCGGGAGCGGAACGCCCCTGGCCCGAGGCGGCCTGCCGTTGTTGTCGGTGTGAGTATCCGGCCATAGAATCGCCTCGCATAAGCTGCTGTGCCGATGATTGCAGATGGACGTGGCATGGTAGGTTGTGGCTGTCGGTTGAGCGGTGAGGTGCAGCGTGCAGCAGGCTTCGGGGTCCGAATGGGATGTTTCGGCACAGGCGGCTCGGGGTCGGGAGCGCCGGCGGCGGATCCGCGTGGCTCAGAGCGTAGCGGTGCTGTTTGCTGCGGCCATCGTGCTGTGCGTCGTGGTGATCTGGCAGCGGAACTGGGTCCGGCTGCGGGCGGCACAGGAGCAGTTCGAGGCGTACCTTCCGGGGTTGCGTGAGGCGCTGGAGGTCACCGGGACGTTGCCGTTGGTGTATCCGCGGCTCGATCCGGACGGGCAGACCGACCCTCCGATGGCGTTTATCTACATCGACAGCAACACGGTGCACCAGCTTCGACCATCGCAGGAGCCGATGATCGTGGCGTACTCTCCGTCGGTGCGGCTGATTCTGGGGGCGGACGAACGCATCGTGGCGATTCGGGAAGGCGGGGATATCCGGGTTACGATCATGCGGGCCGATCAGTTCGCCCGTCGGCTCGGTGAGCAACAGCGGCGAGCCGAGGCGGCGTTGCGGGCGGTGCGCGAGGCGGGCCCGCAGCTTCCCTGATCCGCACGCGAAACCGGTGGGCGCTCGGGGGTTGCATCGCGTCAAATCGGCGGTATAGTAGGGGGTTCTGCGAAATCGCTGAATGGACGAGGGAACCCCATGCCCAAGATGAAGACGCACAAAGGGATCAAGAGACGGATCAGGCTGACCGCCAGCGGGAAGCTGCGTTATAAGAGATCGTTCGCGGGCCACCTGATGAGTGGCAAGAGCGGTAAGCGGGTGCGGGCGGCACGCCGGCCCAGCTTTCTGTCCGGATCCGTGGCCAAGAGAGTTCGTCAGGCGCTGGGCAAGTAGAGGCTCGTAGCGCCAAGCCAGGAGAAAGCCATGCCTCGAGCCCGAGCCGGCGCCGCGCGACATCGACGGAAGGTCCGTCTTCTACGGGCCGCCCGTGGATACCGCGGCGGGCGCAGCAAGCTGTACCGTACCGCCAAGGAAGCCCTGGTCCGTGCGGGAGCGACAGCCTATCGAGATCGACGGGCCCGTAAGCGTGACTTCCGGGCACTTTGGATCACCCGGCTGACCGCTGCCTGCCGGGGGCGCGGGATCATGTACAGCCGCTTCATCCGCGGTATACAGGCCGCAGGCATCGCCCTGAACCGCAAGATGCTGAGCGAGCTCGCCATCCACGATCCCGAGGGGTTCGACGCCATCGTCGAGATCGCCAAAGAGCACCAGCAGAAGACCGCCGCCTAGCACCAGGACTACTGCCGTTGAGGCTGTTCGGGGAGCCGTTCGAGGGCTTCGCGAGCAGCAGCGTGGCCAGGGTCTATGTGCAGGGCTTGGCGGTAATGCCCGGCGGCTTCATCCGTTTGACCCAGTTCCTCCAACACAGCGGCCAACTGAAAGTGGGCCCTAGCGTCCTCGGGCTTCAGCTCGATGGCCCGGCGCAGGGTGTGGACGGCTTCGTCGGGCCTTCCGGCGGCGCTGAGCGCTTTGCCGAGGGCGAGTCGGGCGGGCACAAAGGAGGGGTCGGCTTTCACTGCGTCCTGCAAGGCGCCAACGGCCTCGTCCCAGCGTTCCTGCCGGGCCAAGGCCCGTCCCAGGTTGTGGTGAGCCTCGGGGGAGGTCGGATCACATCGCACGGCCGCTCTGAACTGGACGGTGGCGTCGATGAGCTGGTCCTGGCGCAAGCGCAGGACGCCCAGCGTGCTGTGTAGTTCGGCGGAGTCGGGTCTGATCCGCACCGCCTGGCGGAGGTGGTCGGCGGCCTCGTCCAGCCGGCCCTGGCGCCGCAGGACGGTGGCCAGGGCGAGGTGGGCCGGCAGGTAGTCCGGATCGAGACGGACGGCGACCCTCAGATGGCGGATGCCGTCGTGTGCCCGGCCCTGCTCGATCAGGACCGTGCCGAAGTTGTGGTGGACCTCGGGGTCGTCCGGATTGATCCCGAGGGCTTGCTCGAACGCTTCGGTGGCTCCAGCGGTGTCTCCGAGGCGGGCCAAGGCCCGGCCGAGGTTGACGTGGGCCTGGAGATGATCCGGTTCGAGCTTCAGTGCGGCCCGGGCATGATCGGCGGCCTGCTGGGCATCTCCCTGGATCAGGAGGGCGGCGGCCATGGTGTTGTGGGCCTCGGCGTAGTCGGGGTTGGCCTCCAGGGCCCGGCGGTAGTGGGTGATGGCGTCGTCGATCCGGCCAGCGAACTGGAAGGATTTTCCGAGGGCGGTGTGGGCGGCGTGGTTGTGGGGGTCGATCTCGATGGCTTTGGTGTAGTGCTGGAGGGCGTCGGCGGTGCGTCCCTGCTGGTCGAGCAGCGTGCCCAGGTTGTAGTAGGAGATCGAGTCGCGGGGTTTGAGGCGGATGGCTTCGGCGTAGGCGGCCATGGCCTCTTCGGTCCGCCCGGTATTGGCCATGGCCAGCCCCAGATGGGCGTAGGCCACTGAGTCGTGTGGGGCCAGGGCGACCATCCGGCGGGCGAGGCTCTCCGTATCGCGCCAGCATTCGAGATAGCGGCGCGTGGCTCGAGCCTCGGCCCCTGCCAGCAGGACCACGCCGATCACCAGCGCGGTTCGCCGGACCACCGTGCCGCGCCGTGCGGACCCGGGCCGCCACAACCGGATGAGCAGCCAGGTGAGCGTCAGAAGAAACCCGATGGCGGGGAAGTAGAGGAAGCGGTCCGCGGCGATCGATTCCATGAAACTGATGACGCCTATGGCCGGAAGGATGGCCACGAAGAAGAAAAGCCAGCCGACCAGCAGTGCCCGCGTCCACCGCCAGGAGATCAGCAGGGCGACCACAAGCAGCAGGCTGCCGATCACTCCGGCGAGCACGACAGGATTGGCGAGGCTCAGCGGACGGGGATACGGATAGAAGGGCGCCAGGTTCACCGGCCAGACGACCTTGACCAGATAGAACACGATGTTGTGCGCCAGGACCAGCGGGGCCTGTAGGGGCGGTCCTTGGGTCGGGTCCTTGATGCCGAGGGTGGTGTGCTGCGAGATGACGGTGATGACCACGAAGACGCCGGCTATCAGGAAGAAGGGAATCTTCTCGATGACGGCTCGTTTGTTCAGCCGGTTGAGGGGCCAGTAGTCAATCAGGAGCAGCAGTGCGGCGACGGGCGTGGTCGTGGGTTTGGCCATAACGGCCAGCAGGTACAGGAAAAGAGACGCCGTGTACCAGAGGCGCCCGCCGCGATGTGCGTAGCGTACATACAGAATGAGACACCACAGGGCGAAAAAGGCCGTTAGGAGAGCCTTGCGTTCAGCCATCCAGGGGATGGCCTCGATGGTGACCGGGTGGAGGCCGAAGAGCAGGCCAACCATGGCCGCCACGAGCGGTTGGCCGAAGAGCTGGTATAGCAGGACCACGACCAGGACGGTGCACAGGACGTGCAGGGCGAGGCTCGTTCGTCTGAAGGGGGCCAGGTGATCGGGGCGTCCGCCGAGGGCGCAGTCGACCATCAGGGAGATCATGGACAGCGGCTGGTAATAGCCGCCGACGGTGGACGGTCTCCACACCTCGCAGAGAAACCTCCCCGTCGAATTCCAACTGGGGTGCTGAACCAGGCGGTTGTGATGAAGGTACTGGCCATCGTCGATGGCCAGAGCTTGTGCGGACAGGGCCGGCCAGTGGGTCGCGGCGGTCAGGAGAGATACCAGCAGAATCAGGGCACCCAGCAGGAACGGCCGTCCGCGGTGCGAGCGTTGCCTGCTTGCTCCCGGCTCACGGTTGACAACCGGAGGGTCGTTGAGCGCGCCCCGGCCGGCATCCCCCGGACTCGTCGCATCGGCCCCCGGCTGGTCCATTCGAGCACCGTACTCGGAAACGTTTTCGGGCGGCAACCGACCTCAGCAATTGCCGGTTCGGTCGCGGAGACAATGATACAGACTCTCGATGCGGCTCACCATCAGGCGGTGATCGAACATCTGCAGACATCGCTTGCGGCCGTCAGCGCCCATTCGCCGGCGCAGTTCCGGCCTTCGGGCCAGGCGGATGACGGCGGCGGCCAGGCCGTCCACGTCGCCCAGGCGCACAAGCTCGCCGGTGACACCGGGGGTCACGACCTCCGGGGCGCCGTCGTTGTCAAAGCTGACGACCGGCACCTCCATGAGCAACGCCTGCGGCAGGGCGCGGGGCAGGCCCTCCCACTTCGAAGCGTGGACCAGGATGTCGCAGCCGGCGAGCAACGTGGGGATGCGGTCGGGCGGAACCAGGCCGGTCAGGTGGACGCGGTCGCGAAGGCCTAGTTGGGCCAATGCCTGCTCGTAACGCGGTCGATCCCGGCCGTCACCGACCCATACGAAGCTCAACGAGTCGGCCTCGCCCACCATGCGCGGCATGGCCGCGATGATCTCCTCGTACCCTTTGTTGCGGAACAGCCGAGCGATCGTGCCGACGACGACCCGATTCGGCTCAACGCCCCATTCGGCCCGCACGCGAGCGCGGGCGGCCTCGTCCGGCGTGAAACGCTCGGTGTCCATGCCGGAGTGGATGGTTGTGAAGCGGTCAGGCTCGGCCAGGCCGGCGGCGACGGCCTGCTCGGTCATGGCATCAGCCACGCTGACGAATGCGTGCGTGTGCCTGGCGGCGTGGCGTTCGAGGGCACGATAGAAGGTCCGGACCACTGCCGGCTGAGTGCGGTTGAAGCTCATGCCGTGGATGGTGTGGATGATCAGCGGGGTGCCGGCCCGACGTGCGGCGAGGCGGCCGAGAATGCCCGCCTTGCTGCTGTGCGTGTGGACGACGTCGAAGCGTCCGGCCCGTAGAGCGGCGGTGAGATGTCGGAGGCAACGCCAGTCCTGCAGCGGGTGGACCGCTCGGCGCAGGGACTGGATCTTGACGCCGGCCAGGCCGGATGAGTCAACTCGGTCCCACAGGGAGCCCTCAGGCCCGGTTTCGGGCCCGGCCATCAGCACCACCTCATGCCCGCGGTCCTGCAGTCCCTCACAGGTGAAGAGGGTGTTCTCCTGGGCTCCGCCGATGATGAGGCGGGTAATGAGGTGGCAGATCTTCATGGGTCACCGGCGGACTCGGCGGGGTGGTCGCATGGTAGTGGGTCGGGCCGAAGCAGGCGGGCCGGGTAACGGACCCAGCGGAGGCAGAGCCCGCGAGGCGGGGCGGTCGGGCCGGCGGCGCTTCGGTCCAGGCCAGCCAGTATGTCGGCGACGCGGTCCGGCTCCCAGTGGCCGCGACCGACCTCGATGAGCGTTCCGACCATGTTGCGCACCTGGTTGTAGAGGAAACCGCATCCTTCGACGTTGATGCGTATTTCCTCATAGCAGCGCTCGACCTCGCAACGGAGGACGGTGCGCACCATGGTTTCGCGTTCGGAGCCCTTGGAGGCCATGGCGCTGAAATCCAT
>DATKXO010000298.1:0-35985 GCA_035528995.1 Phycisphaerae bacterium | reverse complement strand
AGTTTGAGGGGGGAACCTGGGAACTCCGGTTCCCCCCTCAAGGCACCCCCGAAACCGTCACTATACCAGAACGCCCGACTGTCTCACTTGCTCTGAAACGCTACAATGACGAACCGTAGAGCGGGTGTTGCGCGGGCTCAGGTGCGAGTAGCTGCGTAGATAGCGTGTGAAGAAGACATGAGACGACCGAGCCGAGTTGAGCAAACGGTTGGCTTCCAGCCAAGCCCCATTGGGGTGAGAGGGAATAGCGCCGGGCGCTCGCCCGGGTTCCAGAACGAGTTCAGGGCGATTGTCCTGGGCGTGTTGTTGTCGGCGGTTGCTCCAGTGTCGGCGGAGCAGGAGCAAGACGCCGGCTATGAGGCGGTTGTGGCGGCCAACGAGGCGTTCGCGCAAGGTCGCTACGACGAGGCCCTGGCGGGATACGAGGCTGCGGCTCGCGCGTTGGGCGAATCCCCGGAACTGGATTACAATCGCGCTGCGGCCCACTACAAGCTGGAGCAGTACGAGCCGGCGGCCAACCTGCTGGCCCAGGCGGCCCTTTCGCCCGATCCCGAGCTGAGCCGGCGGGCACGGTTCAACTGGGGCAACTGCGACTATGCGTCCGTGCTGGGGGAGTTGGCATCGGTGATGCCGACGGCGGCGCCGGGCGCCGGTGGGCAGCCGAATCTGCAGCAGGCGGCGGAGAAACTGGGATCGGCCATCCGGCATTATCGGCACGCCCTGGAGGCCGACGGCGAAGTGGGAGCGGATGACCCGATCGACAAAGCCGCCCGCGAGAACATCGAACGGGCGCAGCGGCTGGTTGATCTGCTGGAGGAAATGAAACAGCAGCAGCAGCAACAACAACAGCAACAGCAGCAGCAAGATGAACAACAGGATCAGGAGAACCAGGACGACCAGCAGCAGCAGCAACAGCAGCAGGATCAGGACCAGCAGGAACAGGATCAGCAGCAGCCCGACCAACAGCAGCAGGAACAACCACAGCCGGATGAGCCGAAGGAGGGCGACGAACAGCAGCCGCGTCCTCAGCCCGACGAACCGCAGGAGCAGGAGATGACACCTCAGGAGGCCGAGGCGGTCCTGCAGGCCGTTCGCGACAAGGAGAAAGAGCGCCGCGAGGAGAAGGCCATGCGAATCCGGGAGCGGCGTGTTCCGGTGGTGAAGGACTGGTGATCGTGCGGAGAACGGCGTACATCCTGGTTGCGTTGGCGGCGGCGACGACCTGTGCGAGCGCCCGGGCCGGTGACGTGGCCCTGGAGGTCTCGACGCGTGAGGCCTACGTGGGCGAGCCGATCACGGTGCAGATCCAGATCATCAACGCCGGAGGGCACGATGCACCGCAGTTTCCCGAGATCGCGGGCGCCACCGTGCGCGGCGGGCGAAGCGGTACCAACGAAAGCATGTCGTGGGTCAACGGACGGATGACCCGGCAGACGACGGTCACCTATTCGTACACGATCATTCCCAGGCAGCCGGGCACGATCCAGATCCCGGCGATCCCGGTTCGAGTGGACGGGAAGGTCCTCAGCACGGCACCGGCGCTTATCTCGGTAGTCGCGTCGGACATGGATGACCTGGACCTTGCCTTCCTTGAACTGGCCGCCAGCCGGGATTCGATCTACCTGGGTGAAGCGCTGGACGTGAACCTGGAAGTCTGGGTGCGGCCGTACCGGGACCGCAACGTGCGGTTGGACGCTCAGGACATGCTGTCGCGCGTGCAGTTCAGCGTCAGTGAGCTGGGCGTCTTCCGAGAGACGCTGGTGCAGCTGCAGAACGGTCTGCTACGGTGGCAGTACCGGGAAGACGTGCGCGAGGATTCCGAGGGCACGCCTCGGGCCTATTTCGTCTATCTGCTGCCGCTGGCCGACTTCGTCCCCACCCGGACGGGGCCGCTGGACGTCGGCGAGCTGAACGTGGTGGTGTCGTATCCGGTCCGGACGGACGTGGAGCGTGACCTGTTCGGCCGGCCGCGGCGCGACTTCATCACCGGGCGCCCGGTCTACACAGTTGCCAAGGCGCGCCCGATTACGGTTTCACTGGGAGAGTCGATCATCACCGTCAAGGCGGTTCCGACCGAGAATCGACCACGACTGTTCAATGGGGCGGTCGGGCGGTACGACTTCGCGGCGACGGCCAGCCCGACCGACGTGCGGGTGCGCGAGCCGATTGATCTGACACTGACCATCAGCGGGCGAGGTGTGCTGGACCGAGTGGGCCCGCCGCCGCTGGCCCAGATGGAGGAGCTGACGTCCGGCTTCCGGGTGCCCGAGACGAGCATCGCGGGCAGCATTCAGGGCGATCGGAAGCAATTCACGGTGAAGATCGCGGCCAAGCACGCCGACGTGGACGAGATCCCCGCGATCCCGTTCGTGTACTTCGACCCGCAGAGTGAGGAGTACGTGACGCGGTGGAGCGATCCGATTCCGATCGAGGTGACGGCGTCGGAGGAAGTGTTGCTGGCTCAGTACGCGGAGGCGGAGAACGGGACGCGAACGGGTGCAACGCGGCTGACCCAGACGGCCGCGGGCATCCGCGCCAACTATGCGGACATGGACGAGGTGCTGGCCCAGCAGGCGTTCGCGCCGGGATGGGGGACGGCGGCGCTGCTGACGGCTTCACCGTTGGCGTTCGTCGCCTGCACCCTGATCCGGCGGCACAGCGATCGCGTGCGGTACGATCGCGGCTACGTACGGCGTCGCAAGGCCTGCTCGACGGCGCTGGCGGCGATCCGAACGGCGGCGCGACAGGCCGATCACGCCAACTCAGCCTCGCAGATCGCGACGGCCGTGATCGGATATGTGGCCGACCGGTGCAACGCGCCCGGTGGGCTGACGCGGACCGAGGCGGTTGAGAGGCTTACTCAGCGCGGCGTGGGGGCCAAACGCGTGCAGGCGGCCGAGGCCCTCCTCGAGCGCTGCGAGGGACTGCAATACGCCGGCACCAACACCGACGTGCCGGCCGACCTGGCGACCCAGGCCGAGCGCTGCATCAGGGAACTGGAGAGGGAGCGGTTCTGATGCGGATCGCGGGCGCGGTGATCGCCGTTCTGCTGGTCCTGTCGGTTCCGCCGTCGACGGGCAGCGTCTTTGCGGCCGAGTTGTCCAGGCAGGAATCGGTCGGGCTGTTGAACGACGGGTTGAGGGCATTCGACCGGGGGACGGCGCTGGCGAAGCAATCGCCCGGGGAGGCTGCTGCCGCGTTCGCGGAGGCGGCGGCCAAGTTTCAGCAGATCGTCGATGCCGGCGTGGAAAACGGGCGGCTGTACTACAACCTGGGCAACGCCCACCTGAAGTCGGGCAGAATTGGACCGGCCATCGCGAACTACCTGCGGGCCGCCGCGTTCATGCCGCAAGACACGCGCCTGCAGGAGAACCTGGCCTATGCCCGCTTGCTTTGCCAATGCGACATACGTGAAAGCGGCGAGCGGGCGGCGACCCGGACGGTCTTCTTCTGGCACTACGGCACACCGTTGAGCTTGCGATTCCGGCTGGGGTTGGCGACGTACGTGCTGTTCTGGCTGTTGCTGATCGGCCGAACGCTGATCGGGCGGATCAGGTGGGGATACCCCGCGGCGGTCTGCCTGGTGCTCTGGTTGGCGCTGGGGGTGTCGGTCGGTGTGGAGCTGCGGCACTCGGCCACGCATCAGGACGGGGTCATCACCACTCCCGACGTCGTCGTGCGCAAGGGCAACGGGTTGGACTACGCACCGCAGTTTGAAGAAACGCTGGCCGAGGGGGTCGAGTTCGAAGTGGTGGAAGAGCGCGGCGCCTGGCTGCACATTCAACTGGCCGACGGCAAGGACGGGTGGGTGCAGCGCAAGGAGGCGGAGATCATCTAGGCACTAGCGAGGCACTGGTGGGTTTGGCTTCGCTTCACCCAGCCTACGTTCTATAATGCGGGCGGATTGTCACGTTCCGTCCAGGTCCGAGAGGAGCGCCAGAGGTCATGCCCCTGCCCGTGCTCAGCGTCGTGCGAATGCCGGAGAAGTTCATCTCCGATGACAAGCGGGTCATCACGCGCCCGTTCCTGCCGGGCGACGAGGATCGCGTCAAGCGGATCATCGAGCGGCTGCTGAAGGTGCCGGAAGAGGCGGTCCATTCGCTGCTGGCCCAGGTCCTGGTCGACTTCGCCACGCGGCACAAGGACATCGGCGACGTGTTCGAGGAGCAGTTCCGGCAGGTGGCCGATTGCCTGGACGGCGGGCCGGAAATCTCGCGCGAGCGCCGCATGCTGATCGGGTCGTACTTCACGATGGAGTACTCGATCGAGTCGGCGGCCCTGTTCAACCCGTCGATCGTGCCGCATCCGGACCAGACCGGACTGCCGGAGGATTGGACGAGGTTCGTGATGAGCCTGCGGGCGACCGGGGAGGGGCACGTTTCGTCGATCGTCTTTCGGACCGGTGTGATCGACGCGGGCGGTGAGATCACGTTCGACCCCATGAGCCGCTACGTCGAGCGGGCCCGGAAGGTGAAGGACCGCACGTACGCGAAGGAGACGTTCTTCCTGAAGCTGATCGAGATGGCGGGCTACAACGACGCGGCCCAGACGGTGCTGGATCGGCTGGGCGAGGAGTTCACGTTCAGCGAGCTGGTCAAGGCCATCTACGACTCGGCCGAGGGACAGAGCGAGAGCACCGAGTTCCAGGAGGCGGCCGACAACATGCGCTGGCTGGCCCGCTCCAACTACCAGCTCACGTTTCCGCCGGACTGCACGACGAGCGAGGTGGTCATCTTCCCGACGTCGGAGAACGAGAGCCGGGGAATCGAGGACGCCCGGTTCGTGCGGCTGGTGGAGGACGGCGGCGAGGTGATGTACTACGGCACGTACACGGCCTACAACGGGTTCCGGGTGTTGCCGCAGTTGTTGCAGACGCCGGACTTCCGCGAGTTCAGGATCACCACGCTGAACGGCCGATACGTGCAGAACAAGGGGCTGGCGCTGTTCCCCCGGAAGTTCGACGGCTGGTACGTGATCATCGGTCGGATCGACGGTGAGAACCTGTACCTGATGAAGTCGACGAACATCAGGTTCTGGAACGAGGCGGAGTTGCTCCAGCAGCCGAAGTTCCCCTGGGAGTTCGTGCAGATCGGCAACTGCGGCTCGCCGTTGGAGACTCCGGCAGGCTGGCTGATGCTGACGCACGGCGTGGGGCCGATGCGGCGGTACTGCATCGGGGTGACGCTGCTGGACCTGGAGGACCCCTCGCGCGTGATCGGCCAACTGCGCGAGCCTCTGATCATGCCCAACGCGGAGGAGCGGGAGGGCTACGTTCCGAACGTGGTCTACTCGTGCGGGGCGCTGATCCACAACGACCAGCTCATCATTCCGTACGCGATGTCGGACTCGGCCACGACGTTCGCGCGCGTCTCGGTGCCGGAGTTGCTGGAGCACCTGACGAGCTAGGCGGCGCGGTCGGAAAGTTCGCCGTGCGGGCTGTTCTGCGGCTCGATGCCGTACGGTCTCGGATGGCGGAGGGATGCAAGTAGGGCTTGATCTGCATTCCTGCTGCGTTTTTGGGCGGTCACGGGGACGTGCGGCGGGCGGTCTGGTCGATAAAAGGGGACTGTTGAAGTCTGGATATTCGCTCGGGGCCGTGTCACTCCAGGGACGCCGGGGCCCGTCCGTCGACTCGATCCTGCACGCGAACCTGCAACCGGTGTTTGCTCTCCCGAGCTTTGGGGCCGGAAATCTATTGATTCCCCAAATGCATGAAGATACCCTTGAGTCTGTAGGAACCGCAGTTTCGGAAGGTGGAGTGAGCCAGGCTGGCGAGACCTGTGCGCCAGGCCGATGGCGTCTGCTCGACGGCTGTACAGGCAGAAGGAGCTGGAAATGAAGCACTGGATGATCCCTGCAAACGCCAACGCGTGGATAGGCTGGACGGTGGCCGCCATCGTGGTTGCGGCCGTTTTTCCGCTTAGCGCCTCGGGTGCTGATCGGCTGGTGGTGTCCGAGTTGTTCACGGGCGAGGGCTGAGGCTACTGCCTGTACGCCGGTCAGGCGTTGGAGCAGATGCTGGGCAACTACGGTCCCGGTGGAGCCATCGACCCGGACACGTTCACATCGGTGCAGTACCACGTGGGTGACTCCTATTCGACGTCCTGGGGCAATGCTCGATACGGCTTCTACAGCATTACGGGTACGCCGACAGTCTATTTCGACGGCATCACCAGTGTGATCGGCGCCGGGAGCACCAGTTCGGCCTACACCAACTACCGCAACACGTATCTTGCCCGGCTGGCCGTGTCCACGGACGTGACGATCGAACTCTTCGGCGACCAGGTCAGCGGGCAGACGTACGAGATCACGTGCACGGCGTGCATCGAACCGGGCGGCTCGACCAAGACTATGCGGATCTACATCACCCAAGTGCTGGATGACTGGCCCGCTGCGTCCACGCATTATCCACACAACACGTTCAAGCAGGCGGCCGCGACCGAGGACATCACTCTCACGCCTGGAGGGTGCGAGAACATCTTCCGTACGTTCACCTTCGACACGGCGAGCTGGAACAACCAGAGCGACATCAAGATCATCGCCTGGGCGCAAGTGCCGAATGCTTCCGGGCCGGCCCAAGTGCACCAGACGGCGGTGATGTTATGGCCCTTCCCTCCGTCCGGGGCGCGGGGTGACGACTGTGACCGGGCCGTGTTCTGCGGCAACTCGAGCTACTCGGGCTTCACGTCGATGGCGACGAACGACGGGTCGGCCACTTGCGGTGACTCGTCCGCGTCGCCCGACCTCTGGTACAGCTACCGTGCCCCGGAGTCGGGCACGCTACGGGTGGACACCTGCGGCTCGACCTACGACACGGTGGTGTCGATCCACACGGAGTGTCCGGGCACCGGCGTGGAGCTGGACTGCAACGATGACGCCGACACCTGTGGCGTCGGTTCGGCGCAGTCGCAGGCGCTGGCCGCGGTGACCGTGGGCGAGACGTATCTGATCCGCTTGGCCGGCCACTCCGGCGCCACGGGGGACTACACGCTGAACGTCGACGGGCCTGTGGACGTGACCGCGCCCACGCCGGATCCGATGAGCTTCTCCTCGCCGCCGATGAGCGTGCCCATGGGGATCGCGATGATCGCCACGGAGGCGACGGACCTGGGCTCGCCGCCGGTGGAGTATCAGTTCGAGTTGAGCACATCCGGCGGTGGCGGCGGCGACAGCAGCGGTTGGCAGTTGTCCAACGAGCACTCGGACGAGGGCCTGGACCCGGACAGTTCGTACACGTACAAGGTGCGGGCCCGTGACGCGGCTTTGAACGAGACGGCGTACAGCAGCCCGGCGACGGCGTACACGCCGGCGAACGTGCCGGGGGCCCCGGTTCTGGGCAACATCTCCGTCTCGAGAATGGACGCGGACGTGGACGCGGCCGGCAACCCCGCGCACACCGTGTTCGCCCTGTACTGTGCGGGTGCGTTCCCGGACGACGCCATTTGGGAGTACAAGTGGGTCGATGCGTCGGGCGATCCCTCGGACACCGAGGTGTGGTTGACGGCGGCGGAGTGGGGCACGATGACGATCTGGGGTCTGACGGGCAACACGAACTATTGCTGGCGCGCGAAGGCCAAGAACCAGGCGGGGGTTCAGACGGGCCTGGGTGATTTCAGTTGCAAGAAGACCACGGTCATGCCTCTGATCGCCGGTGACCTCGACGACAACGGGGCCGTGGACCTGGACGATTACGCTATGTTCGACGCGTGCCTGGCCGGTCCTGACGTGACCGTCGCTCCGCCGCTGTGCGGGGCAGACGCGTGGGAGTACGCCGACGTGAATCCGAACGACGGGGACGTGGACCTGGAGGACTACGCGGCTATGGCGGAGAGCTTCAGCGGGAGTTAGTGACCGGCCGCGCTCGGCGGTGAGTCAAGCAGTCTTGGGCGCACGGGGTGAGAAAACGCCATCCCGTGCGTCTCTTTTCTTATCTGAAGAGCGCTTACCCGGAAAGCACCGCGGTGGGTTGGGCTTCGCTTCACCCGTCCTACAACTGTCCGCTCCCTCACGGGCGCGGTTCGGAATCGCGCGGGTCGGAGTGGGGGGGCTGGGAGTGGGGCTGCTCGGTGTCGGTGTCGATCCTGACCAGGAGGTCGCGCATGGTCTGTTCGCCGATGGTGCCCTTGGCGAAGGCGGAGCGGATGGCGTCCTTCTCGACCAGGGCCAGGTTCCGGCGCAGCGTGTCGATCTCGCGATCGAGGATCTCTTCCGACGGAGCGAGGGCTTCCAGGGCCTCCTCGATCTGGCCCTGGCGCCCGGCGTACTGCTCGCGCAACTCCCGGTAGGCCGACGTGGAGATGGAGGCCTCGGCAACGCGGCGGTCGAGGTCCTTGAGGGCGGCCTTGACGGCCTTCATCCGGGCTCGCAGGGCGGCGGCGCGCTGGTACTCATGAGAGGTGAAGACCAGCCCCAGGCGTCTGAGCAGCGGCCCGATCGTGGTCCCCTGAAGCAGTAGGATGATCAGCACGGTGGCGAAGACCAGGTCGCGAATCTCGCGGCCCCGGGCGATGCCGGCCTGGACCACCCACAAGGCCAGGACCATCGAGATTCCGCCGCGCAGGCCGCCCCAGGTCAGGACCGGTCGCCAGCCGCGACCGAACGCACCCTCCCATCGTTCGGCCAGTGGGGCCACGGACCAGATCACGCCGGCCCGCACGACGGTGAGGATCAGGAAGACGACGGCGGCCGCCGGCAGCACGGCCGTCAGGCGCGACAGCTCGATCTCCATGCCGATCAGCAGGAAGACGATCGAGTTGACGGCGAAGGTCGCGTACTCCCAGAACGACACGACGGCCAGCCGGGTGGCGGGCGACATGCCGTGCTTGGAGCCGAAGTTCCCGCACATCATGCCGGCTGCCACGACGGCGATCACGCCCGAGGCGTGGACCTTGAACGCCAGGAGATACGCGCCGTAAGCCAGCACGGTGGTCAGGGTGATCTCGACCAGATGGTCTTCTGTCAGGGAGAGCACCCAGGAGACGAGCGCCCCCAGGGCCAGGCCGATCACCAGCCCGCCGCCGATCTCCAGGAGCAGGAACCGGACCACCCACGCGGCGTCGACCTGGCCGGCGTTGGGCCCGTAGCCTGCGGCGGCGGCCAGTGCCGAGAAAGCGACGACGGCCACACCGTCGTTGAGCAGGCTTTCGCCCTCCATGATCAGGGCCAGGCGCTTGGGCGCACCCAGCTCCTTGAACAAAGCGATCACGCTGACCGGATCGGTGGCGGCCAGCATCGAGCCGATGAGACAGGCGATCAGCAGCGAGACCTGTAAGTCAAACCAGGGCAGCACGACGGCGAACGCTCCGCCGGCCAGTGCGATACCCAGGGCGACTCCGGGCAGGGCCAGCAGGAGGATGGCCCGTACGTTGGCCTTGAAATCGGTCAGGTTGACGTGGAAGGCGGCCTCGAAGAGCAGGGCCGGCAGCAGCACGGCCATGAGCAGGTCTTCGGAGAGGTGCAGCGAGAGGACCGACTCGGGGAGCAGGCCCCGGGCCGCTCCCATGGCCAGTCCGGCCACGACGAGTGCGATGGTATAGGGCAGCTTGATCCGGCGGACCAGCATGGCGACGGCCGAGGCCACGACGAGCAGCGTGATGACGGCGATCTCGGTGGGCATGCCCGAGTGCTCGGCGGCGGGTTCGGCTCCGGCGCCCGACGCGAGAATCGCCGGCACAGTGGCAAGCGTGTTGGTCCACATGCTGAGGTTCTTCTCTCCACAGGCTGCGTCGCCCAGACCGCGGCGACACTTTGTTCGCTGAACGGGCGACTGTCAACGACCGCCTGCCGGGCGGTCGAGCGTCGCGTGGGCCTGCGGCGGAGTTTTTTGAGGTCTGTGATTTGCTTGCGGGGGTGGTCGTCATCCTAAGGGAGTGGCTTATCTTAACGCCGGGTGGACAAACAACTCACCCTGGGGCGCGAAGAATCCGCCTTTGACGCTGCGACTCGGCTTGGTAGCTTGCCGTGGGTTGCCGGATGAACCAGTCCAGTCGGCGCGTCCAGCCTTCAGGTGATGCGCCATCATTGAGGAGGGCGGTCATGGGATTCGCATCGGGGAGCGTTTCGTTTCAGCGGTATCACGTGAGCGGGCCGCATCCCAAGACGGTCGACAAGTCGGTGATCGAGAAACTGGGGGAACACGCCTTCGGTGCGGCGCACTCGGCGTCTTCCGACGGGATCGAGACCGGCTGGATCGCACCGACGCATCTGTTCGATACGCGGATCGAAGAGTCGAAGGTCTGCGTCGGCCGGTTCCTGCACGTGGCCATGCGGCTAGATCGGACGGCCGCGCCGCCCAACGTGGTACGCAGCTACCAGAAAATGGAGGAGGCGGCCGCGCTTGATGCCTCGGGCAAGCAATCGCTCAATAGGGAGGAGGTCCGTCAGGCCCGGGAGGCGGCCGAGGCGCGAGCGGAGAAGGAAAGCCGCGCCGGAGCGTTCCGACGAATGGCGGCCTATCCGATGGTCTTCGATCCGGAGGGTCGTGCGGTCTACTTCGGCTCGCTGAGCGCTACGGCCCAGGACAAGCTGCTGCTGCTGTTCGCCGAGACGTTCGGGGCCAAGCTGGTGCCCATGAATGCGCCCGAGGTGGCTGCGCGGATCAGCGAGGAGACGGGTTGCCACCGGGCGTACGAGGACGCCGTTCCGTTCCACCTGGCCGATCCGCCGGTCGGCGAGGGCAACGGGCAGGGGCCGGTCGATGCGGCCGACCGCAGCTTTCTGGGGCGGGAGTTCCTGACCTGGCTGTGGCACGAGGGCGATACGAGGGAGGGTGCGGTGCCGATCGGCTCCGACGGCCGGCACAACCTGCCGGGCGACGTCGAGGTGGTGATGGACAAGATGCTGAAGCTCGATTGCGACTTTCAGTTGACCGGGCGGGACGTCATCTACGCGGACAGCCCGGCGGACGCGCCGGAGGCCCGGGCGGCGCTGCGCACCGGGAAGCAGCCGACGCGGGCCGGATTGACCCTGTGGGTGGGCGCGGACGAGTACGTCTTCACACTCGACGCGGCCAAGTGGCAGGTTGGTGGCCTGAAGGTCCCGGATGCCGACGAGCCGGACCCGCGTGTGCGGCTGGAGGAGCGCCTGATGCACGTGGTGCGTTGCAGCGCGGTTCTCGACGCGCTGTACGCGGCGTTTTTGGGCGTGCGGTTCGGCCGGGAGTTCTCGACGCAAGCCGGACGGATGAGGAAGTGGGCCGGGAACGGGCACACCGCGCGAGGCGGTCGGACCCGGGCGGATCGTCGAGGCGGTGAGAAGGCCGCGTTGCGGCTGGCGCGCTGACGGGTCGGCGACAAGCAAGCATTGAGTCATATCGGCGGGTGAAACGCGCCCGATACGGCCAAGGGCCGTTGCCACACGGAAACGGTGCGACTGAGGCTTGGTGCCACACGCGCTGACCGGGGCCGACTGCCGGCGGCTACTCGTCCAGAATGTTGGCGGGTTGGTCGATGGAGTCGTCCACGTGCTGCTGGGTGGACTGCTTCCCGTCGTAGGAGAAGAGCATGGGTGCGTCGTCGATGACGGTGTGGATGTGGACGGGGCGGCCCCAGACGGCCTGCAGGGCCTTGAGGGTCTCGGTGGCGAACTTGATGTCCAGGTCCACGCCGACGTGGCGGTGGCCGAGGTAGAGTTCGCCGCGGTTGCGGTAGTTTCCGTCCAGCACGTAGATGTAGGGCTGGGCGTGGTTGGTGAGCATGAAGAGCATCTGCTCCTTGATGCGGTCGAAGTCGCGGCTGACCACGACCATTCGCCCGCTGGCCGGGTCGTAGCGGTAGTGGTAGAGCTTCTGGTCCTCGACGAACTCGGGGGTGAGGAACTCGTCGAGGAAGGTGACGTCGTTGTAGATTCTGCGGACCTGGAAGATCTTCTGGCGCCCGGGTGAGCCGAGGCCGACGACGCGGCCCGGGAGCTCCTTGTCCTTGCCCCATTTGCGGCGCTGCTCCATGTTGTCGCAGCTGTCGTACTCGACGCCGTATCGGCCGGTGTTCCAGCGGCGCTCGATGTCGCGTAACAGCTCGACGCCGAGCTTGTAGGGGTTCAACCGGCCGGGCGAGGTGGCGAGGGTGCCGGCGTGGTGCTCGCAGTAGGTGATCAGTTCGGAGGCCTCGAGGCAGTAGTTGGTCATGATGGTGGAGTGCCAGTAGACGGCCCAGCCCTCGTTCATGATCTTGGTCTGCCCCTGGGGGGCGAAGTAGTAGGCCTCCTCGCGGACGATGGCCAGGATGTCGGCTTGCCAGTCCTCGAGGGGGGCGCGTTCCAGCAGGAAGAGCATGACGTCGCGCTGTGGCGACGCGGGCGCCTTGCCGACGGACCGCTCGGCGGCCTCGCGCATCTTGCGTTCCTCTTCGGCCAGGCGGCGGGCCGGGTTGATGTAGCGGTCCATGTAGGCCTTGGCCGGGTAGCGGGTCACCTGGGGCTTCTCCCGCTTGTCGGGGCGCGGGGCGTTCCGCGGGGGCCTGCGGCGCATGAAGGGGGAGTGGGGGTCGATGAGGTTCTCCAGGGACTGACAGGTGTCGATGAAGCGCTCGACCTCGTCGATGCCGTATCGTTCGACGTAGCGCCGGATGCGGGTGGCGTGGTTGGCCATCTCGTCCATCATGCGGCGGTTGGTGCGGCTGAACCAGACGTTGTTCTTGAAGAAATCGCAGTGGGCGTAGACGTGGGCGATGACCGTCTTGGTGTCCACCAGGGCGTTGTCGCTGAGCAGATAGGCGTAGCAGGGGTCGTTGTTGATGACCATCTCGTAGATCTTGCCCAGCCCGTAGGCGTGCTGCTTGCGGAGCCGCTCGTACTCCATGCCGAAGCGCCAGTAGGGATAGCGCTGGGGGAAGCCTCCGTAGGCGGCCACCTGGGTGATCTGGTCGTAGTCGAGCACCTCGAAGAGGGTGTCGTAGAAGTCCAGCCCTTCGGCGCGGGCGTGTTCTGCGATGCGTTCGGCCCATTCGGCGATCTGTTTGGCTGGTTCAGTGGGCATGGCGGCTGGACCGGGTCACTTTCCCTTGCTGAAGAAGGCCTTGATGCTGTCGTATATGTCGTCCTTGTTGTTGACCCGCGAGGTGATCATGTCCTCCTGGTTGGACAGGTGCTCGTGCAGTACGTTGATGAAGTTTCCGCTGCCGTAGGCGCTGGCCACCTGGCAGTAGCCGAACATGTTGCAGTTGGGCAGCAGGTGCTCGCTGAGGATCTTGCAGCACTCCCGCGAGTCGGACTCGGAGCTGTTGTCGCCGTCGGAGAAGTGGAAGAGGTAGACGTTCCACTCCTGGGCGGGATAGTGCTGGTCGAGCAGCTCGCGGGCACAGCGGAAGGCGCTGCTGATGCGCGTTCCGCCGTCTTCGCGGAGGTGGTAGAAGGTCTCGCGATCGACCTCGGCGGCCCGGACGTCGTGGACGATGTAGCGCGACTCGATACCCTGGTAGTTCCGCCGGAGCCAGGCGTCGATCCAGAAGGCCTCCAGGCGGACCAGCTCCTTCTGCTCGTCACCCATGGAGCCGGAGACGTCCATCATGTAGACGATGACCGCGTTGGACTGCGGGCTGAGGACCGTCTTCCAACTGCGGTAAACCTTGTCGCGGCGCTCGAAGACGATGCGGGGGCGCTCCGGGTCGTAGGCCCCGCTCATGATCTGGCGGCGCAGGGCCCGTCGGAAGGTCCGCCGGAAGTGCCGCAGGGACTCGGGGCCGGACTGGCGGATGCCGCTGTAGCGATCCCGCTCGCTGGTGAGGCGATGCTTGCCGCGGGGTTGGATGCGGGGCAGTTGCAGTTCCTGGCCGAGGATGTCGGCCAGCTCGTCGAGGCTGACCTCGACCTCGAGGATGTGCTGTCCCTCCTGGGTGCCGCCGGGGCCGATCCCGTCGCCCTCGCCGTCCACGGTGTCGCCGGGCTTGCCGTCACCGGTGCCGACGCCGGCGTCGCTGTTGTCGCCGTACCGGAAGGTGGGGATGTCGATCCCGCGCACGGGGATGCTGATGAGGTTCTTGCCCTCGCGGCCCAGCAGCTCGCCCCGGGTCAGGAACTTGCGCAGATCGTCGCGGATCTTGCCCTTGACGATCTGGCGGAATCGTTGATGGTCCTTACGAATCTTCATTGTGCCACCGCGACGACAAGATGCAGGGTGGTCAGAGCGTAGCGAAACCCACCACTGCGTCTCTCTGCAGTCGACGGAAGGTGGGTTGCGTCCGCTTGCGGCCGACTCCACCCACCCTGCGCCCTGGTGCCTCTTGCCTCTCTTTCCTACTCTCCTTGCTTCGTGTCGCCCCTGGCGAAGATGCTGGCCACGTAGTTGAGCACGTCGGTGGCGCTGACGTCGTTGTAGCCGAAGTACTTGATCAGCCGTTGCTTGACCACGTCGATCTTGGCCTGGGTTTCGTCGTCCACGACGCCGGAGACGACGTTCTTGAGCTTGATGGTGTCGCGCTGGTCCTCGAAGAGCTTGAGCTCGAGGGCCTTGTGCAGCCGGGCGTTGGTGGTGTACTCGAACTTCTTGCCGTCCAGGGACAGGGCCCCGATGTAGTTCATGATCTCCTGGCGGAAGTCGTCCTTGCGCGACTCGGGGATGTCGATCTTCTCCTCGATGGAGCGCATGAGCCGCTCGTCCGGCTCCTCGTCCTTGCCGGTGTACTTGTTGCGGACCTTCTCGTGCTGGGTGTAGGCCCGGACGTTCTCGATGTAGTTGCTGCACAGCCGCTGGATGGCGTCCTCGTCGGCGCTGATGGCCCGCTGGACCTCGCTCTTGAGGATGTCCTCGTACTCCTCGCGGACCAGGCCGAGCAGCTCCTTGTAGCGTTTCTTGGTCTCCTCGTCGTTGATCAGGCTGTGGTGATCCAGGCCGGATTCCAGTTCGTTCATGACCATGAAGGGGTTGATGCACTTCTCCTGCAGGGCCTGGTCGGAGACCAGAGAGTTGGAGACCTTGTCCTGGATGTATCGGGGGCTGATGCCGTGCATGCCCTCGCGGGGCGCCTCCTGGCGCAGCTCGCGGACGCTGTCCTCGGTGAAGTTGGGGATGCTCTTTCCGTTGTAGAGTTTGAGCTTCTGCATGAGGGTCAGGCCGGCCTTCTTGGGTTCCTCGAGCCGGGTGAGGATGGCCCACATGGCGGCGGTCTCGATGGTGTGCGGGGCGATGTGGATGCCGCGGATGCGGTCCGTGTTGAAGTCCTTCTCGTAGATCTTGATCTCGTCCTCGAGGCGGATGTTGTAGGGCACGTCGATCTTCATAGTGCGGTCACGGAAGGCCTCCATCAGCTCGTTGGACTGGAGCTTCCTGTACTCGGGCTCGTTGGTGTGTCCGATGATGACCTCGTCGATGTCGGTCTGGGCGAACTTCTTGGGCTTGATGACGTGCTCCTGCGAGGCCCCGAGCAGGTCGTAGAGGAAGGCCACGTCCAGCTTGAGCACCTCGATGAACTCGACCAGCCCGCGGTTGGCGATGTTGAGTTCGCCGTCGAAGTTGAATGCCCGCGGGTCGCTGTCGGTTCCGTACTCGGCGATCTTGCGGTAGTTGATGTCGCCGGTGAGTTCGGTGGAGTCCTGGTTCTTCTCGTCCTTGGGCTGGAAGGTGCCGATGCCGCGGCGGTCCTTCTCGCTGAGGATCAACCGCCGGACGGTGATGTGTTCCATGACCTTGGCCCAGTCGCCGTCGTACTGCAGGAGGAGGTCCTCGAACATCTTGCGGCAGAAGGGGTCGAGCTCACCTTCGATGCGGAGCTGTGTGCCTTCCTGGAGGTTGGCGTTGATCTCGGCCAGCACCTTTCCGCGGACGCTCGCCGGGATGAGCTTGAGCGGGTCCTCGTGCATGGGACAGGGATGGACGTGCTCGAGGCCGTCCTTGTCGGCGACCTTCCAACTGAAGGTGTAGACGGCTCCCTCGTCCAGCTTGGAGTAGTACTCCAGGCCCTTCTTGAGCAGCCGAACGATGGTGCTCTTGCTGGAGCCCACCGGGCCGTGGAGCAGCAGGATGCGCCGCTCGGTGCCGTAGGCGTGGGCGGCGGACTTGAAGAAATCCACCAGGTTCATCAGGGCCGAGTCGAGTCCGAAAATGGCGTCGGCCCCGTGGTCGATGGGGTCGGCGAAGAACTTGTAGCTGACGAAGTCCTCGCGCAGCAAGGTGTAGCGGTCGGTCCCGAAGTGCTGGACCATGTCGTAGATGCGCTGGAAAGCGTTGCGGGCGATGGTCGGCCTGTCCTGCACCATCCTGAGATAGTCCCAGAAGCTCCCCTCCCAGTGGTGCTCGCGGAACTTCTGGGGATCGAGGCTGCTCTGGATCAGATCCTTGAGGTCCTTGGTGTCTTGCATCACCGCACTCCTTTAGCGGCCCAGTGGCGGTTCATTTTGTCCACAGCCTTCCGGGCCCACCTCGCAATGTGCACAGCGATTCCAGGACTCGCGATCAGGCTCCTGCTTCTCGCTCAACGCAAACCCCGAGGCGTAGGCCCGTGCTTATCGCACCCAATCCTATGAGGCGCGGCGTGGTAAGTCAAAGGAGGCCACTTCTAAGTCACGGCCCTTCAAGAAGTTAGCGTTTGTTCGCCACAGGGCGCGGACCGTCCGCAATCTGTTAAGGTATCGGCACCGGGGTGGAGGTCGTTTCGCAAAAACCGAGTGGCTTGCCCGCCGTCATGGCGACGGATAGGCCGCACGGTCGAGGTGAGCTAAGCGGCACCTTCGTCGCCGAAGCAGCTTCCGGTGGCCCGGGCGGCCGCGATCAACGGGTGATCCGGCGGCACGGTGCGCTGTTTTCCGGCCACCTCGGCGAGCGGCACGCTGGTGAGTCTTCCGTTCTGCATGACGACCAGGCAGTCGTATTGACCGGCCATCAGCAGCTTGACCGCCTGATGGCCGAACTGCGTTCCCAGCACGCGATCGTAGGGACAGGGTGTTCCGCCGCGCTGGACGTGGCCCAGGATCGTGGCCCGACACTCCAGGTGGGTGCTATGTCCGATCTGCTCGCACAGCACCTGGCTGATGCCGCCGAGGCGAATCGGGTCGGGCGAATCGCGAACCACGCGATCGACGACCACCTCGCCGCCGATGGGGGCGGCGCCTTCGGCCACGGCGATCAGGGTGTAGGCTTTGCCCTTTCGGCTGCGAGCCAGGCACTGTTCGATGATGGCGTCGAGGGAGAAGGGGATCTCGGGAATGAGAATGAGGTCCGCGCCGGCGGCGATACCGGCGTAGAGGGTGAGCCAACCGGCGTTGCGGCCCATCAGCTCGACGAGCATCACGCGGCTGTGGCTGGCGGCGGTGGTGCGGATGCGGTCCAGGGCCTCCGTGGCGGTCTCGACGGCCGTGTGGAACCCGAAGGTGACCTCCGTGTGCATCAGGTCATTGTCGATCGTCTTGGGCGCCCCGACAAAGTGGAGGCCGCGCAGGGCAAGTTTGGCGGCCGCCGTCATCGTCCCGTCGCCGCCGATGCAGACGATGGCGTCGAGACGACGGGAGCTGACGTACTCGATCACTCGATCGGAGACGTCCTTGCAGATCGGCTTGCCGTCTGCGTCCTCACCCACGCAGAAGTTGGCTGGGTCAGCCCTGTTGCTGGCCCCGAGGATGGTGCCTCCCAGGTTGAGGATGTTGGAGACGTCGGCATAGGAGAGCGGCCGGATGCGGTTCTCGATCAGGCCCAGAAACCCGTCCTCGATGCCGTAGACCTCCAGGGCGTGGTCGCTGATGGCCGTCTTGGTCACCGCCCGGATGACCGCGTTGAGTCCGGGGCAGTCGCCGCCGCCGCTCATGACGCCGATTCGCCGAAGACGGTCGCTGTCGTTCATGCTTTGCATCTCCGCAGGAACCACGGCTGGTACCCCGGCCGCGTTCCAAGAGCCAGGTCTGTCCTGCGGGCCGCGCGGGGATGCGAGCCCGAGGGGGATGGCCATGATGCCGGTATGGTGCATCCGGCGTCAAGGGGCAACGGCGTCTGGGGGCTTTCCTCACGGCGGCCCGCCTGCGCGACTATGCAGGTCGAGACGGCTTGGTGCAGCGGCGTTTTGCGTGCTTGTGGGTTGAGGCAGCGGCGTTCGGAGCGTTGCGCCGGGGCGCGCATCGCTGTCCTCGGCCGGGCGTCGTGCGTCGGCGCCCGAGCCGGCTTGCGTTTTCGCAGGCTTGCATGCTCGAACCGCATCCTGGTGCAGGTCCAACAAGCGGGTCGGTCTGGGGGCTACTGCCCGGTAGCGGTGGCCCCGGAGAAGTTATCGGGGTCTATCCAGCCCGCCACCCAGGTACCGGTGATGTCGTCGCGTACCGGGCGAAGGAACTGGACCGAGGGGATTGCGCCGGGTTCCACCGTTGCCGCCGGAACCACGATGTCGCATCCGCTGGCCGACAAGACCACCAAACCCGCCAACAGAACCGTGCGCCACATATTGCTCTCCCTATTATGGCATGACGTATCCCTTACGTCGGCGGATTCGACCGCCCGGGACACTCAGTGGCGGCGTTTTCAGGCCGGCCGGCCGGCGTCCGCGATCAGGTCGCCGATAACGGCCGTTTGGACCGGGCCGACGTCCGGGACTCACGTCACGACCGTGCCGGTACCGACCCGATAACAGTTGCCGACCATCCCGTGGTCCACTGGCCGGGTGGATGCTTGCCGCGGCAGTTGCAATTCACGGGGCAGCCGGGCACAATCCCGGCCGTGGCGAACACCTGTCAGGAGACACGAGATGGCGACCATCACTGGAACACTATCGAAATGGGCTTGTGGCCTGCGGTATAAGGACCTGCCGCCTGAAGCGGTCGAGGCGGCCAAGCGGTTCCTGTATGACTCGGTCGGCTGCGCTCTGGGAGGCTACGGGCATGAGGACTGTCAGATCCTCCTGCGGTGCCTCGAAGAATTCGGTGGCCAGCCACAGTGCACGCTCATCGGTTCGGGCCTGCGGTCCAGCGTGGTCAACGCGGCGCTGTACAACGCCTTGGCCATCCGGGCGATGGACTACAACGACATCTACTGGAAGGCCGACCCCTGTCACCCGTCGGACCTGATTCCGGCGGCCACCGGCATCTGCGAATGGAAGGGGCTGCCCGGCAAGGACCTGATCGTCGGGATCGTGCTGGCCTACGAGATGGAGATGCGTCTGTGCGAAGCGGCCGACCCGGGCATCCGGGAGCGGGGCTGGCACCACGCGACGCTGACCGCGTTTGCGGCCCCGATGGTCGCTTCGCGGATGCTGGGCTTGTCGGCCGGGCAGATGCAGAATGCCATCGGCATCGCGGGCTCGCATTGCTGCACGCTGGGCGCGGTGACGGCGGGCAAGCTCACCATGATGAAAAACACCGTGGATCCGATGGCCACCCAGGCGGGGGTGCGGGCGGCGCTGTTGGCGGCGGCAGGCTACACGGGGCCGGAGCACGTGCTGGATGGCAAGGAGGGGCTGGTTCACTGCCTCGGGCCCGGTTGGCACCTGGAGCGGCTGACCGACGGTCTGGGCAAGCGGTTCAAGATCACCGACTGCGGCATGAAGGCCTTTCCGATCGAGGCGCTGACCCACTCGCCGCTGACGGCCACCCTGAGCCTGGTGCAGGAGCACGACATCCAACCGCAGGACGTGGCCCAGATCACGGTGGAGACCATCGCCCGGGCGGCGGACATCCTTTCCGATCCGGCGAAATACCGCCCGACCACGCGGGAGACGGCCGACCACTCCATGCCGTATTGCCTGGCCGTTGCCATCGCCGATCGCGAGGTCACTCCTCGCCAGTTCATGCCGGAGCGGATCACCGACGAGTCGCTGCACCCGCTGATGGACGCGGTCAAGGCCGTGGCCAACGAGGAGTTCGAGAGCCTGTTTCCCGAATCGCAGCCGGCGCGGGTGACGATCGTGACCCACGACGGTCGGTCTTTCAGCGCCCGCGTGGACGTACCCAAGGGCGAGGCCCGCGACCCGATGACGGTCGAGGAGATCAAAGCCAAGTTCGAGTCTCTGATCCCCGGCGCGTATTCGTCCGAACAGCGAAGCTGGATCCAGGACGGGATCATGTCGCTGGAGGAAGTCGAGAACGTCGGCGACCTGATGGCTCTGCTGGTGCCCGAGGAGGAACGCCGCCGGATCGCGGTGGACGAAGTCCACGTGGCTGTCCAGAGCGATGAAGCCCAGCGGGTGGAATTCGAGGCGGCGGTAGAGAAAGAGGTGAAGGCGCGGGTCAGGGCCGCCGGGGCCAAGACGGGCTGGGCGAAACCCGCTGCCAAGGACGCCGCCCCGAAGAAGGCCAAGAAGAAGGTAGCGAAAGCCGAGAAGGCCAAAGCCAAGAAGCGGGTCGCCAAGACGAAGAAGGAAGTGAAGGGCCGCAAGAAGGTCACCAAGGCGAAGAGGAAGGTGGCCAAGGGCAAGAAGAAGGCGGCAAGAGCCAAGAACAAACCCGCAAAGGCCAAGAAGGCTAAGAAGGCAAAGAAGCGCCCGGCCAAGAAGGCCGTCAAGGCCAAGAGGAGCACAGCGAAGGGCAGGAAGAAGGAAGCCGCCAGGACGAAGAAAGTGAAGCGGTCGCGCCGTCGCTGATTCACGGGTCGGTGCGGTGTCGTAGCGCTTTGCGGCGGTGGCGCCGGCTGGGTGAACGTCCAGACAGCGATCGAACGATCAGACAACGCGGTGCGGCAAAGCCCCGGTCAGGCCTGGCCGGGGCTTTTTTGTCCGCCGGCGGGCACGGGTCTTGCAGCAGAGGAGGCGGCGGCGCGGCCGGGAACGCTCCGGGGGCACGCCCGGTGCCGCGCAGTGCGTGACGGTTCAGGTGGGTGCCACTGGCAGCTTGCCTGCCAGTGTGTGTGCTCCAGACGCTCACCCGAGAGACCGCACGGGCGGACGAGCCGCCCGTGGCACCCCAAACGAATGCCGCCGGAAGTGTCACGGACGCGGTGCGGCGTGGTGAACCGCCGGGGCGTTGACCGGTGAGCCGCTTGTGATACGCTGTCTGGCTCGATGCGGCCGTCGCTGGGCGGACCGTAGCGAACGATTGGAGACACACATCGATGCCCATTAAGGTCGGTTTCAGCTCTTTGACGTGTCCCGGTTGGGACCTCGGGACGATGGTGGCCCAGGCGGCGGCTCTCGGCTACGACGGATTGGAAATCCGCGGGCTGGGGGGATCACTCCATCTGCCCGGTGCGCGTGAGTTGGCGGATGACCCCGCCGGTGTCAGGCGCCTGTTCTCCGAGGCCGGTGTGGAACTGGTCTCTCTGGCCTCGACGGCAGCGTTCGAGACCTGGAGCCGGCGCGAACTCGGCGAGAGCCACCGCGCCGTGAACGAGACGATCGAACTGGCCGCAAAGCTCGGCTGCCCGTACGTGCGCATCTTCCTCGGGCAGGCTCAGGGGATGGAAAACCGGGCAACGATGGGGCGCGTGGCCGAACAAGTGGGGCAGGTGGTGGAGGTGGCCGCCCGCCATCAAGTCACCATCCTGGTCGAGAACGCTGGAGACTTTCTGGCCAGCAAGGACCTGTGGTACGTATTGGACGCCGTGTCTCACCCGGGCGTGCTGGGCAGTCACAACCCGTTGAACGTCCGGCTGCGCGGTGAGCGGCCGACCGTCTCGGTGCCTCGCCTGGCCCGGCGGCTGGGCGTTTTCCGAATCGCCGACGGCAAGTTCGACGAGACGGGGCGATTCCTCAGCCACGAGATCCCCGGCCAAGGGAGCTGCGAGCTGGACCGGGCCATCGACCTGCTCAAAGGCGTCTGTTTCCAGGGCTGGCTGAGCTTCGAGTGGCCGCAGGCCAAGGCCGGCCTGGCTGCCCCAGAAGACGCGCTGCCCCAGGCCCTGGCGTTTATGCGCGAGCGGCTGGCCCACACGTACGAGCGCCTCAGCGCGTACGCCAAGGATAAGAACCCTCCCAACCTCAAGGTGCCGCCCTCGGTGGAGGCGGCTCCGGCGACGTGATCGCTTCCCGCACACCGCGGGCGGGTGGTCCGCCGATCGTCGCATCGGTCGTCGCCCTTGTTGCTGCGGTGGCATTGGCGTTCCTCATCCATGCTGACGATTCGCTGTCACGGTTCGCCCTTTCGGCGGCCGTTGTCTCTTTGGTGAGTTCGATCTGCGCGGCGCTGACCGACCGGCGCAGCGGATCGACGGCCGATGCTGGTCCCGGTCCCGGCGGGGCAACCCGTGCGTTCCGGGCGGCGGCCGCGGCGACCGGTCTCGGCGCGGTTTTCGTACTGCTCGCATTGCTTGCGTCGCGCGGACGGTATGTGGTCCCGCAACTATGGGCGGGGCCTCCGCTCACGCCGACTGAAGCACCGACGGCCTTCGCAGGGGTCCTGGTGGCGTGGGGGCTGCTGATCTCGTCCTGTGGGCTTCAGCTTCTGGTGACGCGCAGTCGGCGGCTGGTCGTGCCGCTTTTCTGGCTGGGGTTGCTGGGGGTGGTGTGGCTGTCACTGCGGGTTCCGATCTACCTGCAAACGTCAGCGGGCGTGTACGTGCGCAGCGCATGGGCGTTGGCGCTGGCTGCCGGCCTGGCCGCCGTGTTGTGCGGGTTCGTCATCGCACGAGGCGTTCGGCGGGGATCGCAACGGTCTCGATGGATGCGGACCGACCCCGATCGTTTGCTCGAACCGGACCCACGCTGGCCCGGCTTCCGGTCGAGTTGCACGGCGGTCGGGCTGCTGCTGATCCTGCTGGTTTGCTACCATCTGCTATTCGGCATCGACGCCGAACCGGTCGGACAGCGTCTCGGTGCCCTGGCAATGGCGGTCATCGCCGGGGCCGGCGCTGTGGCGTTGCTGGTTCTGCTCGGCCGGGGCTGGAGTGTCAATCTGGCGGACGTCGGCATGGGCTTGATGAGCCTGGCCGTCTGCTGTGTCACGCTGGTGGTCCTGTCGGGCAGACCGGCCGACCTGTCGCACCGTTATCCGTTGATTCTCAATGCCCTGCTGGTCGGACTGGCGCTGATGGCCTGGTTCTGGAACTGGCTGCGTTGCGTGTGGCTGCAGCAGCTTCACGAAGGCGTTGCCTGGACAACAGCGGGGAAGATGATCGGTCCGGCCACGCGGATGGCGTTCATAGCCGGTACGGCCGGGTTGCTGGTGGCGTCCCTGATGGCCGTCTGGCCCCGGCTGTCGGCGATTCCGGCGATGGATCATTCCCTGGGTCGCATGGTCTGCGGGGTGGCGGGCCACCTGCTGTTGCTCTGGGCGGTCCTGTGGGGTGCGCGGCGGGTGGGCCAGGCACGGTTCATCGGGTTGGCGGTCCTGACGGCGGTTAGCCTGCTGGCCTTCGTGTACGTGCGGGCGGTCCCGTTGAGTGCGGCTGCGTCCTGAGGGCCCGCCACTGTCGGTTCCGCCGGATACGACGGCACAAGCACGCCACCTGCCGACGGAGGAGGGTCCTTCTGATGCGAGCCGTCGTTCAACGTGTTTCATCGGCCGCCGTGAAAGCCGGTGACGACTACGAGGCCTCCATCGCCGCCGGCCTGTTGGTCTACCTCGGCGTCAGCACGGAGGACGGCGAGGCCGAAGCCCGGGCGATGGCCGAGAAGGTGCGCTATCTTCGCATCTTCGACGACGAGGGCGGCCAGTTGAACCTTGACGTGGTGCAGGCCGGCGGGTCGGTGCTGGTGGTGTCGGCCTTCACGACGCTGGGCGACGCCCGCAAGGGGCGGCGCCCGTCGTACGTGGCGGCCGCCAAACCCGAGCAGGCCAACGAGCTGTACACGTGCTTCTGCGATGCTCTGGAGGCGCTGGGGCTGACGGTCCGCCGCGGCGTGTTTCGCGCCTACATGGAGGTCAGCTCCACGAACGACGGGCCGGTGTGCATCCTGGTGGACTCGACGAAGGCGTTCTGACGCGCCTGGGGGTTTGTGGAGCGTGGTCCGCCGTCGAGCAGGCCTGGATATGAGAAAGAGAACGCCCCGGGCGGTTGGCCGCTCCGGGGCGTTTGACGACCTGATGGTATACTACTCGTCCGTGGGAATCGGCCCATCGCCCAGGGACTTGCACCCCTTGGCACAAGCGGCGTGGGCGTAGCAGGCGTTGCTGTAAACCTCACCGTCCTTGCAGATGACCGGGTCCCAGTAATCCGGGCAGAGGATGTCGCGGGGACAGTCGCCGCGATCGGCCGGAATCGGCCCGTCGCCCAGAGACTTGCACCCCTTGGCACAGGCGGCGTGTGCGTAGCAGGCGTTGCTGTAGACCTCACCGTCCTTGCAGATCACCGGGTCCCAGTAATCGGGGCAGAGGATGTCGCGGGGGCAGTCGCCACGTTCGGCCGGAATCGGTCCGTCGTCCAGGGACTTGCACCCCTTGGCACAGGCGGCGTGAGCGTAGCAGGCGTTGCTGTAGACCTCCCCGTCCTAGCAGATCACCGGGTCCCAGTAATCGGGGCAGAGGATGTCGCGGGGGCAGTCGCCGCGGTCCAGGATGATCGGCCCCTGGCCCATGGACTCGCACCCGGTGGCGCATGCGGCGTAGGCATAGCAGGCGTTGCTGTAGGTCTGGCCGTCGTCGCAGATCACCGGGTCCCAATAGGCCGGACACATGATGTCTCGGGGACAGTCGTCGTCGCCTCCGCCGCCCGGCTTCTTTGCGTACGCCGTGTCCGGCAAGCCGATCGCGGTAAGTACCGCCAACAGTAGCACAAGTTTGATGGCTGGTCCTACTTCCCTCATGTTCGTTCCTCCTGATCAAAAGCTCTTCGGTCCGATCGGCAGCCGCTGTCCACCGGACCCGAATCTGGAAATGTGAGATGAGAGTGTACGAAGGGCCTGGTTCATGTCAAGAGACGACATTGCGCCGAGTCTGAACAGGCGGCGAACCCGGGCCACTCGTGACGGTGTTTGGGGGGCTTGAAGTGGCGCCTCTCACGCCCGAGTTAAACTGTAAACAGGTAGGGCCATCGAGGGCCGACGCATGTGGCGTCGTCCCGGCGCAGGCGGGGCGGTGGAGGGGGGTCACACCACGCCCGAGCTTCGCTTGACCGTGCCATGCGGCAAGCTGCAGAGCCGTCATGTGGCGACGCAGGTCGGCAGCCCGCGACTGCTACGGGATGTCAGACTGGGCCGCACATCGCTGGAGGCGGCCCTTCTGATATCCGCTGATCAGGCCGTCCCAGTTCCAGTCGTTGGTCAGGTGCGCCACGCAGCTCACGAAGTCGCCGTGGTTCTCGGCGCCGTCCGCACAGTGGGCCACCTGGTCGGCCATGGTGCAACCGTCGTCGCCCAGCACGTTGAGGACCTGGCTGTCGCAGCCGTCGATGACGATGGTCTCGCCCAGGTCCGACTCGGGGCAGGCGTCGCAGTCGTCGATGAAGCCGTCTCCGTCGGTATCCGGCTCGCAATCGTCCGGAACGCGGTTGGTGTTGCAATCGGGGCTGGCGCCGCAGTCATTTGGGAAGGCCACGCTGCAGGTCCCGGCGCAGCTCAGGTCACACTCGTCCGGGATGCCGTTGGTGTTGCAGTCGGATCGCGTTTCGGCGGCCCGGTGAGGTGGCGGGCTATCGGCTTTCGACTGCTCCGTCGTCGTCGAAACGGACCCGTTGGATGGAGAGGGCCCGGCCGGTCTCGCTGTCCACTTCCACGACGATGCCGCACAGGCGCGGGTCGCCGGAGGCCACGTCGAAGGACGAGGGGACCGAGCTCAGGAGCGTGCCCAGGACCCGCCGCTTGTCGCGGCCCAGCACCGAGTCGTACGGCCCGGTCATACCGACGTCGGTGATGTAGGCCGTGCCTTTGGGCAGGATGCACTCGTCGGCCGTGGGCACGTGGGTGTGTGTGCCGAACACGACACTGACCCGGCCGTCGAGATGCCAGCCCATGGCGATCTTCTCGCTGGTGGCCTCGGCGTGCATGTCCACAACGATGGCGTGGACGTCGTCGGGGATGGCCGCGAGCACGCGGTTGATGGCTCGGTAAGGGCAGTCGGCCTGGACGCGCATGTACAGGCGTCCCAGGAGGGACACGACGGCGACGCGATGACCGGATCCCGTCTGGTAGATGGCGAACTCGCGCCCCGGGGCCTCGGGGGCGAGGTTGGCCGGCCGCACCAGGCAATCGGAGCGTTCCATCACGGGGATCAGGTCGCGCCGGCGGAACACGTGGTCCCCCATGGTCATGAGCTGGACGCCGCTGTTGATGAGCTTGTCGTAGAGGTTGGCGTTCAGACCGCTGCCCGAGGCGGTGTTCTCGACGTTGACGATGTTGCAATCGATCCGGTGCTGGCTGGTCAGGCTGCGCAGCCCCCGGGCCAAGACCCGGCGTCCGGGTGCCCCCACGACGTCGCCTACGCACAGGATCTTCAACACCATCGCAGGGCACCTTCTGCCGGCAGGGGCGTGATCACCGGGCGTACTCCACGGCCCGCATCTCGCGCAGGACGGTGACCTTGACCTCTCCCGGATAGGTCATTTGCAGCTCGATGCTCTTGGCGATGTCACGGGCCATTTTGGCCGCCACGCCGTCGTCCACCCGGTCGGAATCGACGATCACGCGGATCTCGCGCCCGGCCTGGATAGCGTAGGCCTGCTTGACGCCGTGCTCGGCCTTGGCGATGCCCTCGAGCTGTTCGAGCCGTTGGATGTAGCGTTCGAGCGATTCGCGCCGGCCGCCGGGTCGCGAGGCACTGATCGCATCGCCCGCGGTCACCAGCGGTGTGTAGGGGCTGATCGGGTCGATGTCGCCATGGTGTCCGGCGATGGCGTTGAGCACCTCGGGCTTTTCGCCCAGCCGGCGGCAGATGTCCGCCCCGATCTTGGGGTGTCCGCCCTCGACCTCGTGGTCCACGGCCTTGCCGATGTCGTGCAGCAGCCCGCAGCGCCGGGCCAGCCGCCCGTCGAGGCCCAGCTCGTCGGCCATGATCTGGCACAGGTAGGCCACTTCGATGCTGTGCTGCAGCACGTTCTGCCCGTAGCTGGTGCGATACTTGAGGCGGCCGAGCAGATCGAGTTGCTTGCGGTGCAGCCCGCTGACGTTGGCCTCGACGGCGGCTTTCTTGCCGATGTCGAGCAACTGCTTCTCCAACTCCTTGCGGGTGCTGTCGACGATTTCCTCGATGCGTCCCGGGTGGATGCGCCCGTCCTGGATCAATCGCTCCAGCGACAGCCGGGCGGTCTCGCGACGGATGGGGTCGAAAGCGCTGACCACGACGACGCCCGGAGTGTCATCGACGATGACGTCCACGCCGGTGGCCTTCTCGAACGCCCGGATGTTGCGGCCTTCCCGGCCGATCACCCGCCCCTTCATGTCGTCGGAGGGAATGTCCACCGTCGAGACGGTGATGTCGCAGGTGTGCTCGGCCGCGTAGCGCTGGATGGCCGTCACCAGAATATCGCGCACCTTCTGGGCGGCGGTGTCGCGGGCCTCGGTGAGGGAGCGTTCGATCAGGGCGGAGGTCTCGCCCTCGAGCTCCTGCTCCAGGTTGGACATGAGTTCGTCGCGGGCCTGATTGGCGGTCATGCCGCTGATCTCGAGCAGCCTGATTCGCTGTTCCTCGAGTCGCTCGGCGATCTGCTTCTCTTCTTTCTTGAGGTTCTTCTCTTCCTCCAGCATACGTTGGGAGCGCTGTTCGATGTTGCGCTCCTTGGTTGTGAGGGTATCGAGTTTGCCTTCCAGGTTATCCTCGCGTTTGGCGAGTCGTTTCTCCAGTTCCTTGAGTTCGATGCGGGTCTCAGCGGTGTCTTTCTGAAACCGCTCCTGCCATTTGCTGTACTCCGCTTTTGCTTCGAGTTCGGCCGTCTTGGTCATCGCGTCGGCCTGGGCTCGGGCGGCCTCGAGAATCTGGTCGGCCTCGCTTTGGCGGCGGGTCTGCAGCACGCGTCTGCGTACGTAGACGACGGCTGCCAGCAGACCGGCACCGACCAGCGCGCCGAGCACAAGGGGCGCAATGACCCCCGACGCCTGTGCCAGGGCGAGCAAGTACACTGATTGCATGGTTTCGGGTTCCCATCGGAATCTATGTTCACCGCCGGCAGTGCGACTGACCATCAGGCTCGGCCACAAGCCGAGCCCGACGGGCGCGCGCCCGTCCGGACGCTCTGCCGGCGAAATCTGCGCTTGTCAGCTGGGTCGAATGGGGTGTCCAGGGCCTGGGCCGCCGCACCGCCACCGGCCGGGCGGGAGTTCCGTGCCGAAAGATGCCGATCTCCAAGAGGATTGAAGCGCTCAGTCACTCCGACGGGCCGACGGCCCGCTGGCGACGCTGTTGTGGGGGAAGTTGGTCTTCCTCGTTCTCATTGAGCGAGTATCCCGTTGTCCGACTGAGCGAAAACGAGTCCGATGGATTCTTGGAGTATTGTCTCTCGCACCGCCTCAGCCGCCCCTGCCAATCCATCGCAGCTCGCGCAACGGCATGGTATGGTGGCGGCAACGAGAGGGTTGACCCGGAATCCCGCTTGCAAGCGAGAAATCGACGTCGTCACCTTCTCCTTTTGTCTGTACCACCCTGCGCGCCCGTTCCGTCGGCCGCGTCCGGGCTGAGTGGGGCGTCGTTCGCAGGTTATTTGGGCAAAAGGACTTACAGTCGCGACAGACGCCCTGCGGCTTACAGTATAGAGCGCCGGGGTTCAGTGTCAAGTGAGGGGTTGGGAACAAATGGAACCGGGGGCGGGTTGTGCGGGTAATCGAGGTAGGCAGGTGGCTTGCGGGCGGTTCGAGTGTGTCGAAACTGGTAGAATGCCCGCGTGGCAACGGGCCCGTCGCCGCGGCGAGACGTACAAGATTCGGGCCGGTTCGAGACCCGCTGATGGAGCGTCTGGCGTGACTTCAGGAAACAGGCTGATTGTTGGGATCGCCGTCCTGGGCTGGTCGCTTGGGTGCGGGGCGGTCACCGGCCGGGCGGCAGGCCCGTCCGATACGACCACCAGGAAGGCTCCGGCCCGTCTGGCCGCCTCGGTGGACGCCGTCGCCCCGGGGAGCACATTCCAGGTCGCCATTGCCTACACCCTGGCCGACGACTGGCACATCTGCTGGAAAAACCCGGGCGACAGCGGCGCCCCGCCTCAGGTGAAGTGGCAATTGCCGGACCGTTTCGAGGTCGGCGAGCTTCGCTTCCCCGCCCCGCGCCGGCACGAGGTCGGCCCCGATGACTTCAAAGTCGTCACGTTCATCCATACCGGCGAGCCGGTCCTGCTGACCACCCTGACCGCTCCGCCCAGCCTGGAGCCGGGCAGTGAAGTCGTACTCGGTGCGGAACTCACCACGCTGGTGGGCGGCGAGAAGACCGTCCAGGAAACGCAGAGCATCTCTCTCCGTCTGCCGGTTGTGAGCGATGCATCGGCGGTGAAGCCGGCCGAGGCCGAGCTGTTCGAGCGGGCCGCCCGTCAGATGCCGGCGGCCGACGGAAAGGGGAAGTTCATCACAGTCACCGCTGCGCCGTCGGTTAAGAGCGTAACGATCGGTGCCGAGTTCGAGGTCGCGGTGACGGTCGCGATCAAGCCGGGGCACCACATCCAATCGCACCGGCCGTACATTCCGGGCCTGATCGCGACCGAACTGATCCCGGAGCGGACGACGGGTGTCACCGTCGGCAAACCGGTCTATCCCCAGCCGCAAGAGAAGATGGACCGCAAGCTGAAGATGAAGCTCAGCGAGTTCCACGGCCAGCCGGTCATCCGCCTGCCGGTGGAGGTCAACGACGAAGCCACGGGAACGTTGCTGAAGCTGGCCGGCGTGCTGACCGCTCAGGCCTGCACGGACGAGACGGCTCGATGCTACCCACCGGAGACTGTCGCCTGGTCCACCACCGTCGAGCTGGTCGGAGCGCCGGCAGCGGCACCGGCGGGCCAAGCGGCGCGAGACAGTGCTGCGGCACCCGGCACCGCCGAAGCAGGTGGGGAGGGGCCGGCCGATAAGACCTTGCTCGCGACGACGGGGCGCGACCAGGCCGGTCCGCCCGATGCCGGCGCTGGCGCCCAATCCGAGGAGGGACTTTCCCTGCCGGTGATGCTGCTTTTCGCGGCTCTGGGTGGGTTGATCCTGAACGTGATGCCGTGCGTGCTTCCGGTCATCTCCATCAAGGTGCTCAGCTTCGTCCAGCAGGCCGACGAAGATCCCAGGCGGGTCTTCAGGCTGGGCCTGGTGTTCGCTCTGGGCATCCTGGTTTCATTTTGGTTGCTGGGTGCGTTTGCTGTGGGGACCAAGGCCGCCGCTGGAGGGACAAGCTGGGGTGAGCAGTTCTCGCGCCCCGCCTTCGTGATCGTGATGACGTCGATCGTGTTCGCGTTCGCGTTGAGCCTGTTCGGCGTGTTCGAGGTCACGCTGCCCGGGGCGGCGTCCGGAAAGCTGGGGGCGGCCGCAAGCCGGGAAGGATACCCCGGGGCGCTCATGAAGGGCATGCTGGCCACGCTGTTGGCCACTCCGTGTACGGCTCCGTTTCTGGCGCCGGCGCTGGCCGTGGCCTACACCCGGTCGTATGCCGAGATCATGGCGGCGCTGACGGCCGTCGGCGTCGGCATGGCCCTTCCCTACGTTCTGCTGACGGCCAAGCCGGGCTGGATGCGGTATCTGCCCAGGCCCGGGGCCTGGATGGAGTCGTTCAAGCAGTTCATGGGCTTCGTGCTGATGGGCACGGTTGTGTGGCTGCTCTGGATCCTGGGTGATCTGGTGGGGGCGGAGGGCCTCATCCAGATGATCGTCTTCCTGACCTTCCTGGGATTGGGTTGCTGGCTGATCGGGCGGATCAAGCTGACCTGGCGCCGGGCGGGCCGGTACACAGCCGTTGTCGGAGCCGTGTTGATCTGCCTGTTCGGCGGTTGGTTTGCCTACGGCTACATGGGTTCCGAGGACCAGGGGATCGACTGGGTGGATTACAGGCCGGGTCTGCACAAACAGTTGGCCGCGCAGGGCTACACGGTCTACATCGACTACACCGCCACCTGGTGCTGGACCTGCCAGCTCAACAAGAGAGTCGTTCTGCATACCGCCCCGGTCGAGCAGCGGATACGCAGTCTGGGTGTCATCGCCATCAAGGCGGATTTCACGGACGGCTCGCCGATGATCGCCAAGGACCTCCGGGAGTATGGTCGAACGGCCGTCCCGTTGAACCTGGTGCTGCCGGCCAACCGTCCCGATGAGCCAATCGTTCTGCCGGTTCTGCTGACTCAATCCATCGTGTTGGAGGCACTGGACGAGGCCGGACCGTCCCAGGCTCCGCTCCCGCCGCCGGCGCAGCTGGTCGGGGCGTTGTCCGAAGCGGGTCCGGCAAGCTGAAACTCGGCCGCAGCAGTTCCGACCCGGCCGACATCCGGTCCGATTAACCATGCCATCCGATCGTTTCGACATCCTGGTGGCGGAGCCGCTCGAGGCGTCGGCCATGGATCGCCTGGCCGAGGTGGGTGAGGTGCGGTCCGCCTCCAACTACGATCCGGCCACGTTGATCCGTGAGGTCGCCGGCGCCGATGCCCTGATCGTGCGCACCTACTCGCGGGTGACGGCCGCGGTGATCGAAGCCGGCGATAGACTCAAGGTGATCGGGCGCGCGGGCGTCGGGCTGGAGAACATCGACTTGGCCGCTGCTCGTGAGCGGGGGATCACCGTGGTGTACACCCCGCAGGCCGGCAGCCAGTCGGTGGCCGAGCACACCGTTGGCCTGATGCTGGCTTTAGAGCGCCGCCTGGCGACCGGTGAGGCGATGCTGCGCGAGGGACGTTTCGCCGAGGCCCGGCGGACGCTGGTGGGACGCGAGTTCCGCGGTCTGACCCTGGGCATCGTCGGGATGGGTCGCATCGGGCGGCGGGTGGCCCGGATGTGCCGCCGGGCGTTCGACATGACCGTGTTGTACAACGACATCGTCGAGATCGGGTATCTGGACTTTGTCGCCACGCCGGTGAGCAAGGAGCGCGTCTGGGCCGAGTCCGACGTGATCTCGTTGCACGTACCGCTGACGGAGCTGACCCGCCACCTGGTGAACGCCGAGGCGCTGAAGCAGTTTCAGCCGGCCGCGACGCTCATCAACACAGCCCGTGGAGCCGTGGTGGACGCAGCGGCGCTGGCTGCCGCCCTGGCGGCCGGGGAGTTGGCCGGAGCGGCCATCGACGTGCACGAGCCCGAGCCGCCGCCGCCGGACTATCCGCTGTTGGGTGCTCCCAACGTCCTGCTCAGTCCGCACATCGCGGCGCGGACCACGGTGGCCCGGGCCCGGATGAACGACGTCGTGGACGACGTCATCGCGGCGCTGACAGGGGATCGAATACGGTATCCGGCCCACGAGGATTGATTCGGAAGAATCGGGTCGCCGCCGTGCCGATGACGACGGTCACTTCCCGCTCATGCCGTCGTAAACGATGCCTACCCACGGGTCCGGCTGCAGGAAACCGCCGCCCCACTCGGCGTCGAAATCCTTGGTCGGCTTGCCGGCGATCACTTCGTCGCGGGACTTGCCCTGCTCGACCATGGCGTGAACCCTGCGCCCGACGGTCTCGAGCATCGTGCGGTAGGCCCGTAGTCCCTCGACGTCGGACAAGGGGCCGTGGCCGGGGATGATCTTCGTCTCCTCGTTCGTCAGCTCCAGGGCTCGATCGACCGCCCTGACCATTCCGTCGATCGAGCCGCCGGCGGATACGTCGATGAACGGGTACATCTCATTGAAGAAGATGTCGCCCAAGTGCAGGACGTTTGCCTTGCGGAAGTGGATGATGCTGTCGCCGTCGGTATGGCCTGGATCGAGGTGCAGGACGCGCAGCTCGTCGCCGTTCCAGTGGAAGGTGATGGAGTCGGTGAAGGTGATCACCGGCAGGGCTCCTTCCGGGGACGGGGGCACCCTGCGGCCGAACGGCCTCATGGTCTGTTCCTCGCTCATGCGGGTCCGGACGTTCTGGTGGGCGACGATAATCGCGCCGGCCTTTTTGAAGTTCTCGTTGCCGGCTGTGTGATCCTGGTGCCAGTGCGTGTTGACGACGAACCGGATCGGGCCGTCGGAGACCTTCTTGACCGCGGCCGTGATCTTGTCGGTGAGCGGTGCGAACTGATCGTCGATCAGGAAGGGCCCGTCTTCGCCCGCGGACAGGCCGATGTTCCCGCCCGGGCCGACCAGCATGTACACGTTCTTGGCCACGGGGATGGTCTGGATCTCTAACTGTTGAGGCTGTTGAGCCGTGACCGTGGCGGTCAGGCAGGCGGTAACGATCAGGACTGGAATCAAGCGTTTGGGTGTTCGGTTCATGTGATCACCTCTATCTCCGGTTCGGTTCGGGGCCGCCGGCCGTATGCACCCTTCTCCAAGCGTACCCGTTCTCCGAAGGCTCTGCACCGCGATGTTGTGTAACGTTGTCGGAATGCAGCGGACCGATGTGAGCATCCGGCGATCGCGTGGTGGAAACCCGTGCAGGCCCGGTTGGCTGCGTCGAGCATTGGGAATGTACCGAAACCGGCCTGGCCCTGTGGGTGGCGTCAGCAGGCGGTGAAGGACTCCGGCGAATCGTCAAGCCACTGGAGGGCGGCCTGGACCACGTCGGGGTCCCATTGGGTGCCGGCGCAGCGCAGCAGCTCCCGCCGCACGCCGGCGACGTCGAAGCGTTTCTTGTAGCTGCGCCGCGAGAACATGGCGTCGAGCGAGTCGGCGACGGCCAGAATGCGGGCCCCGAAAGGGATCTCCCGGCCGGCCAGGCCCGACGGGTAGCCCAGACCGTCCCATCGCTCGTGGTGGTGGCGGATGATGGGCAGCTCGGCGCTGAGGAAGGAGGCGTGGCCCAGGATTCGCAGTCCGGTCTCGGGGTGTTGCTTGACGACGTCGTATTCGCTCCGCGTGAGCGGGCCGCGCTTCCGCAAGATAGCGTCCGGGATGCCGATCTTGCCGACGTCGTGCAGGACGGCGGCGGTCTTGAGCGATTCCAGTTGAGAAGGCGGCACGCCCAGGCGTGTGCCCAGGGTCTCGGCATAGTCGCTCACCCGCATCGAGTGGCGGCGCGTATAGGTGTCCTTGGCTTCGACAGCCCCCACCAGGGCCCGGGTCGATTCCAGGTAAGCGCGCTTGAGCTGATGGCGCGTGGTCCCGATCCAGCGAGAGACGGCCTCGAGCGAAGCCTGGTCCAGGCGCTGGCGCGACGGGGCGTCGTTGGGAAGGGCGGAGAAGCCGACGATGCAGCCTCCGCCGCGCTGCTTCGCCACGGTGAGGGCGTGCTCGGCCCGCTCGATCAGCTCCTGTTCGGATTCGACGAACCCCGGGCTGGTGTCGGCCAGGCCGAAGCTGGCTCGCACGCTGAAGGTGCGGTCACCCATCACGAGCGGGCGGCTGAAGAGCTGCCGGGCCCACCGCCCGGCGACCTGGCAGGTTTGGGTTTCGCAGGAGCCCGGCAGGGCCACCGCGAAACGGTCCCACCGATGTCGGGAGACGATGTCGCTGGCGCGGCCCAGCCGGCCCAGCGATGCGCCGAGCCAGGCCAGCACCCGGTCGCCGACGGCGTGCGAGTGTGCCTGGTTGATCCTGCGAAAGTGATCCACGTCGATCAGGATCAGGGCCAACCGCTCGTTGCGCCGGCGGCACTGTCCGCGGGCCCGCGAAAGAGCATCGAGAAAGGCGCGATGATTAAGCAGGCCGGTCAGCGAGTCGTAGCCCTCGGTGGTAGTGGTGGCAAGAGCGCTGCACTTCGGGCAGCGGCGTTGTGTTCTATCAATCGACAGCGTGTTTGATGCGTTCCCCGACATGCACTCTGGACCCCTGAGAATTCCGTGCGTTCCCTCCCGGTATCGTCCCGAGCCGCAGGCTACTTGACTATCACAAGTGCAGGCGGTTCACCGGCTTATCGGCGTGCGCCGGACGGTCGAGGCCCGCCGACAAAGCGTTGCCCATGCAACGAGTATGCACGTCAGGAGTCGCCGAAGGCGCACGTTCGGAATGGTCAACGCAACCGTTACGACTGTCTCTGCCCGCCGCACGGTCGAACCGGGTACTGAAGGAACGAATGGCGGTCGCACCCCGAGTGAGTCGATCTTATCTGTCTTGTTGGAAAGCGCACGCCGGGCGGGCGCCGGTTCGCGGACGTGTCTCAGATCTCGCCGGTGGTCACCCGCATGGCTTCCTCCAGGGTGGTCCAACCATGAAGGACCTTGGCGATGGCGTCGGCCTGCAGGGTGACGGCGCCGTTTTCGAGCGCGTACTTGTAGAGCTTCTCGGTGGGGGCCTTGGTCATCACCAGTTCGGACAGGCCGGTGTCGAAGGGGACGTATTCGTAGATGCCGATGCGGTCGTAGTACCCGCTGCGCAGGCAGCGCGAGCAGCCCATTCCGCGATAGATCTCGACCGGTCCGCGCTCCTCGGGGATGTCCATCAGCCTGCGTTCCGTGGAGTTGGCTTCAATCCCCTTCTTGCAGTTGGTGCAGATCCGCCGGACCAGACGCTGGGCCATCACCCCGATAATCGCGCTGCTGACCAGGTAGGGCTCGCAGCCCATGTCCAGCAACCGTGTGCAGGCCCCCACGGCCGAGTTGGTGTGCAGCGTGGCGAAGACCAGATGCCCGGTGAGTGACGCCTCCAGAGCCAGGTGGGCGGTCTCGTTGTCGCGGATCTCGCCGACCATGATGACGTCCGGGTCGTGGCGGACGATGCTGCGCAGGGCGGCCGGAAACGTCACGCCGTACTCCGCATCGACCTGCACCTGGTTGACCCCTTCGATGTGGTACTCGACGGGGTCCTCGATGGTGATGATGTGCTTGTCGATGGTGTTGATCTGCTGAAGAGCCGCGTACATGGTGGTGGTCTTGCCGCTGCCGGTGGGGCCGGTAATGAGGATGATCCCGTAGGGGCGGCCGATCAGCCGTTCGAACGACTGGCGGACCTCGGGCTCCATGCCCAGGTGCTCCAGGTTGACGCTGGAGCGGTCCATGCTCAACAGCCGCATGGTGAGGCGCTGTTCGTGGCGGTCTCCGATAACGCAGGGAATGCAGGCCACGCGGACGTCGATCTTCTGCTCGAAGCTGGTGGCCGTAAACCGGCCGTCCTGCGGCTTGCGCTTCTCAGTGATGTCCAGACTGGCCAGCACCTTGACACGCGAAATGAGTGGGGCCGTGGCGTCCAGGGGATAGGCCCGGGCCTCGATCAGCCGACCGTCGATGCGCAGCCGGACCCGCAGACGGTCCTTTTCCGGCT
>DATKXO010000297.1:0-14081 GCA_035528995.1 Phycisphaerae bacterium | reverse complement strand
CACAATCCCGATCCTCGTACCCGAACGGACGAAGCGCGAATATAGCCTGCCGGAGGCACGGTTCAAGGCCAGTGCGCGAGCCCTCGTTGAAGCCGCTCCACGGTCGGGCTGGAGAGCCAACAACGCGCGATCGCTTACGATGGTTCGCCCGATCAGACTTCGTCGAACTCAGTGCCGTTGCAGTTGGGACACGGGGGCAGTGTGTCCGTGTCCTCGTCGAGCGTGACGATCTGGCCGCACGCACAGCACCCGTACGTGCCCGCCCCGGGTTTCTCACCTGTCGTGGGCATCATCGATCTCCGATTCCGTGATAGTCGCGTCCACAGGCCCAACCTCGCCGTAAGGTCCGAGCTGCGCGGGCACGTGAGCGCCCGCGCGCCACATTCGCCCTTAGCGTAACGCGTCGCGCGGTACGCGCGCGAGTCAGTCCTCTTGGCTCGATCGCTTTTCCTGTGGCGCTCGACCACTCTCGCTTTTAACGGTCATCGGATGGGGTGGGAGGTCAGCCGGCAGATCGTCCAGCAGTTCTCTCGTCCGGAAAGCCAGCGTCACCGTTCCCATTGTCTGGCGTTGCGTCCAGTATTCGCCTTCGAGTTTGAAAACGGGCTTGCCAATGATCTTGAGTAGTATCGTCCCGTCATGGGAGGTGCTTCTCTCGCGCAAGGCGGCCTTCGGTCTGCTTGTGTACGAGCAGCAGAGGCATCGAACCTGGGCGTCGCTGTCGATGCGGAAGCCTTCAACGTAGCTGTGGCTTTCCGTCTCCCCTGTTCTCATGACGCAACTCATACGCCCGAACGACTGCTTGATGGTAAGGATTGCGGGGATTGGTCCGGGAGTCTCACCTTCAGCATCTATCCAATTCGTCTGGATATGCCCTTGCCATGTGCCGTTCAGGTTGGGGAATGGAATAAGGCACCCCTCAAGACGCCTCCAGCGCCAGACCCAACGCGTGAAGACGAAGTAGGCGATAACGTCCGCCATAGCGACAATCGGAATCAGTCGCACCATGTCGAGGAAGTTCCCAAGGTCGACATCCTGAACCAGAGCGGCGACAAAAAGCACAATCACCGAGAAACCGGCCAGAAAATACAGGAACGGCTTGATGTTCAAGTTTCTCACGATTCTCCCCCAAGGCCGACATAGTTCCAGGCCGCATAGGTGAAGGCGTTCGCCTGCAGTCGTGTCCATTTCTGAGTGGGACGGAAAAGCCACTTCAGCCCGCTGACCTCCACCCACTCTCCGCACGCCTCATCGGTCTTCGTATTCTCGTAGAGAAACACGAGCACTGACCTCACGTCGGCAGTGTAGGTGTCGTGCTGGAAGCGGTCATCCGGGACGTTCCACACAAGGCACTCGACAAGGAAGCCCGGGATTTCGCCGCCAGGAACTCGTTGGTCGGCCATTTCGTTTGACAGGGCCTTCAGGACGCGCACGATGGATTTGTACCGAGTTCCCGTGGAGTTGTTCTTCGCGCATCCGTTCTGATAGTGCTGTTCGGGCCAGTTGATGATGCGTGTTTTGTCACGGTCTGTGCGCAGCGCAACGCCTTCCCAGTATCTTCCGTCCTTTGCGTACCGGCGATGCTCAAAGAATGCGGCGACGTCGGCTTCGACATGGTAGCTCGTCTCGTGGACGTCGAACGCCTTGTCCCCACGCTCGACCGCAGAGCGCCCGAAGTGGTTCACGAGGGCTGCCTCGATTTCCTCCTTGTATTGCTCATACTGATACGTTGCGGGGGTCAGGTCGAAATCGTCGCGGTTCATGCCGGATGGAAAGTCGTTAATGAGCGTATCCCTGCAGAGGATTCCGACGTCAACGTCGCTGTCCCTCCGGACGTTCGTACTGTTCCGATACGAGCCCTGGACAAAGACCGTAATCCCACGGCTGCGGAGCTTGTCACTTGCCTTGATGCCATTGCGAATGGCCGAAGCAGCATTGTCGCAACGCTCTTGCTCGGTTTTGCCCGGCGGTTTCGCCCACTGTCTGAATTGTTCTTCCCAGTCGCGTGACATGGTCATCATCCACCGTTGCTATGCGTACCGCGCGACGTCCGAGGCTGCCGTCGCGTCGCAGGCACGTTGCCCTGTGCCGGGCGTAGACATACCGACAGCACCGACGCCCTATACTCCTCCCGGAAGCTCAGCTGATGCGTCCCGTCTCACCCCGACGTGCGAAAGACAGCAACGCTACATGGCAGGTTATCGACGCGGCACAGGCGTGTCAAGCCTGCACATCGGTCCCGCGTAGCTCAGAGGACCCACAGCCCTGTGAAGTGTCACATGACGGCACGCTGCCGGCTCGCAGATCCACCCGATGCCCGCTCACAACGCCCGCAGGCGTTCGGCCTGGTCTTGTGACGTGCCAGCCTGAAAATGATTAACCACCTGAACGATTTCGGACTGGCCAGGGCCCGCCGTTGTGACGTTCGATGTGTTGCCGTTTTGACGTTTGCCCTACGCCGGTGCCAGGCCGACTTCCAGGCCCCAGGTCATGCTGCCCGGGTTCGGGTTGGTCCAGCGGATGTGGATCGCGTCGCCGGGCTGGAACGACCACGGCGACGGCAAACGCAACTCCTCGCTCGGCACACGGTAGTTGACGTCCGTCCCCATGCCGGCCGACAGGATGCGGGTCAGCCTGGTGTCATAGGCCGACCCGTGCACCGAGTCAATGTCGATGTGCATGGTGTCCGTGCCCATCGCACCGCCGAAGTGACAGCGCACGAACACCAGCCGAAAACACCGCTGCAGTGAAAACGCGTGATCGATGTCGCCCGTCCCGGTGGCCGTCTTGACGATCACCCGGTTGGCCTCGATCTGTGCGGCCCGGGCGAACTCGGTTTCCTCGCGCTGCCGGGCGGACTCGACGATCTCCAGAACGGCCGCGGGAATCGATCCGGCCATGGAATTCACTCCGCCTCGTCGATAACGTGGTCGGCCAGCGTCTCGTCTTCCGGGATGTTGACCTTGAAGGGCACGCCGATCAGGTCACTCAGCCCGGTGTTGGACGGCGGCACGCGCACGGTCGCATCACCCACGAAGACCACGTCCACCAGCCGCCGTTTGCGATGCTCGTTTCGGGCCGACAGGTAATAGACGATCAGCTCGATGTCAGCGGTAATACCCAGCAGCTTCTCGGCCGCGTCACCGTCATAGCCGAACACGAAACCCGACGCCCGGTGCAGGCCGCGGCCGTACGTCCCCAGCGGCCCCTCGGGCTCCTCCTGACCGGCGTACCGGACCGGCTCGACGCCGGGCGTGTAGACCAGCGAGTGGGCCCCGTCGATCGACGTTTCCGTGTGGGGTGAGTTGATCAGTCGGGTTGACATTCGCCGATGGGCCAGAAGCCAGATCATCGTACTGATCCCGTTCGTCTGCCGAGTGACATCGTGTTGGCACCTATACCTAGTTCGGGACGCGGTTGTACTCGCGCTCCACCTTGACGATACAGCTCTGCCGGCAGGTGGCCTCGGCCGCCTGCGAGCCGGCCGCCCCGGTCGGATAGCCCAGCTTCCAGGTCCGCTCCTCGAACCCGTCGGCCCCTTCCACGATCGTCTGCTCGTCGGCGGCCAGCTCGTCGAAGTAGTCCTCGACCGCGCCGACCGCGTCGAGCACCGCGTCGTGCGGATCGTCAAAGATCACGTCCGTCACCAGGCGCATCTCGATGGTCACGCGCAGGAGCTTGTCGCCCTCGGTCGTGCCGACGGGCTTGATCTCGACGATCCGCACGGTCATGAACGGTCGGGGGTACTCGCCAAAGGCCGCCTGCCCCTCCTCGATCCGCCGAAAGGGCTTCGTCGCCGTGGGCGGGTCGGACCGCAGGTTGGCCCGCAGCTCGGCCATCAGCGCCTGAATCGCGGCCTTGACCGTCGTTCGATCGGGCGTAGCCATGACACACTCCCGTCACCAGACATCCGACCGACCGACTATTAGAAGTCGGCCAGTTCCTCGCGGTTTAACACTCGTTCGCTGCCCGTGGCCTGACCTTTGAATCCGCCGGTGGCGCTCGGCGCCGGGTCCGAGGCGGCCGGCAGATCGATCCGGGCCGACGCCACCTTGTCGAGCCAGGCGACGGCCTGGCTGCGCCGCGACGCCGCCTCGTCCGACACCGGCGGGCGGCGCAGCCTCAGCCGGTACTCCACCAGATCCAGCGTGATGCTCGCCAGCACCCCGGCCAGCTCGGGATGCCGGGTCAGGTCGATGGGCACGGCATAGCGCCGGGCCAGGTAGGCGTCGACCTCGCCCTCGGCCCCGGCCCGGGCCTCGTCCACCACGGCCGTGTTGGCCGACCCGGTGCCCTGGTCGTCGGTCAGTTGGACGTAAACCGCACTGCCCAGGCGCGTCTCGATGTCGCTGTTGCTGATGTAACCCATATCGCGTCGCCGTTACCTGTTCCTCAAACTGAGCGATTGTCGCCGTTGCGAGCCGCGGACTTCAGTCCGCGCGGTGTTTCACACCGGTCAGGAGACTGATTCTCGCTCGCTGGTCCGCGCGAGCTGAAGCTCGCGGCTCAATTGGACGACGGACGAACGCACCCCAATCGCTGAAACCGTTACGAGCCGAGCTGGAACTGCGTCCGCAGCGCGTACTGCCAGTAGCCGTAGGTCATGCGGTAGCGGGCCCGCACGCCGTAGAGGAACTTCTCGCGCTTGAAGGCCTCTTCGCTGTTCTCGGCCAGGGCCACGAACTCAATGGGCTCGCGATCCTGGAAGATGAAGGCCCGAACCGGCACGTCGGTCTTGAGCAGGTACCAGGTGCTGGCGTTGGTCAGCCAGGGCATGGCCACCACGCGGGCGGCGCCCTCCAGCACGTTGGTCGTGCTGGCGATGAGCGTGGCGTTCAACGACTCCAGCGCGGTCAGGTAGAGATTCGGCGGCACGACGCAGACCAGCCCGGCCGCGGCGATGGCCATCGGCTCGCCGACGTCGTCCTTGAACTTCATCAGTTGGGCGATGGCCTGCTTGATCGACCCGCGGAAGTTCTCCACGCTGGGATCGGTCGGCTCGTCGTCGGCGGCGGTCAGGTCGTTGCTCTGGGTGCCCGACTCGCCGGAGGAGTGGCTGTCGGAGAAGAGCGGCTGGCCGTCGTAGCCCTCGGACGTCGGCCCGCCGCCGAGCTGCAGCAACTGGCCCAGCAGGAAGTCCTTGTGCGTGGCCGCCCGCTGAGCCAGCTCGCCGACCCGCAGGCGGATCTGGCCGGTCTGATCGTCGGAGATCTCGTCGCGGTCCACCTCGATGGTGGCCTCGTACTTGAGGTTCTCGACCGAGTAGCTCTCGGTGCGCAGGCCCTTGGCCACGCGTCCGGTGCCCCACTCGCGCAGCTTAGGCACGGTGCCGAGCCAGCGGTAGGTTTCGGCGTCGCTGTTGGAAACGATGCGCGTGGCGAGATCGCGGTAATAGCTGGGCGTCGCCTCGAACCGATTGAAGAACTCGCTGCGCAAGCCTTTGGTCAGAAGTCCCGTATTGATCACAGCCATGATTTTGTCCTTACACCTCAGCGTTTTGAGAGGTCGTTTTCACTCGTTGTCCTGTTCGGCGGTCGTGAAACCGCAGAAACGTGAAAAGTGGAATTCGGAATGCGGAACGAACGGGGGCGCCGGCAACTTCCGCTTTGCGCTGAACGTTTTGCCGTGGCGCCTGGCCATTCAGATTCCGCATTCCGTAATTCCCATTCCGCATCCCCTACGCTCTGGTCGCGGTGACCCGCACCCAGTCCAGCGTCAGCACGGCCGTCCCGGTGCCGCTGCCCTTGTCCAACGAGAAGTAGGGCTGGAGCCGGCCGCTGAAACCGGACATGTCGAAGGTGGTCGAAGAGCCCACGCGAATGTTGTCCACGAAGAACTTGACGTCGGACGGGTCGGTCAGGTCGATGCGGAACGTGTTGTACGTGCCGCTGATCAGATTGACCGTGGTGTCGACGTCGTCGACGTCGGTGGTGCCGTCGTCGGTCTCGAGCAGCAGGTCCAGCCCGCCCACGAGCCGGAACCAGGCGTTCTGGGCGATGCTGTCCTTGTCCAGGTCGTGATCGCCGGCCAGCCCGAAGACCGCGGTGACGCCCGACCCCGGCGAGACGACCTTGGCCCGGAACTCGACGATCAGCTTGCTGTCGATGTCGAAGTTCTTCGCGTCGCCCTGATAGAGGACGGCGTCCTCCGCTTCGTCGGTGGCGGCCAAAGCCAGGGCGAACTCGCCGCCGTGCGCGTCGGCCACCACACCCTCGGTGGCGTCGCCGACGTCCACCGTCTTCCAAGGCCCGTCGGTGGTGTTCAGGGCCGCTCCGATGAAGTCCTCGAAGCAGTCCAACTGGGCGTCCTGATCGTCGGCCGGCAGGTGGCCCAGGTCACCGAGTCGGACCAGCGCCAGGTTGGTGCCCAGCCGGTCCACGACCCGGCCGACGTAGCTGGCCTTGGGGCCGCCGGTCAGACTGAGCGTGGCGTCGTCCGTCGCGTACACGGGTTTGAGGCGGTCGGTGGTCGCCAGGCCGTTGAGGGTCAGGGCGAAGTCGCCCATGGTGTAGACGCGGACCTGCTTCTGGGTCGCGCCGCCGCTGCTGTTGTCCCCCTCCTCGTAGGCGATGCCACAGAAGCGATCGCCGGCCACCAGCCCGCGCACGTAGCCGTCGTGCTGAACGCCGACGAAAGCTCCCTTGTACACCCTGCTGAACCCGGCTACCGGCAGACTGCGCAGCTCCTGGTCCACGTAATGATCCACTTCTCGATTCGCCGTCAGTGCCATCTGGTTGACTCCCGCACAAAGATCCCCGACGAACGCGGCCATCGAGCCGCGTTCGCCACTTACTGTTCTCCGTTCACCCGCTGGATTGCATCCGCGACGTAGGCCTCCTCGGAGGTGAGGGCGGCCAGCTCCGGATTGGCCCGGTACTCGGCCCGGGCCCTGGCCGCCGAGGTCGCCTGACTCGGCGGAAGGTTCGCGGTTTCCGGCGGGTCCAGCCGTCCGACCTGGACCACCACCGGGGCGGTCCGCAACCATTCGTCGAACAGGGCCTCGTCTCGCAGGCACAACTGCTGGGCCCACTGATGCTGGGCCGGCGCCAACTTGCCGACGGCCGCCGCAGAGGCGACGCGCTGGTCGGCTTCACGTTGCCGGCTTTCCTCCTCGAGCACGGTCAGCCGGCGCGTGGCGGCCACCAGCACGTCGCGGTCGGAGCAGTCCGCCTCGAGCGCCAACCGCTGACGCAGCACTCCGACCGCATCATCACCGTCGGTCGGCCCGTCGGCCCGAGCCACGATGGCCTCCATGCCCACGATGGCCGGCTTGTTGGTCAAGGCCACCGAATGAAGGGCCACCAGCTTGCGATCGCTCCTGCGTACGACCGCGACCGGCGACAGGTAGCGATACTGCCGGTCGGCCAACTGGCGGGCCGCCGGCTCGGTCCACTTGACCGAGGCCACGATCCCGTGTCCCGGCACGGCCTCCAGACGCTGGACCCACCCGGCCGCCGGCGCCTGCCCGGTCGGCGAGGTGTACGGTCCGCCCAACGTCTGGTGTTCGTAGTCGATGGGAAGGTCACACCCGTGGGCCTCGAAGGCCTCGACCGCCAGCCTGCCCGACTCCTCGTCGACCGTGAACCGCCCGTTGGCGCTTTCCACCTCGCCCCAGGGGACGATCAGCACGGTCTCGGGAACCGGGCCGGCGGCCGCCGACAGTGCGATCTGTCCGGCGGGCGCCAGGGCGGTCACGTCCCGATCCGCATCCTTCTTGCTACTCGTTTGTTTGGCCATCGTTTCCTCACCGCTTCAATGATCCGATCCGTTTCGCTTCACGTAGAACTCGGCGCCCGATCACCTCGAGCGTCCTTCCAGAGCGCTCACCGCGCCGGGGGCTCCAGTACGGGCTCGTCTTCAGCCGGCCGGGGGATCCCCAGGACCTCATGGACCCAGGCCCGCGGCACGCGCACGTTGAGCTTGTTGACGGCCGCGTCGAGCACTTCGGTCAGCTCGCGCAGCTCTCGGGTCCGGCCGGGCATGCGCCGCAGATAAGGCACCGGCACGTCGGCCCCGAACTTCAGGCGGCACATGGGCGCAAGGATGTCGCGACGAACGGTGCGGGCTTCCTTGCGCATGTCGTCGGCCAGGACGTCCTTGCGCACCTCCTGATGCACCATGCTGACCGTGAGGGTGCCGGAGACACCGGTGGTCTCAGTGGTCAGGGTCTGACCGAGCCAGGCCTTGCTCATCTCACGGTTCAGGAAATCGACCAGCTTCTCGTACGGCGGGCCGGTGGTGCCGCGGTTGGCCTCGACGATCTGCAGCTCGACGGCCCGGCTGAAGATGCCGGAGGCGTTGCTGCCCAGGGAATCGAGCATCTGCAACAGCTCGCGTTTCTCCTCGGGCGTGGCGGACGGCTCGTAACGGGCGACCCGCACGGGCATGCCGAAGACCTCGGCGAAGATGAGCCAGTCTTTCAACGTCAGGTTCTTGCCCAGGTAAGCCATGGCGGTGACGCGCAGCAAACCTCCGCGCGAGGGGTGACCGCTGACGGCGTGCGGCGTGTGAACCACGAACTTGTTGGGGGCCAGGGCGATGCCGTCGATCGGTTCGGCCCTGGTGAGAATTCGCGGCCGGCCCAGGTCGTCGAAGGCGATGCGTGTGAAATCGACGGGGCAGACGTCGGTGAGTCGAAACTCGCCGCCGACGGTCTCCCAAACCAGCTCGGCAATGGCGATGTTGCGCCCGACGGCCAGGGCGAGGTGTTGTAACACCTCGTCGAAGGCCTCGATGTCGGCGAAAGCCTGCCGGCAGTAATCCGCGGCCTCGTCGGCTGCGGTACGATCCACACCGTCGCGGACGCGGGCGGCGCTGACCACCTGCCATTCGAGGCCGGTCAGGGCCAGGCGGCGCGTGTTGGCCACGGCGTAGAGGTGGGCGTCCTTCTCCTCCATCTCCTCGTACAACTGCATGGTGGCCGACAACGACCCGGAGTCGGCCTCGCGCAGAATGGCCATCAACCGCGACGGCGTGAGGCCGCTGGAGGGATAATCCCGCCAGACGTCCTCCGGCCGGGGCAGAACGATCCGGCCTTCGCGCGGGCGCTGCCGCGCTCCGTCACCGCGCACCGCATTAATCACCCGCTGTGTCCAACTCATAACAGTCTCCCGCTGTTCACCAGACTCCCTCCCGAGCGAAGTGGATCGCCCGTCCGCCGTCCCACTCGACCGGACCGGCCACAGACGTCGAGGCCGCGTGTACCGCCAAAGCCGCCGCCCAGAACCGGTCGGCGTGACTGCCCGTGTTGCGCGAGGCCTCGAAGCGCACGTGTCCGCCGCTGGTCACGGAGCGCTCGACCGAGTGCCAGTCGTTGCGGATGGACTCGTCCACCGGGATGCGAATGCGGGCGTCCTCGACGGCGACCCGCAAGCCGCCGGCCAGCGACGCCTTGACCGGGGCGGTGAAGGTGATCGGCTCCACCCGATGGGCGCCGAAGTCCTCGACGGCGGACTCGGCCAGTTGCATGCTCAGGCCAGTGGCGTCGATGCAGCAGCGTCGCAGTGTGGGCAGGCGCAACACGGAGGACAGTAACGCGTACTGGTCTCGGAACGGCGCGTTGGCCAGTTCGTAGACGGTGCGTGTCACGAGGTTGTCACCGTCGGCGGCCAGCAGCCAGATCACGGTCAGGTCCTTGTGTCGGCCGACGTCCACGCCGGCGTAGAGGTCGCCGCCAAGCGATTCCAGCCGGTCCACGCGGACTTCACGGGCCAGCGCGGGATCCTCGCAGGCCGCGATCTGCTCGTAAGTCAGAAACGCGGTGGCCTCGTCGAGAAACTCGCAGAGGAACTCCTGGCGGAACAGCTCCTCGTCGCCCATCGAGCGGCGGACATCCTCCAGGTCCACGTCCAGGCCCTGCTCGATGGCCTGCGGGAGGGTCACCAGCGATCGCTCGAAGCGCTCGTTGGCCCCAAGCTGATAGAAGACGTTCTTGCGGCCCTTCGGCGTGGAGGCGACGTCGATCTCGCCGCCGCCGCGGAGGATGGTCGGGAACATGGCGGCCCAGATGTCGCGGTCCAGGGCGTGCATGGCGAACTCGTCGAGCAGCACGTCGCCGGTGAAGCCGCGGGCCGTCTGCGGGTTGGCGGGCAGGCCGACGATCCGCACGCCGTTGGGCAGGCGCACCTCGAGCTGCCGGAAGCTGGTGTCGGAAAAGAAGCGATCGCCGACGAACTCGTGGGCGACGGCCAGGGCCTGGCAGTGCTGCCGCACCTTCTGCATGAGTTCGGCGCTCTGTCGCTCGCCGGCGGAGAGGAGGACCTGCATTCGCCGCCGCTTCAGACCTCGCAGGAGGCGGCGCAGTGACTTGGTGAAGCTCTTGCCGGTCTGCCGGGCCCAGCAGCACCAGCGGAACCGGGCATTGCTCTCGACGTCCTGGCGCTGATAGGGCAGAAGCGGCACGAACGGGCGCGGCCGGGCGGGCTCCCCGGCAACTGGCCTGGCAGTTTGTCGCCCGGGCTGGGCGACGGTGTCGGGCCCCGGCTTCGCCGTGTCCAGGATGGGCTGCGTGGCGGTGTCCGGCGCCGGCTTCTTAACCGGCTCCTGCGCCGGTTCGGATCTCGCCGCTTGTTGTGCTGTTTCTTGTGCCGTGTTCGACGCCACGCCGACTCACTCCACGCTTCGAATAACCCGCGGGGCCCATGGTTCGCACCCGCGAACTCGCCTCCGCTACCCCTATAACTTGGCGCCCGATCACCTTCAGCGGGTCCGATTTGCGGAAAACGCGGCTGGCGCGTGCAAAAACGCGGATTCAAAAATTCGTGAACGGTGAATCACGACCGATGGCGTCAGCCGGAAAGCTCCGGCGAAGTGGAATCGATAGCACCCGGAATCACCGACTCCGCGCAGCGGCGTGGCTGCCCTGCGGCGTTCGCACGCGTAGACTTCCCGGCGCGTTGACGTTCGTCAGTCAATGACGGTCGGCACGACGCCGAGGGCGGAGATGATCGGGGCGGCGAACTTGAAGACGGTGCCGAGAGCTTGGCCGAGGATGGCGTAGAGGCCCACGTGTGCCCTGGCCGAGGCTGCCGCGGGCGGTTGGGCGAGCGCTGGCAGGTGGCGCGCCTTCTGGTAGCATGCGATCCGTGATATCCACCCGCTGTCGGAAGGAGGTACCGAAATGCCCGAGTTCTCTTCGCCGTTCTCAGGCCTGGCACACGGTCGAAAGCTGACCAAGGAAGAGCTGATCCGAGCGATTCGATTCATGGTCGCGTCGGAATACGAGGCGGTCCAGCTCTACATGCAACTGGCCGAATCGACCGACAACGCCCTGGCCATCGAGGTGCTCAAGGACGTCGCGGACGAGGAACGCGTGCACGCGGGCGAGTTCCTGCGCCTGCTGTACGAACTCGCCCCCGACGAGGAAAAGTTCTACGCCGAGGGGGCCGAGGAAGTCGCCGACGAGATCAAGAAGCTGGCGGGCAAGTAGACGTAGCGCGGAAGTTGGCGGCGACCGGCGTTCGCCGGTTCGTCGACCGGCGCCGCTACCAGCGTCAGTCGGGGACGGAGTCGGGGTCGCAGTCGGAGTCGGCCGGCTGACGGTTCGAAGGGGGCACCTATGGAGCACGTGCCTGAGCCGGGTCGGCTCGATCGGATGTACCAGGCCATCGTCGACGAGGAAGACGCCCGTGCCTGCACGGACATCTCCGACGACGCCTGCCAATACGTGCCCCGCAACTTCTTCCTCATCGGGGCCTGCCAGACGCTGAGCAACCTGGGCGATCACCTGGCCAACCCCAAGACGGTGCTGGCCTGGCTGCTGGGCGCGGTGGGCGCACCGGCCTCACTGGTCGCTCTGCTGGTGCCCATCCGCGAGTCGGGCTCGATGATTCCGCAACTCGTGATCGGCAGCTTCGTTCGCCGCCTGCCGAGGCGAAAGATGGTCTGGGTCGCCGGCGCGGTCCTTCAGGCGGCGGCGGTTCTGGGAATCGGGCTGGTGGCCGCCTCCCTGGTCGGTCGGACGGCCGGCTGGCTGATCATCCTGCTACTGGCGATGTTCAGCCTGTCGCGCGGTCTGAACTCCGTCGCGTCCAAGGACGTGCTGGGCAAGACGATTCCGAAACGGCGACGCGGCCGACTCAGCGGTTTCGGCGCGACGGCCTCCGGCTGCGCGGCGATCGTGGTCGGCCTCTACATGGGCATGGCCCAGGAGGGCTCCGACCCGACGAGGTTCTACGTCACTCTGCTGATTGCGGCCGCGGTCCTCTGGGTGGTGGCCGGCTTCGTTTACGCGAACATCCAGGAGTTCGCCGGTGAGACCGCCGGCGGGGCCAACGCGCTGTTCGAGGCGGTTAAACGTCTGGACCTGCTGCGGACCGATCGCGACTTCCGGCGGTTCGTCATCACGCGGGCGTTGCTGCTGTGTTCGGCCCTGTCCGCCCCGTACTACGTGGTTCTGGCCCAGCAGACGCACGGGACCGATCTCAAGTCGCTGGGCTGGTTCATTCTGGCGAATGCCCTGGCCACGAGCCTGAGCGCGTCGTTCTGGGGGATCATGGCGGACGTGTCCAGCCGGCGCGTGCTGCTGGCGGCCGCGGTGTGGGCGGCCGTCCTGGGCCTGGGCGTGTTTGCGGTCTCGACGCTCGATTCGCCGCTGCGCGACTGGACCTGGACGTATCCCATCGCGTTCTTTCTCCTGGGCATCGCCCACAGCGGCGTGAGGATCGGCCGGAAGACCTATATCGTCGACATGGCCGGCGGCAACCGCCGGACCGACTACGTGGCCGTCAGCAACACGGTGATCGGCGTCATTCTGCTCCTCACCGGCCTGCTGGCCCCGCTGAGTTCGCACGTCACACCCGCAGGAATCATCCTGCTCCTATCAATCTGCGGCCTGATCGGCGCGCTGACGTGCGTGACGCTGCCGGAGACGGAGTGAGGGAGGATGCGCTGGATGCCGGTCGATTCAACGTCAACGCTCCCGGACTCGCTGTTGACGGACGAGTGACCCGGGGCAGGTGTTTCGCCTGCCTTCATCGTCACCTTCGCACAGCGACGACGTTCAATTGACCCATTTGGCAGAAGGGGTCAATGACCTGCCGTGCCCTACCTGGCTACCCGGTGTCGCCACGGAGGGTGATGCCGACGATTCCCGCCGGTTAGCGAAGGACCTCGGCACCGCCCTTCGTATGAACGATCGTGGTATGCCGCTAACCGCTCTCGATCTTCCGGCTGGTCCCCGTGAGCTATCCCTCCTGACCATCGCCGATCCACTTGCGCCCTCCGGTCACTTCATGGCCGACCGACTTCGATCTGCCGCAACATGTCTTCCCCTTTCAACGCCATGTACCCCCCTCTGTCACGTAACCAGTGTCGCCCGCCCGTAGCCCAGGCGTCTCGCCTGCGAATGCGGAATGGAGGGTTGCGGGTCCAGGATTCGGTCGGCGCCACTGCTGCGCCTGCCCTGAGCGCAAATGACGGGTCAGGAATGCCCCAATTGCAGCGTGCGTCGCCCAGACGCCAATCTCAGGTGCAGATTCGAATCCGGCGTCAAGGGACGCACCCGACACGCCCTATTCCTCTCCAAATACCGCCACGATTACGCCGAAGGTCATTACTGCCAGGAGAAGAACGTTAACCAGAACTGAAGCCCACGCAAGTTTCTTCCCGTACAGTCGCCCCTCGCTTCTTCGGATTGTGCGAACAGCCCAAATAGCCATGGCAAGGCCCAAGTACGGAAAGAGGCACAGAATGAGGGACCACACCGCAAGGGAACTTAGCTGTGCAGGCCATCCTTGCCTTTCACCTAATACGCTCCGTCCAACACCGTTCTTGCTGAGGCAATCGTGATCAACAGCCGTGTATTGATAGAACAGTGTGGCCGTTTTGCCGAAGAATGGTGCCAGGGTCAGCATGATGATTCCGAGAACGAATGGAAAGACTCGTATCTGGAAGATGTCTACAAAACCCATTGTGTCAGCCATTGGAATCGGGAGCGTCAGCAAGGCTCCGATAGCATGGACAGCGATTTCTACCGCCAGCAGCATTGCGAGGTACGTTGGCCCCTCCCGTCGGCGTTGAACGAATCTCTTGCGAATCGGAAAGAGGACGATCCACGCAGGGACGCCAATGACCGCCGCGAG
>DATKXO010000296.1:0-6839 GCA_035528995.1 Phycisphaerae bacterium | reverse complement strand
AAAGGATCGGATCACCGAGAGCGGGCTGCACTCCGTGGGAGGCGACAGGTCAAACGGGTCGATGCCGCTGCCGCAGCGCCCCGGGCCGTCCATCTCCACGGCGCGCAACGCCTTGTCCACCTGATCCGCGTCGAACGCCGTGAACTCGCTGTCCGACGGCTGGCCGGTACGCGGGTCGTCGGGCGCAGTGCCGACCAGGTCGGCCGCCGCCTGGTTGAAGGCGTGGTAGGCGTCCTCGAAGTCGGACGCCAGCGTCAGGTATGCGGCCAGCGTTCGATACCAGACGGCCCCGGACTTGATCGGACCGATCCCGGTGACGTCGTAGCCGTTGAAGTTCTTGCCGTCGGTGACGATGGCGAAGGCGTGGTTGGGAATGCCGCTGCCGCTGTGTATGCCGCCGGCGTCACCTGCGTCGCACGTCTGGTATGGGCTGTACGCGCGGTCAGGGTCGGGGGGATTGGCGCATGTCGGCTCCCACATGTCGCGGATGGCGCCGCCGAATACGGCGGCGTCCTCACCCATGAGCCACCGGACGCTGTCACCCGGGCCTGAGCATGAGGCGTCGCGCAGGTCGTTGGGCTCGTCCGTGCCGGGGCCGGTCACGCGATCGTGCTCGGTGGGCCAGCGGGTGCCGCCCGGCGGTCCGGCGAAGGCGGCATCGCCGTTGAACAGGTCGATCAGTTCACCAAAGACATCGGAGAACGACTCGTTCAACTGTCCGGGCTGGTTCTGGTAGGCCAGGTCTGCGGTGTAATCCGTGACTCCGTGTGTCAACTCGTGGCCGACGATATCGTCCGTGACCGTGCCCGGACAGAAGACCATCTGCTGAACGTTCCCCCCCCACCAGAAGGCATTGGGGCAGCCCGGCATGCCCGAGTTGACCGTGGCCACCATCGTCATCCCCGCATCATTAATGCTGTCGCGATCGTGTCCGCGGGAGTAGTAGTCGTACGTGTCCCCATAGTAGTCGTAGGCGGTGTTCACGTCGTCGATCAAGCTCGGCTGGTCCGACTCGAAGCGAGCCAGCGGTCCGGGCAGGCCCGGACACACCCCGTTGCACTCGGGATGAATGTAATACGCGTAGGAGGCGCAGACCGGGGCCCACTCGGCGGAGCAGCAGAAGGCCAGATCCTCATGGTAGCTGCAAACGGCTGCCGCGCAGGCCGCATCGCTGCACCCGGGCGATGCCTTGGCAAAACAGCAGTCACTGCCCCCCGGGATCATGTGATCGTGGATACTGCGCACCTTGCTGGTCTGGATAAGGTTCCACTGATCGAGAATCCAGCCGGCGTGGGCGTCAACAAAGAACGCCTCCTCGATACCGGCTGCGAGATCGGCCAGGACGATGTAATACGCCAGGTGTGCGCCGATCGAAAGATCGCCGTACCAGCCCGGGTCCACGATGACCAGCTCCAAACGCTCGACCTCCGGCGCGGCATCGGGCAGTTGCGCCAGGGCGATCTGCACCGCTGACGCGCCGTCGAGCCTCGGCGTCGTGTTGAGCTTGAACGAGATGGGGTAGAAGTCGCCGTTGGCCGCGGTGACGCCGCCGGCCGCGTTCTGGTGCACCTTCAACACGCCGGAATAGACCGGAATGCCGTCGTGGACCTGCTCGTACGTCGTGTGCGTGTAGCCAAGGTTGTCGGTCTGGGTCCGGGTCTCGATAAGCTGATTGACGGGGTCGGTGACGCCGAACAGTTCGCCGTATTGGGTCAGGAAGTCGATCGGCTGTACGCGGGCTCGGCCGGGACGGATGGGGACGGGGATCGTGCCGCCGTCAGTTGGCGTGACGAACGCGGCCAACCCAGTGGCGCGGGAGCGGTAAACCTCGAGGCCGTCCGGCTGTTGGGCGAGGACGTTCCCGGCGGCCAGCGCCAGCGTGGCAAGGATCGCCACCATTCGACCGCCGCGTGCACGCCGTTCGAGGGCTGTCTTCGGGTCATTCGTGGACATGATACGTCCCCCTTGTGAATGCCACCCCGATGGGATACGTCAGTTGCCGAGCGAACCGGTCACCAAGCCGCCGAAGCGTGTCCCGGCGGCTATCGGAGCCGGGCACTCCGGGCGGACCGGATTGCCGTATTCAAGGCTCACTGACTTCGCGTTACCATCGTACCATGGCTCGAGTCGCTGATTCAAGCGGTACCAGGACCCAGGCCTTTGATGCGGCATCTGGTGGAAGGAATAACCTCAATATGATTCTATCCGGTAAAGCTGGCCGCGACTACGCCTCGGATCTGCCGTCCGCCAGTACCGAATACGTCGTGGAAGACCCCTGGTGACGCCATTCATCCTGCCGGTGCGGTGAGAATGGTGTACTTTTCGCCAAGGATCGCGATTTTTGGCTTCGGTCACGGCCACATCCGCCTGTCGCCGGCCGCCATGTCTGGTTGTGCGGGCCGGCCGTCGCCGATAACCTGGGGAAACTTCGTCCGCGGACTCGTGCCATGTCGCTGCGGATTTCTGGAACATTCTGTCGTATGGTCCAGTTGGAGGCACATTGTGAGCAGTCAGTACGGACTGGGGTACCTGTGGCGATGGGCGCTGACCTGCGTCGGCCTGATTGCCGTGGCCGCTGTTCTTGCGGTGATCACACGGGCGGGTGAGCGTTCCACCGAGCTGTCCCGCCGCCTGGAGTGTCAGGCGCGGCTGAAGCACCTCGGCACGGTGTTCGAGATCTACCGGTCGGAGAATCCCCAATGGTGGCCGCAGTCTTCCGAAGAGGCCGTCCAATCCCTGCTGGACGCCGGGCTTGTTACGGAGGACACGTCCAGATGCCCCAACGGTGGGCAGTATCTGTTCTTGATTCCTCCGACCCGCCCGGAGGCCCAAGCCGTGACCGATAGCCGCGTGGTTTGGATCTATGAGCCCGTGTCGAACCACGGCGGCGAAGGGGGGAATCTGCTGTTCATGGACGGGCACGGCGATTTCATGCGCGTGCCCGGTTACCACGCCGTTCTGTCCGAGAGCAGACGCCGGCTCGGCCTCGATCCCTCACCGCCGGAGTGAAGCGTGGTCGCCCGCTGGCCATAAACGCCAAGTCGCGGTTTAGGCAGCTACTTGTCCTCCGCCTTGATGCCCATGCCGCTGCGGTCCGGATAGGCCGGACGGGGCGGGGGCTTGTACGGATTGCGTTCCAGCTCCGCCAGCATGTGTCTGATGGCCGCGTCGAGCTGCGGATCGCCGCCATCGACCATCAAAGCCGGGTCGTCGATCACCTCGATATCCGGCTCGACGCCGTGCCCTTCGACGCCCCAGGTCCCGTCAACCTCATAGAACGCGAAAGTGGGCACGGTGACTGATCCGCCGTCGATCAGGCCCGGGTTGCCGGATATCCCGACGAGCCCGCCCCAGGTGCGCGTGCCGATCAGCTTGCCCAGACCGGCCTGGCGGAAGTAGTAGGGGAAGGCGTCGCCGCCCGATCCGGCCTGCCCGTTGATCAGCATGCACTTCGGCCCGTGGTGAGCGTCGCCCGGGGTGGGGCCGTCCTTGCCGTAACGTCGGGTCCAGTAGTTGGTCACCGGTCGGTTCAACAGCTCGATGAACCGCGTCGGCACCTGGCCGCCGCCGTTCCAACGCTCGTCGATGATCAGGGCTTCCTTGTGAGTCTGCCCGAAGAACTGGCGGAACAGTTCGTTCTGCCCGTTGATGCCGGTGTCGGGGACGTGGACGTAACCGATGCGACCTTCGGTGCGCTCGTCGACGTAGGCCCGGTTGTGCTCGACCCAGGCCCGGTAGCGCAGGTCGCTCTCGCCGTCCAGGGCTTTGACGACGATCTCGCGTGCCTCGTCGTCGAGGGTCGGCTTGTCGTTGACCGTGATGGTGATCACCTTGTCGGCCAGCCCGAGGAAGGCGGCCCACGGGTCCCTGGTCGTGTCCACCGGCTCGCCGTTGACCGCCAGCAGGTAGTCGCCCTCCTTCACCTCGACGCCGGGCTGACTCAGCGGGCCGCGGGCATCCACGTCCCAGGGGCCGCCGTGGTAGATCTTCGCGATGCGGTACGCCCCGTCGTGAAGCTCGAAGTCGGCGCCGAGCAGGCCGACCGAGACGCTTGGGCCGTCCTCGACGTCGCCCTCACCCCACAGGTAGGCGTGCCCGACGTTGAGCTCGGAGATCATCTCGCCGATGACGAAGCTCACGTCGCGGCGCGAGGTGCAATGGTCGATCATTCGGCCGTAGCGCTCGCGCACCGCCGGCCAATCGAGCCCGTGCATGTTCGGATCGTAGAAGAAGTCGCGCTGCAGGCGCCAGGCCTCGACGAACATCTGCCGCCACTCGGCGACCGGATCGATCGTGGCGGCCAGGTCCACGGACATGGGCTTGTCCAGCTTCTGCTCCGCGCTCGCGTCCACGACGGCCCACTGGTCGTCCTTGTGAATCAGCAGCTTCTTGCCGTCGGCCGACATCCCAAACGAGCCGACGCCTTCGATGACGTCCTTCTCCTTCTTCTCCTCGTCCTCCAGGTCGAAGATCTTGATCACCGGCTTGCTGTCCCGATCGCCGGAGGGTCGGCGGACATAGAGCAACTTCCCCTTGTGATTGACGGCCAGATTGGTGAAGCCGCCGTTCTTGACCGGCAGGAGGATCGCCCGCTGCTCGAAGCCCTCCAGCTCGATCTCGACCGGCTTGATCTCTTCATCCTTCTCTTTCTTCTTGTCCGCGTCCGCATCGTCGCCGCTGTCCTCGGCCTCGCCGCTCTCTTTGGCCTCGCCGCCCTCTTCGGCTTCGCCGTTCTCTTCCTTGTTCTTCTCCTCCGCCCCTTCGTCCGCGCCCTCCGCCTTGGTGTCGTCGGCGTTGTCCTTCTCCTTGCCGTCCTTGTCCTTCTTGGCTTCTTCTTCCTCCTTCTTCTTTTCCTCGCCCCATTTCTCTTCGTCGTTCTTGGGGGCCCAGGGGTCGCCGACTTCGTCGCGCAGCGGGATCACCATCAGGACGTCGGTGTCCGCGTAGATGAACGTGCTGTCGATGTCGCCGTAGGTGGGTGAGGCGAACTTGCGGTTACTGGCCAGGAAGAGATAGTCCCCTTTGCGATCGAACGTGGGCCAGGTGTCGTAGAAGCGGCCCGAGGTGACCTCGTGCTTCTCGCCCGATTCGACGTTGTACAGCCAGACGGCGCTGAGACGCGTGTCAGATGTTCTTGTGTAGGCCAACCACCGCGAGTCCGACGACCAGCTCACCCGCGGGCGATCGGCGTACGGATCGGTGTCGATCAGCTTCTTCTCGCCCGTCTCGACGGTCACCAGGTGGGTCGATCCGGCCAGGTCGGTGAAGGTGAGATGCTTCGAGTCCGGCGACCAGGTCGGGCTGTAGCGGAACGTGTTTCCGTCGCTGGTCAGCTGCTTTGTTTCACCCTTCCCGTCGGATTGCGTGACATACAGTTCGTATTCGCCGGTCGCATCGGAGAAGTAGGCGATCCACTGCCCGTCCGGGCTCCAGCCCGGGTCGCGCTCGGCCACGCCGTCCGTGCGGGTCAGGTTCCGGGGCGAGCCCTTTTTGGCCGGCACCGTCCAAATGTCGCCGCGAGCCGCGAACACGGCCCGCTTGCCGGTGGCCGAGACGTCCGCCGCGCTGATCAGCTTGCCGGCGTCGACGCGTTGCGGCCGGATCTTGGGCCGATCGCCCGGCACCGTCACACGGACGCGCTTGGGCGCCGACCTGCCGCCGTCCCGCAGATCGAGCAGATACAGGTGGGGCCCGTTCTGGAAAACGATTTCGCCGCGCCCGTCGGGGCCCGGGCCGATTGACGGCCACTTCACGTCGTACTCGGTGAACGTGGTGACCTGCTCGTGCTTGTCGGCCGTGCCGTCCCAGCGCCAGATGTTGAGTCGGTGGGCCGGCCCGGCGTCGGACATGTAGTACAGGTCGTCGCCCTGCCACATCGGCTGGCTGTCGGTGCCTTCCCAATCCGTGATCTTCCGGGAGGTGTGGTCCTGCAGGTCGAAGATCCAGATGTCGCTGGCCATACCGCCGCGGTATCGCTTCCAGGTGCTGAAGTCCCGAGTGTCCGGCGTGTAGGCCAGCCGACGCCCGTCGGCGCTGATCGCCCCGAAGATGCCGTAGGGAACCGGCAGCCTGGTGGGGAGCCCACCCGCGGCCGGCACGGTGAACAGTTGCATCTGACGTCGCAGGCCGGCCAGGGCGGGCGTCGAGAAAAGCAGCCGGCCATCGGATGTCCAGCCGCACACCAGTTCGGGGGCGGGGTGGTGTGTGACGCGCGTCGGCACGCCGCCCGCCACCGGCATGGTGTACACGTCGCGATTGCCGTCGTAGTTGCCGATGAAGGCGATGGTCCGGCCGTCATCGCTGAACCGGGGGAACAGTTCCTGGCCGGGTGGGCTGGCCAGCGGGCTGGCCGAGCCTCCCTCACGGGGCACGAGCCACAGGTCGTCCGCGTACACGAACACGATGTGCGTTGCGCTGACGTCCGGGTTCCGCAGCATGGTTGCGTCCGGTTGGACGTCGCCCGATCCGGGAGAGCCCTCGCCGACGTCCGAGCGTGTGGCTCGCCCGGCATCCTGGACGGCTACTCCTCCGGCGGCGGAGAGCCCCGTTTTCTCCTGGGCGCAGGCGGCCAGAGCGCACGACAGCATCAACGACACGATTGCGGCTCGCACAGTCACGGTGATTCCTCCCTGGTCACTCTTGGTTTCTCTTCGCTGCAGACTACTGATGAGCGTGAGTCTAGTGTAGTGTCTCATTGATATTGCATCGTAACGAGCCGCGAACTTCAGTTCGCGCGGACGCTAAAACGGCGATAGCGCCCCGAATTCGCGTCCATCGAACGACGCGGCATTTCTGAGACACTACACTAGCCGATGCCAAAAGCCCCGGCCAATCTCATT
>DATKXO010000295.1:0-12861 GCA_035528995.1 Phycisphaerae bacterium | reverse complement strand
CGCCGGAAACTGAGCACGGCCAGGGAACTGCGAAAGCAGGAGAACATCAGGCTGCGACAACGCCTCCTGCCTTGGCCGGAGGCCGAAACCGTTTCTTACCCAACACGGCGAAATGTCTCACTTTGATTGAAACAAATCAATAGCACACCGTTGCCGGGCGTGCGGATCGTCCGCCCCGTCAAGGCACCCACCGACGACCCGCTAACCTCCCGACGCGGATTCCGCTACACTGTGGACGGCATGCGATCCCCTCGCTGGATGAACATTTCGCTGGCGTGGAAGTGCCGCCTGCTGTTCGGCTTTGCGGTGCTGGTCATCCTCGCGGCCGCCCTGTATGTCCCGCTGGACCGCATGACCAGCCTCTCCGAGGAGCGCGACTTCATCCGGGCACGCCGCATTGCCACCGCCGCCGAACTGACCACCGATTTCAGAAGCCAGGACTGGGCCGCTGCCCAGCAGCAACTGAATGAACGCTGGCCCGCCTACGCCAAGAGAAACGAGCTGGACCCCAATGTCCCACAGTTGATTCCCGCCGACAACGCCCTCATCGCCGCTCGCTTCGGCATCCGAGGTTTCATCTACCACTCCGTCCAGGCCTTTCGGGCCGACCCCACCGCCACCTTCAACTACAAGCTCGACTCCGACGAGGCCCTGGTCCGTATGGCCATGGCCGTCCGCGCCGACGAGACCGAGCCCTATCCCGGAGAGCTCAAGGGCATTATCCACGTGCGCCTGCCACGCTCGGCCGAGTTCGGCTTCTTCAACTGGGTCGTGGTCATCGGTTCCGGGTTGGCCGCCGGGCTGCTCGCCGTCCTGGTCTTCTACCTCATCACCCAGAAGCTCATCCTCTCACCCGTCCGCGACCTGCGCCAGGTGGCCGAACAGGTCACCACCGGAGACCTCGAGGTCCGTTCCGATATCGCCACCGGGGATGAGTTCGAGGAGTTGGGCGAGGCCTTCAACGACATGCTCGTCCACCTGCGAACCACTCAGGACGAGCTGCGCACCAGCAACAAGTCCCTGGACACCCGCCTCGGCGAGTTGGCTGAAACCAACGTCACCCTCTTCGAGGCCAACAAGCTCAAGAGCGAGTTCCTGGCCAATGTCTCCCACGAGTTGCGCACCCCCCTGGTCTCCATCATCGGGTTCGCCGAGCTGGTCTGCGACGCCATGGAAACCCCACCCAAGGACAAGTCCCGCCTGGCCCGCTACGCCGACAACATCCTGACCAGCGGCCGCATGCTGCTGGACATCATCAACGACCTGCTCGACCTGGCCAAGATCGAGGCCGGCAAGATCGAACTCCACCTGTCGCACTTCCCCATCGCCGACGTCTGCGAGAAGCTGGTGGACTTCGTGCGCCCGCTGGCGGACAAGAAAAACCTGCAACTTAGCGCGGCGGTCGTCCCGGACCTCCCGCAACTCCATTCCGACTCCGGCAAGATCAACCAGATCCTCTACAACCTGCTGTCCAACGCCATCAAGTTCACCCCCAGCGGCGGGCGGGTCGGCCTCCAGGTGCGCGGCGACGGCGACAGCCGCATCGAGATGCGTGTCTCCGACACCGGCTGCGGCATCCCCCAGGACAAACAGTCCCTCATCTTCGAGCAGTTCCGACAGCTCGACGCCTCGGCCACGCGGGAGCACAGCGGTTCCGGCCTGGGCCTGGCCATCACCCGGGAACTGACCCGCATTCTCGGAGGCTCCATCCGCGTCGAGTCCGTCGTCGATCAGGGCAGCGTCTTCGTCGTTATCCTGCCCATCGAGTCGCCCGAACAGGCCGAGCGAAAGCTCATCGGACTCGCTTGAACCCCGAATGCGGCAGCCGGACTCGCCCTGCCCGATCGGGTGGCAGGAACGAGTTCCAGGCCCGCACTGCTGCCCAGCACGAAATCCCCCCCGGTCTGCTTCGATTCACCGTCCGGGGTTTAGTAGAAGACCGTGATGATCAAGTTGGGGTCGCTGTGCTTGCCCTCGAAGATGCCGATGGTCGAAGTGGCGTACTTGATGGTGATTTCCGCGTGGGAATCCACCCAGCTGTTGAGCTGGTCGTTCATGAAGGCCACGGCGCTGTCGTTCAGTTTGGCATGGAACGTGCGGCAGCGGGTCGCGCCTTCGCCGGGCGCGTTCAGTGGTCGCGCGTACTTGGACTCGTCCAGTATGCCGGCTGCGGCCGACGCCAGAGTGTCGCCGCTGAAGCCGTGGATCCCCGTGCTGTGCCCCGCGATTTTCATGTTGGGGGCGGCGGCGTTGTCGTTGAACGCGATGGGTCTCAGCGCTTCCTCGTCGTGTTCCTCGTCCACCGCACCCGAGTGCGCCGCCGACGGCTCCCCGCCCAGCGATTCCTTGGTCTCGGCAAAACAGTGCGGGCACAGCATCCGACCGCCCAGATACCCGGCGATTTCCTTCTCGATGTGCTCCGGGTAGATGCTCGCCCCACACGCCTGACAACTGTGCACGTTATCGTCCGCCATGGTCGCTCAGCTCCTTGCAGCGGCCCGCTCGCGCCGTGTCCTGTCCATCCACAGCGTAGAGCCGAACTTGAATATAACCCCCACCCTGGCCCGTCGTCAAACCCCGCCAGCCGCCTGGTGGTGGTCCACCGTGAGAATGCCCGCTCTGGCCCTCCTGACTCCAACGAAGGCATGAGCAGCGAACCACATCGAACCGATCAGCCCCATCGGCCCTGACAGTCCCAAACAGGAGCACCCCCCCGAGGGACGCGGTCCACGCCCCACCGATCCGAACGCACTCGCCAAGTGGATCGTCGAGCAGACGACAGAAGAGAAAGCCAGGCCAACGCGCCGCCCTGATGGCGCAAGCCCTGACGCCGACCATCAACCGGATTGATCGTCCGAGTCTACGTTTACGACTAGGGGCAGCCGCAACTGTTGAAAAGGGACCGGGAACGCCTTCTCGAACAGCTCCTCAAACTGCTCCTTGTCGTCAGATACACGCATGATCGTCAACACGGCGGTTATCTGCCGATCGAGGTGTTTGTTGCCTGTATCCACCGTGAGGAGTTGGTGGTGTTTATATGTCCGCCAAACCTTTTCGGTGACGGGATTCCGCTCGCGCAGCTTTGGCAGCACACCCTCCGGCAGTTTCTCGTAAACGTACTTGTTGATGAGCTTCCCGACGTAGGGTATGCGCTTAGCCGTTCCTGGCTTGTAGTCCCATCCCTGAAGGCGGTAAATCTGCTTGAAGAACTCGTCAGGGAACCGCTTGGTCCACGGCAGCAGTTCCTCCGAGATATACGCTTCCAGGATTTTCTGTAGTTCCGCCTTGGCGCGTTCCTCCTGGTATCCGGTTGCCTCGTCGACTAGGGCGATGATGCCCACACGTGCCAAGCCACGCATCAGGAGGTCGCAGGCGCGCGCGATGTGAGTTTGGCTTGGAAGGAGCTTCCCCTCGTCCCTTGCGTTGAGATAAACCTCGCAGACCTTCGGAAGCAGGATTGCATCATATCCAAACGCTCGCTGTCCTTTGGGTGCCCGGAAGACAATCGGGGTCGTCGACTCGCGCAAGTCCTCAGAAATAAACGCCTTAAGGTTCTCCGCCGCTAGGAATGGGGGCAGCCCGTCGACAAGGGCAAGACTGCCCTTCCCGCCTTTCGCTTTGCCTGCTCGCCCAACTGCCGTCAGAAACGACTCTTGAGTTAGCAGTCGCTTCCCGGTTTCCAGAACAGCGCAGGATATTGGACGATCCGCGATGACCAACTCCCCAGTGTGGGTTGCGCGCGGAAGATCCGCAGACCACCGGGCTCTGACTGCCTGGCGCGCGATTTCGCTGCGTTCCTCCGCGCTGAGGGCCTTGGCCCGGGCCTTGCCCCCCTTCGACGCTTGCTCTCGTAGAGCCGCTCGTGGTTTGTTCGGCATTTGTGACCTCCATTCTTGGTCTGTTCCCTTACCAGTATACCTGCCAATCTTGCAAGAGTCAATACTTGCCTGGATGTTGCTCGCATATGCGTGCCCGGCAAGTATATTGGAATCATAAGGAGGCTAAGCACAGAGAAGCGGGCAGAGATCATAAGTGCTTTGGTAGATGGCACTAACGTCAATCCCACAGCCAGGATACGCGGCGTGAGCAAGCTGACGGTGCTGCGGCTCCTGGTCGACCTGGGCAGCTTGTGCCGGGACTACCGCGGTTGGGCCGTCCGGGGACTGCACAGCCGGCGGGTGCACTGCGATGTGGTCTGGAGCTTCGTCGCCTGCAAGCAGTAGAACCGTGAGAAGGGCAAGTAAGCCCACGGTGACGCCTGGACGCGGGTGGCCATGGACGCAGAAACCAGCTGGTGATCGGCATTCCCGACTGGAAGCACGTCTCGGAGAGCTACATTGAACGACAAAATCTGTCGCTCAGGATGTCGCAGAGGCGGTTTACGAGGTTGACCAATCCCTTCTCGAAACGGGCCATCAACCACGAGCATCCCATCGCCCAGCACTATTCCTTCTACAACTTCGTCCGGCGGCATAAGCCTCTGGGCACGACCCCGGCCGTTGCCGCTGGTGTTGCGAACGACGGAGGGACGGTTGCCGGATTGGTGCCCCTGCTGGAGGATGAGGAGCGCAAGGTAGCCAACGGCGGCCGCATCAGCGGGGAAGATAGAACTTAGGAGGCATGGCATGCTGGAAACGGGGCCAAATCGCAGAAAAATGGCGAACATTTACCAAACATCTTGCATTTGGCCACACCTGAGTTATACTTCTCGTGGCGACTTAAAGAGCAAGGGACGCCAATGGTAACGGTTCTAGACGTAGCAACGTACATCCTCCGCAAGCAGGGGCAGATGACCACCTGGAAGCTGCAGAAGCTCTGCTACTACGCACAAGCGTGGTCGCTCGTGTGGGATGAAAAGCCCCTATTCACGGCCCATATTGAGGCGTGGGCCAACGGGCCGGTCATTCCAAGGCTTTACTCGGCCCATCGTGGACGCTTCAAGGTCGTCCCCGACGACATCGGCGGGAATCCGGACGCACTCACGGCCGTCCACCGAGAGACTGTAGACGCCGTGCTGAAGCACTATGGAGGCAAGTCCTCTCGATGGCTCAGCCAGCTCACGCACAAGGAGCGCCCTTGGCGGGAGGCGCGCGCCGGATTGGAGCCCGGCGAGCGCGGGCACGCTGAAATCACGCACGAAGCAATGGCCGAGTACTACGACTCGCTTTGACAGATTCCCTACGTGGCCAAGCGGAACAAAAAGCAACCCAAGACACGCGCAACCGTGCGCGTTCAGAAGAAGGCTACGCACCGAGCCCTTCGCCCAGGCTATATCCAGTGGTCATTTCAGATTTTTGACAATATGAAATGGGGCAGTGAGACTGCTGCGAACACACCATTCCGGGCAGTGGCCGAAAAGCTCGGCCACTACGAGACCATGCCGTGGTCCACAATCGAGCAAAACAGATGGCGCGACCATCCTGTGCAACGAGACAAGCTCATTCGAGAGGCGCAAAAGCGGCTTGTGGAGCTGGGGCAGGATGATATTGATGAGCTTTGGCGTTTTCGGCTCAACGCCAAGCAGCGACTGTGGGGCATCCGCGTAGACGACATGTTCCGCGCCCTGTGGTGGGACCCGGAACACCTAATCTGCCCGAGCAAGAAGTCGCACACCTGATAGCGGAAAATACCGCCGCGGGTTTAGCCCGCGGCGCTGTTCGGTCAAAGTGAACCACTACCGACCGCCTCAGACCCAACACGCTTGCGCCACCGGAATCATCCGCTATAATCCGCTCGTCATGACCGCCCCCCTCCACATCCGTCGTCCGGCACGCCCCAACCGCCGGGCGCCCGCCCTCCGGTGGGCCGCACTGTTGGGACTCATCATCTTCGCCGCGGGTTGCCGCGCCACCAACTCCACGCCCATGGTCCTCTACCTGGACGGCGCCGGCTGGTACGGCTCGCACCGCTCCTTCGAGGCCGGCCTGCGCAGGGGCGGATACACCGGCCGGGTGCAAAACTTCACCTGGACGTCCTTTTTGGGCCCCGGCGCCGATCACCTCCTCGCCGCCCGCAGCGGCATTCCCGCCCGACGACTCGCCGGGCGCATCCGCGAGATTCGGCGCCACAGCCCTCAGGGGAAGATTCACCTGGTCGGTCGATCGTCGGGTTCCGCCGTCGTCATCCAGGCCCTCGAGCAGCTGCCGCCGGGCGTCGAGGTCGACCACGTCCTGTTCCTTCAGTCATCCGTCTCGCCCCGGCGCAACCTGGCCGACGCGCTGGAACACGTGCGCGGCCGCATGTACGCCACCACCAGCCGGCACGACATGCTCCTGGCCGCCATGACCGTCTGCGCCGAGGGCGAGTTGGGTCCGCCCGCCGGCCGCACCGGCTTCCTGCTGCCCCGCTCCCTTTCCGAGTCGCAAAAACGCCTCTACGCCAAGCTCATCCTGCTCCCCTGGCGACCCGCCTACGCGGCCCTCGGCTGGGACGGAGGCCATTTCCACGTCACCCGTAAGGACTTCGTCGAGCACGTCATCGCTCCCCGCCTCCTCTCTGACCAGCCCTTCCCTCTGGACCGTCCACTCGTGTTCGTCGAGTCGCAGCGCCAAACCGCCGCCACGCCCCGACCGTAGACCGACTCGCACACCGCACACCCGCCCGCCCAAACGCCGCCGCCTGGTGTCTTCCAGCCCGCCTTTCCGCTAGCATCCTCCTCGCCGAACTCGCCGGCGCGGGCGATCGGGCCGGAAAACCTCGTCTTCTCCAGAGGAGACCCTATGCACCCTCAGTTGTGGACCGTCCCGGGAATCGGATACACCGTTCACGCCTGGGGCTTCATGGTCTTCCTCGGCTTCTGGATCGCGGTCTGGGTCGCCGTCCTGCAGGCCCGCCGGGCCGCTGCCAGCCCCGCCGTGGTCACCACCATCGCCCTGATCGGCGCCGTCGCCGGCCTGGTCGGATGCCGCGCCATGTACCTGCTGCATTATTATCGCGAGCCCATACGCTCCGGCGGCATGGACTTCCAGGACGTAGCCGCCATGCGCGGCGGAGGAGAGATCCTCGGCGGCGTCCTGCTGGCCACCCTGGCCGTCATCGTCTATCTCGTCGCTGCCCGCAGATCCATCCGCCTCTATCTCGACGTCGTCCTCCCCTCCGTGATTCTCGCCATGGGCATCGGGCGGATCGGCTGCCTCCTGGCCGGTTGCTGCTGGGGAGAAACCTGCCTGGTGGATGCCGGCCGCAAGGCCCTCCCCTGGGCCGTGCGATTCCCCTACGGCGCCCCGGCCTACGAGCGTCACTGGCAGGACGGGCAACTGACCGTCCCCGATGAGCTCCTCTGGGCCCTGCCCGGCAACGCCGAACGAACGCCCATCCCGGCCGCCATCCTGGCCGACCCCGCCATCGACGGGAACCGGCAGTTGGCCGAGTACGTCGAACACGTCCAGGCCCTCAGCGCTCTGAAGGACGCGCCCCCGCAGAGCCCCGAAGTGGCCCGCCACCGCGACCGACTCAGTGCCCTTCAGCCCGTCCTGCCCGGCGGATCGAAGGAGGAGACGACGGCCTATGTCGCCGCCGCCGCCCACCTGCGCCGGCTCTCCCAGCAGCGGGATCGTCCCGTCACCATCGCCGACCTGCGCGCCATCGCCGCCACCCAGCACTCTCAATGGGTCCATCCTGCGCAGATCTATGATGCCATCGGCCTGGCACTGCTCTTCTTCGTCTTGTCGGCCGTCCTCCGTCGCCGGCGGCGCCACGGAATGGTCGTCGCCTGGACCATGATGCTCTACCCCGTCAGCCGTTTCCTGCAGGAGATGCTGCGCGGCGACAATCCCCACGACGTCGCCGGCCTGACCGTGTCGCAGTCCTTGAGCGCGGTTCTGTTCGCCCTCGGCCTCATCTACCTCCTGATCCTCATCAGGTTCCTGCCCGAACGCTCGCCCCGCGCCGCCGACGCCCCCCAGCGCAGCACGGACCAGGCCCCCTCACCGGCCTGATGCCCTCTTCTCCACCGTCGGACGACTGCCCGCCCGGGCCCGAAACCGGCGGGCCCCACCCGGCCCGATTGCCCCCCCTCAGTCGCGCGCCGACGCTCATCCGCTGGATGCGCCCACCGGCAGGCCCGGCGTTCAATCGCCCAACAGGTGATGGCGCTCCAGGAAATGCCGCGACCCCTCCGCCACAAGGCGGTTGCCCAGCTCGTTCCAGTGCGCGAACATCACGGAGTAGGGCCGCGATTCCGCGCTCCTCAGAACGTCGGCCGGGTCGTAATACGGAACCCCTACCGTCCCCGCCAGACGCTTGACCATCCGACCCGGACGGCTCAGGTCCAGCCGAGCCACGTCGGGCCGCTCCAGCTCGATCCTCAGACGAGCTACCGACGGCAGGCATTCGTAATCGCGCGGTACGCTCAGCAACGCCAGCCGGGTCCCCCGGGCGTCACAGAGTCCCTTGATCCGCCCGAGCACCTCCACCGTGGGATCGAACAGCCGCGCCGCGCTGGCCGCATCCGTGCACGTGGGGTGGATTCGCGAGACCTTGGTGATCCCCGTCCAGATACCGGGGTAGAAGGTGATGTCCCGAAACGCCACGTAGGCCTGAGAAACGCCCTCCGCCCATTCGTTGACGTACCACACGGCGAACTTGGCCCGTTCCAGCAGCGAAGCATCACGCCGCACCGGCAGCCCGGACCAGATCCGCATCGCCCTCGGCTTGGGATGCCGGGCGTCCCTCGCCCAGTCGCTCGTGTTCCCGATCGCCACCACCACCACGTCCGGCTCGATCCGCGGCAGCATCTCTTCGATATAGTCGTGGTAGTTCCACAGGCTCCAGCCCGCCTGCCCCGCGTTGATCACGGAAAACACCCGCTCCGGGAACGCCGTCGCCAGGTCGGACTCCAGCACGTTGGGCCAGATCTGCTCCACCTCCAGTGCCTGGTTCTCGCTGAAGCTGTCTCCCAGGCACAGGATGCGCCACTCGCCCGGCTGTTTCGCTCCGTAGTCCCGGTCGCGGGCCCGCCAACTGTTCACCGAGAAGACGTGATCCCCGTAGCCGTTGTTGCACACCCCCGTGCTGCCGGCCCGCAAGCGAAAGCCTTCGTCCGTCGCCTCGTAAACATGCGTCAGCAGGCGATGAACCTCCTGCGGTGCCACCAGCCGCAGCCCCAACTCGACGGCCACGAACGCCGCCGCCAACACCAGCAGGTCTGAGGCGAACACCCGCACAACGCCCAGCGTGGTTGTCGGCCCGTTTCTCTGATCCATGACTGCCCAGCTCAGAACACGAAGTAGATGAAATCAACCGGCGTGCTCGAGACGATCAGCCCCAGCATCAACAGCACGCCCACGTAGATGATCAGCCGGCTCAGCCGCGGAAAACGCACCAACCGCTCACTGACCTGGGTCCGGGCCTGCACGGCCTGCACCATCAGCAGCGCCGGAATCAGCACCGCCGGAAACAGACTCGGCACCATCAGACCCGGAGCCCAGTCCACGATCCGACCCAGAACGGCCAGGGCCTGGTCCAGCGTCCCCGCCCGGAAGAAGACCCAGGTCACGCAGACCAGGTGGAAGTTGATCGCCGTCAGGATGACCCACCGGACCGGCCGCGTCGTGTCGACCGCCTTGGCCTGCCCCCTCTTCCACAACCACAGCTTGTGCAGCACCAGCATCCCGCCGTGAATGCCGCCCCAGATCACGAAGTTCCAGCTCGCCCCGTGCCACAGCCCCCCCAGCAGCATGGTCAGCATCAGGTTCACCAGCGTCCGCCAGCGCCCCAGCCGGTTGCCGCCCAGCGAGATGTACAGATAGTCCCGCAGCCACGTCGACAGCGAGATGTGCCAGCGCCGCCAGAACGTCGTGATGTTCGTCGCAAAGTACGGGCGGTTGAAGTTCAGCGGTACGTCGAAACCCAGCACCCGAGCCGCCCCGATCGCCAGGTCGCTGTACCCCGAGAAGTCGCAGTAAATCTGAAACGCGAAGCAGTACGTCGCAACCAGCAGCGCCCAACCGCTGAACGCTTCCGGCTGGGCGTAGGCCTGCTCCACGATCGGGGCCAGGGCGTCCGCGATCAGAAGCTTCTTGCCCATCCCCCAGAGCATCAGCAGCAGCCCCGACTTCGCCCGGGCCGCGTCCCAGGTGTGTTCCCGCTCCAACTGCGGCATGAAGTGATTGGCCCGCATGATCGGCCCGGCCACCAGTTGAGGAAAGAACGACACGAACAGGGCCACGTCCAGCAGCGAGTCCCGCGGCTGCAGCCGACCCCGGTACACGTCGATCGTGTAGCTCATCGTCTGGAACGTGTAGAACGAGATGCCCAACGGCAGGATGATCGACAGCGGGCCCAGCTCCATCTGCAAGCCCGTCACACCCAACAGAGACTCCACGTTCTCCAGCAAGAAGTTCGTGTACTTGAAAATCCCGAGAACCCCCAGGTTCCCGACCATACTCACCACCAGGAAGAAGACGCGCCGACCCTGCGTCGCCGCCCGGTGGATCGACCGAGCGCAGTTGTAGTCCAGCACCGTGCTGAACAGCAGCAGGCTCACGTACGGCCAGCGCCAGGCGCTGTAGAACAGCAGGCTCGCCGTCGTCAGCAGAACCTTCCGGGCCGTCGCCTCCTGCCCCCGGGCCCGCAGCGCCACCACCGCACCCAGGCAGATCGCCGTGAACGCCGCCGCCGCCACCGGCTCGCCCGACACGCCGTGGGCCACCAGGGGAAACGCCACGCCCACCACCGCCAGCGACCACCGGATCACCCAGGGGGCGCGGAAGTACTGCGTCGCCACCACCGCAAAGAATATGAAGAAGTCTACCGAGTGAAAAAGCACGCGCGGTCCCCACGGTTCAACTTCGGCCGCAGGGCCACCGATCCCACCGGTTCGACCGGTGCGTCAAGCACCGCGGGTGAATTGCGCCCAGGCCAAGTCGCTCCGCATTATACCCACCGCACGACCGATCTTCGACCGCCCGGCACCTCCGGCCATCGTGGACCCACGACCCCCCGAGTGGGCCCTCCCCCGCCGCGTCGGCACCTGCCGGTCCGCCGAGCCCCCCGACCGGTTGCCCGGTCGCGCGCCGCGCGGTACAGAAGGTGCTAGGCGACTCCAGTTGTCGGTACCGCTCTCGTGCCAGGAGGCAGGTATGTTCTCGACACCCGGTGAAGCGCTCGAGTACATCAGTGATCACAACATAGACACCGTCGACTTGAAGGTCAGCGCCCTGGCCGGCCAATGGATGCACCTCTCCCTGCCGGCGAGGGCCTGCACCCCGGCCGTCTTCGACCAGGGCGTGGGCTACGACGGCTCCAGCGGCTCCGGCCTGACCAGGGTCGAGAACGGAGACGTCGCCGCCGTCCCCGACCCCGCCACCGCCTTCATCGATCCCTTTTCCGAACGCCCCACACTCAGCTTCATCTGCGACACGGTGACCGCCGACACGCGCCAGCCCTTCCCCGACGCCCCGCGCACCATCGCCAAACGCGCCGAAGCCCACCTGGCCGACTCCGGCATCGCCGACCAGGCCCTCTTCGCACCCGAGTTCGAGTTCCACGTCTTCGACCGCGTCGAGGTCATCAACGAGCCCTTCTGCACCACCGTCGAGATCGACGCCGCCGAGTCCCAGGGCGACGGCTCCCACTATCCCCTCCAGCGACAACGCGGCTACATGAGCGTCCCACCCGCCGACCAGCTCCACGACCTGCGCAACGAGATCGCCCACCTCCTCGAGGGCATCGGCGTGCCCGTCCGCTACCACCATCACGAGGTCGGCGCCTCCGGCCAGTGCGAGATCGAGGTCGAACTCGACACCCTCACCCGGGCCGCCGACCGCACCCAGATCATCAAGTACGTCGTCAAGAACGTCGCCGCCCGACGCGGCAAGATCGCCACCTTCATGCCCAAGCCCATCCACGGTGAGAACGGCAACGGCATGCACGTGCACCAGAAGCTCGCCAACCGCGACCACCACCTCTTCTTCGACGGCGCCAAGGGCCGCTACGGACAGCTCAGCGACACCGCCCTCTGGTACATCGCCGGCCTCCTCCAGCACGCCCCCGCCCTCACCGCACTGACCAACCCCTCGACCAACTCCTTTAAGAGACTCGTCCCCGGCTACGAGGCCCCCGTCAGCCTCTTCTTCTCGTTGGCCAACCGGTCGGCCGCCATCCGCGTCCCCCGCTACGCCACCAGCCCCGCCGAAAAGCGCATCGAGTACCGCCCCCCCGACTTCACCGGCAACATCTACCTGTCATTGGCCGCCATGCTCCTGGCCGGCCTCGACGGCATCCGCGCGAAGCTCAACCCCGCCGAGCACAACTTCGGCCCCTTCGACGTGGACATCGCCGCCCAGGACGACGCTTTCAGGAACAGGATCGCCACACTCCCGCGCGACCTGTCCGCCGCCCTCGACGCCCTCACCGACGATCACGACTTCCTCTGCCGCGGAGAGGTCTTCCGCGAGTCCTTCTTCGACCACTGGCGCCAGTTAAAGCTCAACGCGGACGCCCGCCAGATCGCCACCCGCCCCCACCCCTACGAGTACCAACTCTACCTCGACACCTGACAGACGAGCCGCGAACTTCAGTTCGCGCGGACTGACGGGTGGCATGGTCCACGCTTGCGTGGCCATGCGTCGGGTGCCACTGGCGGCTCGCCCGCCAGTGCCCGGGTGCCCCATTCTCCGTGCAGCGAGACGGAGCAGGCTGATACGGGTGGGGGACGCAGAAACGAACCGCCCTGCAACCCCCCAATCCCCAATCGCTTCTCCTGACGGGTGGCATGGTCCACGCTTCTATGAGAGCCCGCCGCGCGTCAAGGGCAAAACGCACCGCCCCGGAGCTTCAGGCGCCGGGGGTTCTGATCTGCGGCAAGGTTGGCGGGATCGGGGGCGGTGCGAGAATGGGCCTCACGCGGCTCGTCGGAGC
>DATKXO010000294.1:0-12547 GCA_035528995.1 Phycisphaerae bacterium | reverse complement strand
CGCCGGAAACTGAGCACGGCCAGGGAACTGCGAAAGCAGGAGAACATCAGGCTGCGACAACGCCTCCTGCCTTGGCCGGAGGCCGAAACCGTTTCTTACCCAACACGGCGAAATGTCTCACTTTGATTGAAACAAATCAATCGCTCTTCGTTTGTAGGCGGATTGTCGCGTTCCAGCCACGGGAAGATATCGATGTCAAGGAGCTTCCTGATCGTTTTGGCGATTCGCGCGAGGTTGGCTCGCAATTCGGGAGGCTTCATCCGTGGGGGCAGATGAACGTCGGGCGTCTTCGGCAGCCCCTCTTTCATGACCAGGACTAGATGCTTGTTGGCGGCGGCCAGGCCGATCAGGCGGTCACAGGCTATGGGCGGGCATGTCGCCATGCGTAGCGTCGCGAGGATTGTCGGGTGGGTTTGGAGAAGCGTGGCGCTTATCTCGGCTAGATCGTTCGTTCTGGTCAGTGCCGCCTGGACATCCTTCGTCGTCTTGACCCGCGTGTCACGATAGGCCTTGGGCGCGAAGCGCAGGAACCAAGCGTTGAACAGGTCAACCGAGGCCGCGATGTCCGCCTTCCACCGTTGGGGCTTGTCCAGGTTGATCGGCATGGGCTGTCTCGCGGTTGTGGCTCGGGGGACCGAACTCCCTCGTCCTAACCGTTGCGCCAGCCGCCTCGCACTGCGGGCGTCCGTCGCAGCGGCTGTTGAACCACCTTAGCAGGTAATGGGCCGTCCGACCACCGTCCAGGATGCGAAGCCCGGCGGCAGCTTCGCCCAAGGATTCCTGATTGCGCCTGAGTGGCAGATCGCCTGGTTTGACACCGCTTGGCGGCCACTCGTACAATTCCGGCTCGTGCGACCAGCGAGCGAGCCCAGGACGAGATCTGACGTGGGCACATTGACAGTCGGCGAACTCTCCAAGCACCTGGCCGCCTCCGGTCTGCCCAACACCATCCAGGGCAACGCCGAAACCACGATTCGGGCGGTCAACACCCTCGAAGATGCCGGGCCCGGAGAACTCAGCTTCCTGGCCAACCCAAGATACCGACACCACCTGGCCGACACCAAGGCCTCCGCCGTCCTGGTGGATCGCAACGTACCGGTGCCCGACGGCGTCTCGGCCATCCGCAGCGATGATCCCTATGCCGCGCTCTGTATGACCGTGGTCAAGGTGCACGGCTACCGCAAGCATCCCCAATGGGGCCTCAGCAAACGGGCCGACGTCGCCGACTCCGCGAAGACCGGATGCGACGCCAACATCGCACCGGGCGTCACCATCGGCGCCTCGGTCACCATCGGCGATCGAGCGACCATCTACCCGGGCTGTTACGTGGCCGATCGATCCACCATCGGCGACGAGGTCACGCTGTATCCCAACGTCGTGATCTACGACGACTCCGTCCTGGGCAACCGGGTCACCATCCACGCCGGAACCGTGATCGGCGAGGACGGGCTCGGCTACGCCCCGGTGGACGACAAGTGGCTCAAGATCCCGCAGGCCGGGCGCGTGGTCATCCACGACGACGTCGAGATCGGCGCCAACTGCACCATCGACCGGGCCACGCTCGGGTGCACGGAGATAGGCGCGGGCACGAAGTTCAGCAACCTGATCGCCATCGGCCACGGCGCGAAAGTCGGCGCGAATTGTATGGTGGTCGCCCAGGTCGGCGTGGCCGGCTCGACCACCATCGGTAAACACGTGACCATGGCCGGGCAGTCCGGCGTCGTCGGACACGTGTCCATCGGCGACAACGCCAGCGTGGGGGCACAGGCCGGCGTCAAGAACGACGTCGAGCCCGGTACCACGGTCCTCGGCTCACCGGCCGTCGCCATCGCCGAGGCCAAGCGGCAGATGTTGATGGTCCAGCGCCTCCCGGAGATGCGGCAGCAGATCAAGAAGCTCGAGGCCGAGATCGATGCCCTGCGCCAGGCGCTGGAGCACAAGGGTTCTTGAGTCGGCACGTGCAACCACGCGCCTGCGATGACGACCCGGAGCGCAAACGACGGGCGCCCCTATCCGAGACCGGAACGCCGGCAACGCGTGCCGCCATGCACCAACCCGACGCATCGACCCGCGACAGCATCGGCATTATCGCCGGGGCCGGGCGCTTCCCCTTCCTGGTGGCGGCCGGCGCACGGCGGGCGGGATGCCGCGTGGACGTGATCGCGATCCGCGGATTGGCCGACCCCGGCCTGGCCGAACTGGCCGACCGGTTTCGCTGGTCCGGCGTCGTGCGACTCGGACAGTGGATTCGCACGCTGCGCCGCTGGGGCGACAGCCGGGCCATTCTGGCCGGCTCGGTTCGCAAGAGCGAGATGTACGGGCGGTTGCGACTGCTGCGCTATCTGCCCGATTGGACCAGTATCAGGCTGTGGTTTTTCACCGTGGCCGACAAGCGCAACGACACCCTCCTGCGGGCCGTCGCCGACGAACTGGCCAACCACGACATCACCCTGGAGAATTCCGTGCAGTACTGCCCTGAAGACATGGCTCCCGAAGGCGTGCTGACCGCGCGGAAGCCGTCGGCCGCTCAACTCGAGGACCTGGAGTTCGGCTGGAAGCTGGCCAAGGAGCTGGGCCGCCTGGACATCGGCCAGTCCATCGCCGTCAAGGAGACCGAGGTCATCGCCGTCGAGGCCATCGAGGGCACCGACCGGATGATCGAACGCGCCGGGCAACTGTGCAAGTCCGGCGGCTGGACGCTGATCAAGGTGGCCAAGCCCGGTCAGGACATGCGCTTCGACGTCCCCACTGTCGGCCCGGACACTATCGCCAACCTGAAGCGCAACGGGGCAAACATGCTGGTCGTGGAGGCGGGCACCACACTCATCGTCGACCGCGACAAGCTCATCCAGGCCGCCGACCGCGCCGGCATCGTCGTCGTCGGCCACCGCGATCCGAACACCCATTCCGAGCCGCGCCCGTAACAAAGCGGACCCGTGACACGGCCGGTCACCGCGCGCTGCAGCGCCGCCCCGTGCCCATCCACTTCATCGCGCACAGCCCCATGAACGTCACCAGGCTGAACTGCACGAACAGCGACCCGCACGGAACCGCGCTGGCCACCCGTCGGCGGATTTCCGCTTCCGTCGGCGCTTCGAACAGCGGAAACTGCGTCTGCGAGCTGGCGAACGAGACGATCGTCGGGTCGGCGTCGAAGGCGTCCTCGTCCACGGTCAAAGCCACGTTGTACAGACCCTGCTCGGGCTGCTCGGGCTGCTCGATGATGCTCATGTAACCCGTGTTCGCCTCCGTGGACGCGCCCCCCGCCAGCCCCTCCTCCACGACCGCCTCGATCAGCAGGAAAGCGTCCGCGGAGATCGTCGTGCTGGTGCGCGGATCGTTTGTCGCCCAGAGGCGCAGGATGATCGGCCCGGACGCCGTCGGGCTCGCGTTGGTCAACTCGGCCGACAACGAGATCTGGGCACGCTCGTTGTATTGGAAGATGTAGCCGTCCAGACGGATATCCGCCGCCGCGGCCGTCCCAACGACCCCCAACACCCACGCCGCCGCCCACGCCGACATAACCGCCCGTCGCCTCATCGTCTTACCTCCCATGCAGAACGCGAACCTGTCGAATGCCCGTTTGTGGAGGTGACGATAACACCGCAGGCGCCCCGCGGCAACACGGCATAGCCCGCCGCCGCTACGCCCCGCGCGTCGTCCTGACCGATTGACCCCACCGCACGCGATGTCTTGACCTCGACACCGACCTCGACGCATGATGCCGCCATGATCGACCGAACCGACGACGAGCGTTTCATGCGGGCCGCACTCACCGAGGCCGCACTCGCCGACGAGGCCGACGACGTCCCCGTCGGCGCGGTCGTCGTCCACAGCGGTCGAATCATCGGCCGGGGCCACAATCAGAAGGAACGCTTGCGCGACCCCACCGCCCACGCCGAGATGCTGGCCATCACGGCCGCCACGGCCGCCCGCGGCGACTGGCGGCTCACCGGGTGCACGCTCTACGCGACGCTCGAACCCTGCGCCATGTGCGCCGGTGCCATGGTGCTGGCCCGCATCGACCGGCTGGTGTTCGGCACGGCCGACCCCAAGACCGGCGCCTGCGGCTCGGTCTACAACCTGGTGGCCGACCCCACCGCCAATCACCAGATCGTCGTCACCCGCGGCATTCTGGAATTCGAATGCGGCGCCGTGCTCCAGGCCTTCTTCGCCCGCCAGCGCGATCTCGGGAAAAAAGGCTGACCGCAAGCTCCGCGCGTACAGCGCGCCGCCGGCGGGCAACTACGCCCGATCAGGCGGCGCTCCATGGAAGCAACCTGTACTCCCCGCACCGGCGCGAACGCCGGCGGCTACTCTCCGTCGTCGGCACACCCCTCGATGCAGGCCTCTACGAACGCGTCCGCTTCCGCGTGGCAATCCATGGGCGTGCCGCCGGCCTCCAGGCAATCGCGGAACACGTCACCGCCCTGCAGCCGACACTCGTCCTCGCACCCCGCCGGCGGGCAGCCGGCCAGACAATCCTGCCGGAAGACCTCGGCCAGCTCGTCGCACTGCTCCGGCGGATTGCCCTCGTCGAGGCAGTGCCGGCGGGCCAGCTCCGACCGCACCATACACTTCTGCGGACACGGCACCGGCCCGAGGCCGTCCAGGCATGGCATCAGATACTGATGGGCGGCCGACTCGCACTCCTCCGGCGTGCCGCCGTTCTAGACGCAATCGTGATGAATCCGCCCTGCCACCAAATGGCACCGCTCGAAGCCGTTCAGCGGCGCACAACCGGCCAGACAATGCAGCACGAACTGCTCGCGACGTTCGACGCACACCGGCCGCGGGTTGCCCTCGTCCAGGCATTGCTGGAACACGTCCCGGCCAAGGGCGGCACAGTGATCCCGACACGGCTCCTCCGGACAATCGCGCAGACACCGGCCCAGCTCCCGCCAGGCATGCCGATAGCAGACCCAGGGCGGCTCGCCGTCCTCGATGCACTGATTGGCCATCTGACGCGCGTGCCGGAAACAGCGCCGCGGACAGGGCACGCCGTCATCGCCGTCACCCGGCGGGCCTTGCGGCCCGTTCTGGCTGACCGGCTCGACCGACTGATCGAGGTCGCCGACCAGGCCCGGGGAATCGTCGGCGGCCGCGACGGCTGGCACGAACGCGACGACGGCCAGCACTGCCAGCCCGACGCTCAGCCCGCCCGGGCCGAGGCGGCGCCACGCATCGGCCGCTCGTTTGTGGATTTGACGCGTTATTCAGCTCATCTCGAGGTACCTCCTGTGGTCGTGACTCGGGGAATCCGGCCCGCACCCCGCGGGCGACACCGCTTGCCCCCCCCTTAGGAAACGCCGCCCCGCCCGACTTATTGCGGACGAATGGGCGGAGCGAGCAGCTATCAGCTCTTAGCCGTCAGCTATCAGCCGGAAGCAATCAACCATCAGCCCTCAGCACTACCGGGCCAGTTCGCTATAATCCCGGGCATGAGCGAACGATATTACGCGGCCGCCTGTCAGACGGATTTCCCGTGTCCGGCCGATCGGAGCGAGATCGCCGAGCGCACCGGGCGCATGTGCGAGATGATCGAGCAGACCATCGTCGGCTACGAGCCGTTCTTCGACGTTCGCCTGCTGGTGTTCCCGGAGTTCGCCCACGCGTCGCCCATGTACGACAACGTGAAGGAGCTGCGCGAGCGGCTGGCCGTCGAGCTGCCCAACGAGCACACCGACCGCTACGCGAAGCTGGCCGCCCAATACGGCTGCTACATCCAGACCGGGACGTTCCTCGAAGCCGACCCGGCCTGGCCCGACGTGGTGTTCAACGCGACGGTGCTGATCGGGCCGGGCGGCGTGCTGTCCAAGTATCGCAAGGTCAACCCGTGGATACCGTGGGAGCTGCACGCCAGCCCGCACGACCTGCCGGACTACAAGGACGACATCTTCCCCGTGGTCGAGACGGAGATCGGGCGGCTGGGCGTGGGCGTGTGCTACGACTTCCTGTTCCCCGAGAGCATCCGGCAGATCGCGTTCAACGGGGCGGAGGTGATCGCCCGGGTGTCGGCCTACATGGACCCCTGGGGTGCGACGCCGCCGATGGACTGGTGGACGCTGTTCAACCGGGCCCGGGCGGCGGAGAACACGGTCTACGTGGTGGCGGCAAATCAGGGTGCCACGATGCGGCATTACCCGCCGTTCAGTTGGCCGGGCGGCAGCATGGTGGTGGACTACGACGGCCGCATCCTGGCCCAGGCCGACCCCGGCCCGGGCGAGAAGGTCACCGTCGCCCCCATCGACATAGCCGCCCTGCGCGCCGACCGGTCCCGCCGCATCGGGCACGACATGCGGGCCCACCTCCGTAGCGAGGTGCACGCGTACCTCCGCAGGGCGCACTTGCCGCCGGCCGGGGCCAGCGAGCATCCGCTGACGGGCGAGAGCATTCGCCAGCGGATCGCCCGCGCAAAAGGCGAGCAATAGCACCAACGGGTAGCCGATCCCCGATGTACATCGGGGATGGGGGACTGACCCGATTCGCCCCCGCCCCAGCGCTCCACCCTCCAGACCCCCTTGCATCCCCACGCACGTCGGACTATCCTACCTGTAACTCGTCAAACGCAGTCGGCCAGCTTGGCAGCGTCGGGGTCCAAGCTCGCCAATCGGCAAGGCGTGGTCAATTCGCACGCAAGCACATGGGTGCCCAGGAGCCTTGGTCGTAAGACTCCGAGCGTAGAGGTTTAAGACTCCTGAACGCTCCCAGGTTCCCGGGCATTTGAGCAGCGAAGAAACCTCGTCACGATGCCGTTTCCTGGAGGCTGGATGAGCATTCTTCGCAAATAGGTTCCGGAGCACAGCACGGGAGGCTATCAACAATGCGCGTCCGTCGTCTCGTCGTCGAAAACTTCCGTAGAATCGGTCACGCCGAGTTCATCTTTGAACCTGCTACGTTCCTAATAGGACCCAACAACACTGGAAAAAGCTCGGTGATTGCTGCCCTCGAGGCTCTACTCTCGCTCGACACGGAGAGAATGACACAAAACGATATTCTGGAACAGCCGGACGGAATGCGGGCGGACAAAACGGTAATCACGGGCTATATCAGTCAGATTCTCCCTGAAGTCGCGGCGAGCCGAGGGTTTAAGGGCAGGGTCGTTGATGACGAGTTCGTATACCGCAAGACCCTCACGGGCGCATCAACAAAACCCGTGCTGGAAACACGCGAATACCCCTATACCGTCAAGGAAGAGTACGAGAAGGCGAAGACGGTGGGCGACCTTCTGTCCGCCGGTTTGGCAGAGGACGTGGTTAAGGAAGCTTTCGGATCTGCCGACCGTTCAGCTAAACTCAAGAAGGGCTGGGAACGCAGCTTGCCGGATGCGCTCGATTTCGACACGAGCGCCAACCCTACCTGGGTGACGAATCCAGGCGGTATACCGCAGAATGTCCTCTCGCGACTGCCTCGAGTCATACATGTACCGGCCATTACCGACACTCAAGACATCGAGTCCGGGGAGAAACGCCACACACTTGGTGAGTGCCTGTCGCTCCTCTTTGAAGACCTGATCCAAGGTAACCCTATTGCCGAGACGATTCAGCAAAAGCTTGGCGTCCTCGAAAAGCAAATGGACCCGGCCGACGAGGCCTCCCTTGTCTCCAAGCTCCTGCGCGATGTCAACGCCATCATCGCAGACGTTTTCCCCGAGTGCGGCATTTCAATCATGCCATCACTTCAAGGCCTTCTTGAGGTGCTAAGACCCAAGTACGCGATCACCCTTTTCTCAAACATCAAAACGGGCGCCGCGCGCCAGGGTACAGGATTGGTCAGAACGTGTGTCTTCGCAATGCTCCGTCATCACGCCCGTCTCAAGATTCAGAAGGACCTCCAGACTCGTCCCGCGATCGTTGCGTTCGAGGAACCAGAGCTGTACCTTCATCCGTCGGCCGCCAATTTGCTTCGAGACACGATCTATTCCCTCGGGACGTCCGATCAGATTATCTGCAGTACGCATTCGCCATGGATGATAGACCTCTCTCAAGATCTTCAAAGCCTGTCTCGCATGTACATTACTCCGGAAGGTTCTGCTTCCGTCCACAACTATGGGGTATCATCTTCCTTGGGCTCGCTGCCCGCGGAAGACAAGCAACGGGTCAAGATGCTCCAAATATTCGATGATGAGCTTTCCAGGGTGTTCTTTGCAGACGCGACCATCATTGTCGAGGGGGACTCCGAGATTCTCGCGATTCGGCAAACACTCGGTCTCCTCCCACAGGAGATGCAAAAGCACATACAGGCGCGGTACCAGCTTGCAAGAGCCCGTGGAAAAGCGTCAATTGTCTCACTCGTCAAGTACCTTCGCAATCTCGGCATGTCGCCAAAGGTAATGCACGACGGTGACTTTGGCAACGAAGGTGCCGAGAAGTTCAACGCGCCAATCAGCCAGGCGCTAGGTGATCCCGACCATCTTGTCGTGCTAGACAAGAATCTTGAGGAGGCACTTGGCTACGTACCGCCGAGTTCCGACAAACCGTTCAAGGCGTACCGGCACGTCCACGAGTGGGAAAGTCCATCCGATGTACCACCTGCATGGCGGGTGGCGCTATGCAAATTGTTTGAGTTCTCATGGCCAGAGTAGTACGGTAGGGGCAGGTGGTTCACCTGCCTTTACCATTTCGTTCACACAGCGACACCGCACACGTCGGCCAGGGTAACGAACCCAGGCCCATGCCCTGCCGTACCCGCTCTTGGCTGCCCGTCGGTGCCTTCTCGCTCGCCATCCCGCAGGGCACGCGCAGTGCCGCCATTGAGCCCGCTCGAACCACGCCCGCCGTGCCCTGTGCGAGCACTCTCCGTGCTCTCTGCGACCTCGGCGTGCTCCGTGGTTGCGCCTCTTTTGTCTGGCCGAGGGCGAATGCCCGGTCGTGGTGTTCGTGGTGACATCCCGGCCACGTCTGGTGCATCGAGATGCACCCTACAGGAGCTTGTATTTCTGCATTCGGTAGCGGAGTTGGTCGCGGGACAGGCCTAGGAGGGCGGCGGCCTGGGTCTGGTTGTCGTTGGCGCGGGTGAGGGCCTGGCGGACTAGTTGCTCCTCGACGACGGCCAGGTCCACGCCGCCGGGCGGCAGCATGGGCAGACCGGCGATGCCGTCGGCCTGCTCGCGCGGCGAGCCCAGCACGAAGTCCGTCGGGCCCAGCTCGGCGCTCTTGGACAGCAGGACGGCCCGCTCGATCACGTTGCGAACCTCGCGCACGTTCCCCGGCCAGGAATACGTCCGCAGCCGGGCCCTGCCCTGGGGCGTAATGCCCTGGATCGGCTTGCGAAACTCGGTGGTGAACTTGGCCAGGTAGTGATTGGCCAGCAGGTCGAGGTCGCTCCCCCGCTCGCGCAGCGGCGGAAGGTAGATCTGGATGATGTTGAGCCGATAGTAGAGGTCCTCGCGGAACTTGCCCTCTTTGACGGCCTCCTCGATGTCGCGGTTGGTGGCAGCGATCACCCGCACGTCCACCTCGATGTCGATCACGCCGCCGACGTGACGGAAGACCCGCTCCTCGAGAAAGCGGAGCAGCTTGGCCTGGAGCATGGGCGGCATGTCGCCGATCTCGTCGAGGAACACGGTCCCGCCGTCGGCCACCTCGAGCAGGCCCTTCTTCTGCGACTTGGCGTCGGTGAACGCCCCGCGCTCGTAGCCGAACAGCTCGCTCTCCAGCAGCGTCTCGGCCAGTGCGGTGCAGGTGATGTTGACGAAGGGGTGGTCGGCCCGGTCGGAGTTGTAGTGCACCGTCTTGGCCACCAGGTCCTTGCCGGTGCCGCTCTCGCCGCGAAGCATGATGGTCGACGCACCGCTGGAGGCGACGTCGCGGATGGTGCTGAACAAATCCTGCATCGACGAGCACGCGCCGATGATGCCCTCGATCCCGAACTTGCTGCGGATCTGGTTCCGGAAGTCGCGCACCTGCCGTTTGAGGCGGGTGGTCTCCAGGCCGCGTTCGATGGTGAGCATCAGCTCCTCCATCTTGAACGGCTTGGTGATGTAGTCGAACGCCCCCAGCCGCATGGCCGACACCGCGTCCTCGATGTTGCCGAACGCGGTGATCATGATGACCACCAGGTCACGGTCGGTGCGGCGGATCTCCTCGAGGACCTCCAGGCCGGTGATGTCGGGCAGCTTGTAGTCCAGCGTGATGAGGTCGTAGGTGTTCTCGCGGATGAGTGCCAGGCCCTCGCGGCCGGTCTCGGCCTCGTCGGCGATGTAGCCCTCCTCGTCGAACCGCTGTCGCAGGGACCAACGGATGAGCTTCTCGTCCTCGATAATCAGTACGCGGGTCTTCATCACGATGAACCGGGCAGCTCGACGGTGACCTTGGTGCCCTTGCCCTCCTCACTCTCCAGGGTGATGCGTCCGCCGTGGGACTCGACGATCCACTTGCAGATCGACAGGCCCAGCCCGGTGCCCTTGGCCTTGGTGCTGTAGAAGGGCTCGAAGACGTGCCCTACCGCGTCCGGGGCGACTCCAACGCCGGTGTCGATCACCTCGATTCGTACCATATCATCCGCCGTAGCAAGCCGGAAGGTGACCGCCCCACCTTTTTCGCAGGCGTGGGCGGCGTTGAGCAACAGGTTGGTGATCACCTGCCGGAACTGCGTCTCGTCGATGTGGGCGGTGGCCGCGGACTCCAGACCGTCGCAGTGGATGGGCAGCCCGTGGACGACCGGGTCCTGACGGAATCGCATCAGCGTGTCCTGCAGCAACGGCCCGATGTGCAGTTGCTTGCGCAGGGGCGGCTTGGGCTTGGCGTAGATCAGCAGGTCACGGGCGGTGGCGTCCAGCCGGTCGATCTCCGAGAGGATTTCGCCAATGACCTCCTTGTGCGGGTTGTCCGGGGCCAGCGAGTGCCCGATCACCTGGATGGCCCCGCTGATGCCGGCCAGCGGGTTCTTGATCTCGTGGGCCAGGGTGGCGGCCAGGTGTCCGACGTTGGCCAGGTGTTCCGATTCCTCGAGTCGTTCCTGATACAGCTCGCGCTCGGCGGCCCGGATGCGCTCCTCGGCCTCGATATGGTAGGCCTCGAGCATGATGGCCAGGTCCAGGTCCAGGAGTTTGCCGACCGACAGGATCAAGGCGTCGGCATCGGGCAGATTCAACTTGCGGACGTGCTGAGTCAGGGCGGTCCGCACGACACTGATGGCCGGCACCAGGAAGTGCGCCGGCAGATTGACCTCGACGTGGGCCCGCCCGATCCGGGCCCGCCTGCGGTAGTAGGCCCGGTCGTACGGTCCGTCGAAGAGCTCCTTCATCCACTGGAGCATGGTGGCCTGGAGCTGTCCGCGCGTCGAGCCGCTGCCGTCCAGCACGGCCCGGGCCGACGCGTCGCTCTCCAGCCGGGCGTAGAACTGCTCGACGATTTCCGGCAGAACGGGGGCGAGCTGGTCGGCCGCCTGCATGACGCGCTCGGCGTCGGCCGGCTCGAACCCGGCGTAGCGTTTCAGCTCGTCCAGCTTCGTTTCGGTCATGAGCGTCCTCGGGCCGACCGAACGCGCCGACGGTCCGCCGCCTCGCGCCGCTCCGGGGCGCTCGGGCGCCGGCTCCGGTCGGAACGAGATACTGACTGGCAATTCCGGTGCCGACCCAACGGACCCACCGCGTCACCGGCCGCCCATACGGCGGCGGCCGGGGCGGCACACCGGCGGCATGACATGGCCAGTATAAGGCCCCCCAGGCCGGAATACCGCAGGTCCCCGCAAAAACCCCGGACCGCCATTGCCCGGGGCCCCGCCGCCGGACCCCGCCACGTCTGGCGTCACCCGGCGACTCGCGGCTATAATGCCCCGTCACCCGAGGTCCTGCTGAGGAGCGAGTTATGCCCGAGCGAACCGGAGCCATCACCTTCAAAGGCACCCCCATGACGTTGATCGGCAACGAGATCGGTGTGGGCGACGCGGCCCCACACTTCATGCTGACGGCCAACGACCTTTCCGACCTGGACTGCAAGCAGCTCCATGGCAAGGTGCGGGTCATCAGCGTGGTGCCCAGCCTGGACACGCCGGTGTGCGCCATGCAGACCAGAACTTTCAACGAGCGGGCCACGACTCTGTCCGACGACGTGGTCATCCTCACGGTGAGCCTCGATCTGCCCTTCGCCCAGAAGCGTTTCTGCGGGGCCGAGGGCATCAACCGGGTGGTCACCGCCAGCGACTACAAGTATCGCGACTTCGGACAGAAATTCGGCGTGCTGATCAAGGAATTGGGCCTGCTGACCCGTGCGGCCTTCGTCATCGACCGGAACGAGAAGGTGACCCACGTCGAGTACGTTCGGGAGGTGACTAACGAGCCGAACTACGACGCGGCCCTGGAGGCGGTCAAGGCGGCGCTGCCGCCGGAATAAGAAAGGCACGATTCCGGCCGCCCGCAAAGGGCGAGCCGGCTTGGCAATCCGACCGATCAAATCGGGTAGGAGGGGGCCTGGCGGCCCCCGTCCTCCCACACCACCGGACGTACTCACCGTATCCGGCGGTTTCCTTCAGTGTTGTAACGCGGCGTGCCGGTCGGCGAGGCACACCAGACCTTGAGCCCTGAACCAAGCTGGCGGCATGGCCT
>DATKXO010000293.1:0-17787 GCA_035528995.1 Phycisphaerae bacterium | reverse complement strand
CCAGACGACGGTAGACCAACTACCAGGGGATGTACCGCCCTGCATCCAGTCAACGATCCAACCCAACGCGACAATCATCTGAGGTGCGCCGTCGGCAAAGATGAGCACGCCCACGAGCTTGAGTAGCATTCGGAAGAGGGTCTTGTGTTTCATGGTGGGCCGATCGTGGCTGGGACGGGGCGACTGTTGGGGGCCGACGTCAACGGTGCGTATTGTGGCGAACAGGGCATTGCACGCAAGCGCGGGGGGCGAGTCTGTGGCCCCGCCTGCGACTGGTGGCTTTAGGACGATAGAATCTCATTGAGATCAATCACGTGGTCGGGGAAGGCCTGGGGGCTGATGCGGGCTGAGCGGTCGTGCTCTTGCACGGAGGCGTAGGTCTGGCCGGTGGGGTTGCGGTGGACGATCAGGACATTGCGGGCCAGATCGAAGACCCAGTACTCCGGGATGCCGGCCTGGGCGTACAGCCGGAGTTTGTTGACACGATCGTGCTCGATCGACGTCTCGGCCACCTCGATCACCAGGAGGACATCGTGGGGGGCGGGGTGACCGGAAGCGTAGAAGTCGTCTCGGTGCTTCAGGAGGACCAGGTCCGGCTGGGGTTCGGTGGTCTCAGTCAGGGCGATCGAGCCCTGCACGCGGCAGATGGCCCGGCCGGCGACACGTGGGGTGAAGAAGGCCGACAGCCGGTCGACAATGGCACCGTGTCGCGGACCGATGGGACTCATGTGGATGATCTCGCCGTCCAACAGCTCGACCCGGGCGTCAGGCGGGATGATACCCGTCTCGGCCATACGGTGGTAGTCGGCGCGGCTGAAGTGCAAACGGGCCGGTGTTGTGGAGGCGCGGATCATACAAACATTATACCACAGCGGGTCAGGTCATGTGCTTGATCAGGGCGTCTCCGAATTCGCTGCTTTTTAGGAGGGTGGCCTGGCCGCCCTCTCGGCGGATCAGGCGCTCGAAGTCGTAGGTTACGGTTCGGGCGGTGATGGCTCCGTTCATGCCCTTGATGACCAGGTCGGCGGCCTCGGTCCAGCCCATGTAGCGGAGCATCAGTTCGCCGCTCAGGGTCAGGGAGCCGGGGTTGACCTTGTCCAGGTTGGCGTACTTGGGGGCGGTGCCGTGGGTGGCCTCGAACAGGCCGTGGCCGGTGTCGTAGTTGATGTTCGCGCCGGGGGCGATGCCGATCCCGCCGACCTGTGCGGCGAGGGCGTCGGAGATGTAGTCACCGTTGAGGTTCATGGTGGCGATGATGTCGAACTCGTTGGCCCTGGTGAGGACCTGCTGGAGGGCGATGTCGGCGATGGCGTCCTTGACGAGGATTCGGCCGGCGGCGAGTGCCTTCTCCTGCTCGGCGTTGGCGGCCTCCTCGCCCTTTGCTTTCTTGGTCTTCTCCCAACGTGTCCAGGAGTAGGTATGGTCGGCGTACTCGGTGTCGGCGACCTGGTAACCCCAGTCTCGGAAGGCGCCCTCGGTGAACTTCATGATGTTGCCCTTGTGGACGAAGGTGACGCTCTTTCGCTTGTTGGCCAGGGCGTAGTCGATAGCGGCGCGGACGAGTCGCTTGGAGCCCTCCTCGCTGACGGGCTTGACGCCGATGCCGGAGGTCTCGGGGAAACGGATCTGCTTGACGCCCATGGCGTCCTGCAGGAAGGCGATGACCTTGCGGCACTCGGGGGTGCCGGCCTCCCACTCGATGCCGGCGTAGATGTCCTCGGCGTTCTCGCGGAAGATGACCATGTCGACCAGCTCGGGCTGCTTGACCGGTGAGGGGACGCCCTGGAAGTAGCGCACGGGGCGCAGGCAGACGTAGAGGTCCAACATCTGGCGGAGGGTGACGTTCAGGGAGCGGAAGCCGCCGCCAACCGGGGTGGTCAAGGGGCCCTTGATGGCCACCAGGTATTCGCGGATGGCGGTCACGGTGTCGTTGGGCAGCCAGGTTCCGTACTTGTCGTAGGACTTCTGGCCGGCGAAGACCTCGAACCAGGCGATCTTGCGGTTGGAGCCGTAGGCCTTCCGGACGGCGGCGTCGAGGACTCGGACGGTGGCCCGCCAGATGTCGGGGCCGGTGCCGTCGCCCTCGATGAAGGGGATGACGGGTTTGTCCGGCACGGAGAGGCCGGCGTCGGTCATGCGGATTCTCTCGCCGGTGGTCGGCGGGGTGAGGTGTTCGAATGCTGGGGTCATGGTCTCGTTCACTCTTTTGGTTTGGGTGGTGGTTTCGTTCGCCTTCAGCGAACTACACCGGCCCTACGCGAACCTGGTCACCCTCTCGTGGACTCCAACGCACAAGAAGGTCGTTAACGGAAGAAGCGATGCTAGCGGTGGGGCGTTGGAGTGTCAACGCGGGAGAGGCAGGAGGGGGCATTGGGGATTGGGGATTGGAGATTGGAGATTGAGACCGGGCGGCGGTGTTGGTGGTGGCGTTGTGGGCTGTTGCGCTGCGCTTCAGGCGGCCTGCGGGCGGCGTTGTGGGGGTATGTGGTCGCAGATAGAATTGCATCGTGGGTCGAACGAAGCACATCGCGGACGATGAACCGGGGCGCATCCTGGTCGTGCTGCCGAGTTGGGTAGGCGATTTCGTGATGGCCACGCCGACGCTGCGCGCTCTGCGCAGGCGATACCCGGAGGCGTCGATCATGTTCTGCGGGCGCCCGGTGTTGGATGACCTGATCGCGGGGAGCGGCTGGAACGATGACCTGGTGCACTGGGAGCCGAAGCGCGAGCACGGCCGAGGGCGGGAGTTGTTTGCCCTGGCGGCCGATCTGCGGAGGCGGCGGTTCGATTGGGCCGCTCTGCTGACGAACTCGTTCCGGTCGGCGTTGCTGGCGCGGCTGGCGGGCGTGCGGCGGCGGATCGGATATGACCGCGACGGGCGGGGATGGCTTCTGACGGACCGGCTGCCGGTGACGCGGGTCAATGGAGCGATCGCCGTCACCCGCATGGTGGATTACTACGGGAAGCTGGCCGAGCACCTGGGGTGCGACCCGCCGGGTGACGAGTTGGAGCTGTTCACCGACGCGGGCGATGACGCGGCGGTTGAACGGCGGCTGTCGGAAGCGGGGCTGGGCGGGCGGCGGCCGCTGGTGGTGATCAGTCCGGGGGCGTCGTTCGGGTCGAGCAAGCTGTGGCTGCCGGAGCGGTTCGCGGAGTTGGCGGACCGGCTGATCGAGACGCACGGGGCGGGGGTGGTGATCTCCTGCGCACCGGGTGAAGAGGCGATCGCCCGGCGGATCGCGGGCCTGGTGCGGGGTGAGGCCGCTGTGTTTGACGAGCCGGTCACGACGCTGGGCGAGTTCAAGTCGCTGATCCGTCGGTGCGATCTGCTGATCAACAACGACACGGGGCCGCGGCACATCGCCAAGGCGTTCAAGGTTGCGGTGGTGACGATCTTCGGTCCGACGCATCCGGGGTGGACGGACACAGAGTATCCGCGGGAGCGCAAAGTGTCGGTCAGCGTGGATTGCGGGCCGTGTCAGAAGAAGGTCTGTCCACTGGACCCGCCGCAGGAACTGTGCTGCATGACGGGCGTGACGGTGGAGATGGTTGCGGCGGCGGCGGACGAGCTGTTGGCGCGGCGACCGGTCGAGGCGACGTGAACGAGTTGGCTACATCCGCGGATCGGGAGATGGGCGCGGTCGAGAAGGGCGGCGGCCTGCTGATGGACGAGTCTTATGCAGCGGCGCTGGCGGGCGCCGGGCTCGACAGTGTGGCGGGTCTGTTCGCCTACTCGAAGGGGGAGTTGCTGGACAAGGCTACGTTGCCGTCGTGGCGCGAGCGGATGCGGTTCGAGCTTCCCGGTGCGGGTACGTTGTATTTGAAGCGCTATACGTCGCCGCCGATGGGGCAGCAGTTGCGGCGGATGCTGTCGGGCTGTGTGCGGTGCGGGACGGCCCGGATCGAGTGGGAGCGGATGCGTGAGGTGGCGGCGGCCGGCGTTGCGTGCGTCAGGGCGGTGGCCGTCGGCGAGGAGATGGCCGGCGCGTGGGAGCGTCGCAGCGTGCTGGTGACGGCCGAGGTTGCGGGTGAATCGCTGGAGCGTTACGTCGTGCGTGAACCGGGCAGGTGGTCGCGCGAGTTGGTGGAAGAGTTGGCGCGGTTCGTGGCGCGGTTTCACCGGAGCGGGCTTGTGCACCGCGACCTGTATCTGTCGCATGTTTTCATGGAGGCGACGGGGGATCAGTTTGCGTTCCGGCTGATCGACCTGGCGCGGGTGTTCCGGCCGCGATGGCTGCGGCGGCGCTGGGTGGTGAAGGATCTGGCATCGTTGAACTACTCGACACCGGCGGGGAGCGCGACGGTGGGGGATCGGCTGCGCTTTCTGCGGGTCTATCTGGGCAGGGACAGGTTCAGGGCCGGGGGCCGGCGGCTGATTCAACAGATCGTGCACAAGACCGGGCGGATCGCCGGGCACGACGCCCGCCGGCGTCAACGGGAGGGGGCCGGGTCGTGAGAATCGCCCTGGTGATGGAGCGGATCGAGCCGTGGCGCGGGGGTGCGGAGACGTCCGCGCACCAGTTTATCCAGCATCTGCTGGGGCTGGGGATGGAGCTGGAGATCGTGACTCGATCTCGTCTGCCGTCGGCGCCGGGGATGCGGGTTCACACGCTGCGGTGTAACTCGACGACGCGCACCGGGCGCAGCGCCGCGTTCGCTCGGCAGGCGGACCTGCTGCTGGATCGGCTGGAGGTGGACCTGGTGCACGCCATATCACCGTGCGTGCGGGCCGACGTCTATGAACCGCGTGGCGGTACGGTGGTGGAAACCATGGCGCGGAACCTGGCCCTGCGTCGAAGCAACGCCGCCCGGTCGCTGAAGCGGCTGGCGAATCGGTTCAACTACCGGCAGCGGCTGATGCTGGACCTGGAACGGCGGGTTCTGGGTCGTGAGCCGCGGCCGGTGGTGATTGCGCTGTCGGATTACGTGGTCCGGCAGCTTCGGGAGCATTTCGATTACCCGCAGTCGCAGATCCGCAAGATCTTCAACGGGGTGGACCCGGACACGGCCGGGGACACGCAGCGGCAGCAGGACCGGCGGAACATCCGGGAGCTGTACGGCGTGGCGGCGGACGATCTGCTGGTGATGCTGGTGGCTCACAACTTCAAGCTCAAAGGTGTTGCCCGGTGGATCGAGGCGGCGGCGCTGCTGGCCGGTGACGCCGGGGTGAGGCTGCAATCGCTGGTGGTGGGGAAGGACAGCCCGATCCGTTGGCAGCGTGCGGCGGCATCGGCCGGGGTGGGTGATCGCATCCAGTTCACGGGACCGACCAAGCGGATCGCGGCGTTCTATCATGCGGCGGACGTGCTGGTTCACCCGACGTACTACGACCCTTGCAGTCGGGTGGTGCTGGAGTCGATGGCGGCGGGGCTGCCTTGCGTGTCCACGCGGTTTGACGGAGCGGCGGAAGCGATTGAAGACGGCAAGAGCGGATACGTGCTGGACTCGCCGGAGGACGTCGCGGGGCTGGCCGAGAGAGTCCGGCTGCTGGCCGACCCGGACCGGCGGGCGGAGATGGGCCGGCGGGCGGCCCAGGTGAGTGAAGGGGTGACGATGCGGCGGCACGCCGACGGCGTCGCGGCGCTTTACGCCGAACTGGTCGGCCAGCGGAGCGCGGCAAGATGAGCGCCACGGCGACGCTGGTGTTGTTGATCGTGGGTGCGTATCTGATGGGGGGGATTCCGTTCGGGCTGCTGGTCGGCTGGGTGAAGGGGATCGACGTTCGCACCGCCGGCAGCAGGAACATTGGGGCGACGAACGTAAGCCGCCTGTTGGGCCGGCCGTACGGCGTGTTGGTGTTCGCGCTGGACGTGCTGAAGGGGCTGGTTCCGACGGTGATTGCGGGGTCGGTGCTTATCGGACTGGGCGGGCGCGAGGGTCCGCCCGAGGCGGTGCGGTACCTTTGCTGGCTGGCGATCGGGATCGCGTGCGTTCTGGGGCACAACTACCCGGTGTACCTGGGTTTCAGGGGCGGTAAGGGGGTGTCGACGTCGCTGGGGGTAACGCTGGGGGTCTATCCGGATTTGACAATCCCGGGACTGGCCGCATTTGGAATCTGGGTAATCGTGGTTGCGACCAGCCGGTACATCTCTGTTGGCTCGGTTGCGGCCGGGGTCGCGTTTCCGATTCTGTTCCTGGTGATCGCCCGATACCGAGGGCGCAGCGTGATCGACGAGTGCTGGCCGCTGCTGGCGTTCTCGGTACTGCTGGGCGTGCTGGTGGTGGTGCGTCACCGGGCGAATCTGGGCCGACTGCTGGCCGGGACGGAGTCGAAGATCGGTCGGCGCCCGATGGAACAGATGCGGAAGGGCGCCCCCTGATTCACATTATCCAACCACACGTCAATTCGGTGGTGGGAAGGCAGTTGCGGTGGTTTTTGGGCCATGTCTGTGGGGTGATTCTGGAATTCTGCTTGTAGGGCCGCGCAGGGCGGTGGTACAATTGTCGTTTCGCGCTTGGAGGCGCCGGCAATGGAAACCGCGCCGACGCGGCCTCTATAATGGGCAGGGATGCGATAGACGCTGGTGCGGTGTGGAGAGATGAGCATTAAGGACACAGCGACCGTTCGTGTCTTGTGGGTGAAGGGGGCAGAGCCTCCGCCGATCGACGTGGGCGAGCTGGTGGGCGAGCGGGGCCAGATCGAGTGCGTCGAGAGTGTGGAGGAGGCCGTCCGTGCTCTGCGGCGCGAATCGTTCGACCTGATCGTCAGCAGTTCGCAGGACTTCCTTCCGCTGGAGCGTCCGCACCTGGCCCCCGGGGCCGAGGTCATTCTCGAGACGGTGCCGCAGGGCGTGTGCATCGTCGGGGCGGACGGGCAACTGGTGTGGGCCAACCCGAAGATGCTGGACTTCCCGGGGGAGCTTCGCGACCGGGTCTGCAAGAGCTGCGTTAAGACGTTCTCGTGGGGGGCGGCGGATGCCAAGGGCGGCCCGAATCCGGCGCGCGGGCGGCGCTTCTGTGTCACCACCAGCGACAACCGTTTCTTCGAGATCACGGCGACGCCGGTCATCGATCTGAACAATCAGGTGACGCAGGTGGCGGCGGTGGTTTGGGACGCGACCCGGGCACTGCGTCTTCAGGAGCGGCTGGACGCCATCGACAGCGCCGGGCGCGAGCTGGTTCGGCTGGACGTCGAGCAGATCACCCGGCTGGATTCTCAGGAGCGGCTGGCGTTGCTGGAACAGAAGATCATCCGGCTGACGCGGGCTCTGATGCACATCGACAACTTCGCGGTGTGGGTGCTGGACAAGCGGACTAACAAGCTGGAGCCGGTGCTCTCGGCGGGGATGACGCTCGAGGCCCAGGGCCTGGACGTGTACGCCACGAGCGAGGGCAATGGGATCGCCGGGTGGGTGGCCCATCACGGTCGGAGCTACATCTGTCCGGACGTGCGTTCGGATCCGCGTTACCTGCCGGGGATCGAGGGGGCGGCCAGCTCGCTGACGGTTCCGTTGCGGCTTCACGACCGGGTGATCGGGGTCTTCAACGTGGAGAGCTGCCAGCCGGTGGCGTTCAGCGAGGACGACCGGCAGGTGCTGGAGATATTTGCCCGGCACGTGGCCATCAGCCTGCACATCCTGGAGCTGCTGGTGACCGAGCGGTCGACCACGACGGGGAAGCTGGGCAGCGACGTGATGGCCGAGATCACGGCACCGCTCAATGACATCCTGACGGAGGTGGAGAGCCTGATCGAGGACTACATCGGTCACGACGACCTGCGTCATCGGCTGAACAAGATCAGCAGCAACGCGGCGGGGATCCGGGCGGCGATCAAGCAGGTGACCGCGCCCCAGCGTGGCCTGGTGGGGCGTCGGCCGACGCGGGCGTCGCGGACGGACCCGGTGCTCAACACCAAGCGAGTGCTGATCGTGGACGACGAGGAGGTCATCCGCGAGACGGTACGTGACGTCCTGGTCACGTACGGGTGCGAGGTGACCATCGCCGCCGACGGCACGGCGGCTCTGGAGCTGATCGGGCGGCAGTCGTACGACCTGGTGCTGAGTGACATCAAGATGCCCGGGGCGACGGGCTACGACGTCTTCGCCGCATCGAAGGACGCGGACGCGGACCGGCCGGTGATCCTGATGACCGGTTTTGGGTACGATCCGAACCACGCCATTGTTCGGGCCCGCCGGGAGGGCCTGGCGGCCGTGCTGTTCAAGCCCTTCAAGGTGGACCAACTCCTGGGCGAAATCCGCAACGCCCTTCGGGCCGCGGCGCCCAGCAAGCCCGACTGAGCCGGCCCGGCGGAGCGCGGCCCACTCGTGACCGCCTTCTATTGCGACTCACCAGCCAAAGGGCGGGGTCCCGATAAGGTCATCACTGTATGATGGATGACAACAATTCTGCCATTGAGGGTCACGGTCTGGCCAAACGCTTCGGTGAGGTGCAGGGCGTCGTGGGCGTCGGCTTCGACGTGCGCGAAGGCGAGCTGTTCGGCTTCCTGGGCCCCAACGGTGCGGGCAAGACGGCGCATTACATGCTGCGCTGGGCCCGCCCTTGACGCCGCGCCGGGCGATCCCGACAATCGTCTGGCGATTTAGGCATGTCAGGAGGCCACCGCGGTGTCAAGGGTCAGCACGACGGGCGAAAAGGGGCCGCCTGCTCTTGACGGGGCGCAGCGATCGGCATTGGCGGCCGCTCAGCGCCCTCTTGCAGCATGTCAAGGGTGGAGCGAATCGGCCAGCGCGACGATGGGGCGTAGACGTCGTCGCAACATTGGGCGTCGAATTGGAGTCAAACGGGAATGATCCGCCCAACTATCCGTTATCCCGTAGCGAGCAACTGCGTGCTCGCGCTTTGCCTCTCGCTCATGCATCCTTCCTTCGGTCAAGCTGTAACTCAGCCATCCGGCGAGCCTGACGCTATCCCCGCAGACTCTGCTGCGATTGGGATTGCGGTGCTCGCAATTGACGACGAAGTCAAATCAGCTTGGCGGAAAGATGAGATGCCTGCCCTACGGGAACGTGGCCTTTTCGTTGGGAAGGTCCTTGCGGGTAGCCCGGGCGCGCGTGCAGGCGTCAAACCTATGGACGTTCTCGTCGTGCGATCCGACGGAAAGGTCCTGGTCAACCCAGAGGAGTTCGCTGACTGGGTTAAGGCACTGGCCGTTGACCGACAGCATCGCGTCACAGTACACAGACCAGTAGCGAACAAACAGGGGCGCATGATCTGGAAAAAGCTCAATCTTTCCATCGAGCCGACAACGCGCGCCAATGTCGAAGAGGCTGCCCTGCGGTACGGGTACATTCGCGTGGACAACCGATGGTTCGAACTTCCCCTCTTGGACTTGTCCGAACCGTCGAGTCAAACGCGACCCTTCGTTCCACCGAAAGAACGATACTACGAACTGTCGGGTGGATCGACGATGGCGACAAGCGATGCAAGGCGTGCCCCCAGGGGTGCGAAGGACATTACGCAGCGAGTTATCTCCCAGAGGCGCCGGGAATGGGAGGAACGGCTCCCACGAATTGCCGTCGGTGAACACGGGAAGACCATCGGGTTCGAGGTAATTCAAGTTCTTGGCCAGAGCGATGGTATTGTTCAGATCGGCTTGGAAGATCTTGGATGGACGCTCAGCGGCGTCCCCGATCGGTATGAGTGGGTTCGCCTGACCGGTGTTCAGATGACGGGCCTCGTAGACGGACGGCACGCGACCTTGGATGAGCCAATTGCCGTCATTGGGACGTGGGACTATACGACGACACTCGGCGCAAGGAAGACGATCTTTCTCGCCGTGCCGGTCGAGGTGCTTCAGCGCGGCCTGTCTGAAGAGGAAGTCAAGCAAGTACGCGCTTCGCGTGACTCACGCGAGCGCCCCTGACGCACAAAGTTGGCGCGGAGACCAGGACGATGGAAGAACAATCGCAAGAGTTCATGGCAGTTGACGAAACCGGTACGGAGCACAGGCTTTTGGTGTACCGAGATTACGTCTCGGCCGCGACGCGCGCGAATCCTTCGGGTATGGCACCGGGACTGAAGCGCATCGTCACCCAGGAAGGAGAACGCGTAAACCGCCTGAAGAAGGGCGCATACCAGATCGTCGCTACTGGGGCCATTCTCCGGTCTTGCGATCCTGATGCCCCGTGACCTTAGCTACGGACACGGTCGAAGCGTAGCATCCGGGTACATGCTCGCCGTGTCGGCGTTTCGCGTCCTTGAGCTTGACCGGCGATCTGCGGGCGGGAACGCCCGTCCCACGCTTGTCGTACGCGGCGTCGCCGACCTGCGTCCACACCCTTGACTCGCGGCGTGTCGCTTGGCGGCAGCGGTCGCGAGGCCGCTGGCGGGGGTTGCCCGAATGTGCGTGTCAAGGGTCCATCGTGGCCCCGGCGGGCGCATAGCGCCAGCGGCGGAGAACTGCCGGAGGGGAGTGTCATACGCGTTAGAGTTTGTTCATGCCGATTGGGTGCCCGGCGAGTCGGCGTGTCAGGGGTGGCACAGGCCGCGCGAGCTGAAGCTCGCGGCTCGGGCAACGGCAGAGTCATCCTGGAACTGGTGTCAGAGCAGTTCTCGGACGGTGTCCACGGTCAGGGCCGCTTGGCGAATCAGGACGCGTAGCGCGCCCTCGGCGGGTCGTTCGCTCCCTCGCGCCTGAGAACACTGCGCGTCACCACGGAGAGGCGGGCGCGGCTCTGCGTGCCGGTCCGCTTCCGGGCGGGCGCGGCTCTGGTTGCCGGCGCGGATTCGCGCACGGTCATTCAGTTGAACTTGGGCCGGTCCTATCGGTGCTGCGCAGCCGCAGTTGCTCACGACGTTGCCGTAGGGCCTCATCCGCCCGGCGATAGAACTCGAGGCGCTGCTCGACCGACAAGCCGCGGAGCGTCCGGGCACGGCGTTGCTGGGCTTCATCTTTCATCTTCAGGCAGTCAAACTTCTTCGTCGTCTTCATAGGCGATCACCTCGCTGGGCGAGTGGATGGCCACTTGGCGGTAACCATGCAACGCATTCACGGCGTTGTACTTGGGGGCCTTATCATAATGGACGATGTGCCGAAAGTTCCAGCTCACGATCAGATCCGCACCGGCCACGGTCGCCAGAGCGACGTGCAAGGCATCGTCCGCCCATTTGGGCGTCAGGATTCCGGCGTCAAGGTAGGCGGCCTGCAGGGCCAATGCCGGCCCGTCGACCTCGACCAATTCCGCCTTGGCGAGCAAGCGATCGAAGAACTCGCGCACCTCGGCCGGCGCTTCCGCGAGCTCGTCGGCGACCAGGCCCGATGTGAGGATCACAAACCGCGCCTGGTCGACCTGGTCAAAGAACGCGCGACTGTCCTCGGTGAACTCCTCGTCGAATGCTCCGCCGAAGACAGATGCGTCAATGTAGGCTCTTCGAGTTTTCCCAGGTTGTGTCACCACCGTCTCGCTCCAACCCGGTCTCTCGCTGCAGGGAGACGACGGGCAGTCGGCTCACGCCGGCACCTCAACGGTGGCTTCCCACGTCGAAGGCGGGATCGGCTCGTTGTGCCGGCGGCGGCTCTCGAGGTATCCGGCAATCGCGTCCTTGACGTTGGCCACGGCCTCGCCGCGGGTGGCTCCCCGGCTGACACCGCCGGGCAGGCTCGGGCACTCGGACACTCCGTCCTCGTCCTGCTCGATCAACACGCGGTACAAGGCCATGATGGACGTCCACCGACATGATATGATGCGACGCCCGGCGGAACAAGCCGCGTTGGCTGCCGCCAGGTGCACACCCGGCGCACCGTTTGAAAGCAGTGGCAGCCGGTGCACTGCCGTCGCTCAGATGAACGGGTCATCCATGCGGAGGGGCGCCTCCGGCCATCCCTCCCAGAACCGCGAGCTGGACCACTCCCAGTCGGTCGGTTGGGCGACGAGCCCGCGGCGGACCGGATTCGCGTGAATGTAGTCGATCACCGCCGGCACGGTCTTCTCGCGGAAGACGTTGTGATCGAATCCGCCGCCCGGTTGCCAGAAGCGAAAGACGCGCCGCGATGGATACTCCACGCTGAGCCGTTCGAGCCACCTGTCGTCCGCGATCCCCTCCAAGTACGTGCGGGCGGCGTCGCTCACCGGACGCTTCAGCGCGACCAGGATTCTCCTCATTTCGCAACCTGCCTGATGCGGATAGAGCAAGACGTGCACGTGTTCCGGCATGATTACGTACGCCCACAAGGCCACGTCCAGGTTGCGCCGCGTCGCGGCGAGAGCATCGACGACCCGGCGGCGCGTTCGGTCCCGGCTCAGCAGGGGCATTCGGCGAAAGCAGGAGTAGGTCAGGAAATGAGCATGTCCCGGCTCGTTCCAGGCACGACGGGTCTTTCGCGGCGGCGGGTTCATGGCGTATTCAGTGTAGCACTGCTCAAGAGCAGTGGCACACCTGGGCCGCGGCGCCCAGCAAGCCCGACTGAGCCGGCCCGGCGGACCGCGGCACGTCCTGATCGCCTTCCATCGCAACTCACCAGCTAAGCGGCCGGATTTCGAGAGGATCGGACGGTTTCTTGCGTCTTATCGAGGGCGGTGCTACTTTTGGCACCGCTCTTTCTTCGGGCAGGTGGGAGTACAGACGATGGTGACGACGGAATCGGACGTTCGACAGGTGGGCATCGAGGCGGAGGCGGCGTCGCAGCCGTTTCGCCGGCTGCTGGACCGCATCCACACGGTGATCGTGGGGCAGGACGCGCTCCTGCACCAGATGCTGGCCGGGTTGCTGGCCAACGGGCACATCCTGATCGAAGGCGTGCCGGGGCTGGCCAAGACGATGGCGGTGAGCTGTCTGGCCGGGGGGATCCGGGCGGGCTTCCAGCGTATCCAGTTCACGCCGGACCTGCTGCCGGCCGATCTGATCGGCACGCTGATCTATCGCCCCGGGCAGGGCGACTTCGCGGTCAAGAAGGGGCCGATCTTCTCGAACATTATCCTGGCGGACGAGATCAACCGTGCGCCGGCCAAGGTTCAGAGCGCCCTGCTGGAGTCGATGCAGGAGCGGCAGGTGACGATCGGGTCAGAGACGTTCCGGCTGCCGGAGCCGTTCCTGGTGCTGGCGACCCAGAACCCGATCGAACAGGAGGGGACCTACCCGCTGCCGGAGGCCCAGGTGGACCGGTTCATGTTCAAACTGGTGGTGACGTATCCGACGCGGGAGCAGGAGCGACTGATCCTGGACCGGATGTCGACGACCAGCCCGGTGACGGGGGTGGAGCCGGTGATGCAGCCGTCGGAGATTGCGGCCGCCCGTGGGGTGGTCGATCGCATCTACGTGGACGACAAGGTGAAGAACTACATCGTGGACCTGAGCCACGCGACGCGGTACCCGCAGGAGTTCCATCTTCCGCTGGCGGACCTGATCCAGTACGGGGCCTCGCCGCGGGCGACGATCTACCTGACGCTGGCGGCGAAGGCGAACGCGTTTCTGGCGGGGCGGGGCTACGCGACGCCCCAGGACGTCAAGGACGTGGCCATGGACGTTCTGCGTCATCGTGTGATCGTGACCTACGAGGCCGAGGCGGAAGAGAAGACGCCCGAGCATATCGTTCAGACGGTGCTTGATAACGTGCCAGTGCCGTAACGGCCGAACCGTGATACCAAAAGAACTCCTAAAGAAGATTCGTCACATCGAGATCCGGACCTCGCATCTGGTGGACGAGGTGCTGGCCGGTCAGTACAGCACGACGTTCAAGGGTCGGGGGATGGAGTTCGAGGAGGTGCGGCCCTATCAGGTGGGCGATGACGTGCGGACCATCGACTGGAACGTGAGCGCCCGGTACGGCGAGGCGTTCGTCAAGGTGTACCGCGAGGAGCGGGAGCTGACGGTGATGCTGCTGGTGGACATGTCGGGCTCGCACCTGTTCGGCACGCACGAGCAGCTCAAGCGGGAGCTGGCGGCCGAGGTGTGCGCCACGCTGGCCTTCAGCGCGATCCGGAGCAACGACAAGGTGGGGCTGATCCTGTTCAGCGATCGGGTGGAGAAGTCGGTTCCGGCCAAGAAGGGGCGGCGGCACGTGCTGCGAGTGATTCGCGACCTGCTGTTCCACGAACCGCTCGGGCGTGGTACGGACCTGACCGCGGCGTTGGAGCATCTCGGGCGGGTGGCCAAGCGGCGGAGCGTGGTCTTCCTGGTCAGCGACTTCCAGGATCGCGGGTACGAGCAGGTGTTGCGGGTGGCCAAGCGGCGCCATGACCTGATCCCCGTGGTGATCACGGACCCCCGGGAGCAGGCGATGCCGAACGTGGGCCTGACCGAGCTGTGGGACAGTGAGACGGGGGCACTGGTGCTGGTGGATACCTCGAGCCGACGGTTCCGCGAAGGGTTCGCGGCCGACGTCGCGGCTGAGGCGGAGCGGCGCAGGCAGATGTTCCGGCGAATGGACGTCGGGACGATCGAGCTGACCACCGGCGAGCAATTCGTGGAGCCGTTGCGGGCGTATTTCCACCGGCGACACGCCCGGCGGTAAGTACCGGATTCGAGGCAGATGGGCACGAGGTTCGAAATTCACGGCGGTTCGCCGCGTCGGGGTGTCGGCGGCGAGCGTGTGCGCCCGGCCGTCGCGTCGGCATTGTGCCTGCTGGTGCTGGCACTGGTCGGATGTGGCGGGCCGGATGCGCCGGACGAACAGCCCGAGAACGCGATGACGCCCGTGAGTGATACGGCGAGCGGCGGCGGGCTCACTCTGACCGTTACGGCGGATCGCGATGGTGTGCGCGTGGCCGAGCCGGTGCGGGTGACCGTGGAACTGCAGGGGCCGCAGGGCGCGGAGACTCAACTGCCCGATCTGGCGGGCGCGGTCGAAGATTTCCTGGTCCAGGACCACAGCCCGATCGAGACGGAGAGAGCCGAGGACGGGACGCAGGTTCAGCGGCAGAGTTTCGTGCTGGACTCGAACGTGTCCGGCCCACGGGTGGTTCCTTCGCTGACGGTCGTCACTGACGAGGGTGAGGTCACGACGGCGCCTTTGAGCATCGAGGTGGCGTCCGGTATCGAGGGTGAATACGACCCGGCTGAATACGCGGACATCGTGGGGCCGGTGTCTATCCCCAAGCCGCGGAACTGGGCGTTTCTGTGGTGGGCGGCGGGACTGGTGTCGGCCGTGGTGGCGCTGGCGTGGTGGTTGCTGCGTGGGCGTAAGGCTCGGGCGGCCCAGGTGGCGCCGCCGCCTCCTCCGCACGTCTGGGCGCTTCAACAACTGGAGGCCCTGTTGGCCGAGAAGCTGGTCGAGCGCGGACGGGTGCCGGAGTTCTACTTCCGGCTCAGCGGGCTGGTGCGCACGTACATCGAGCTGCGGTTCGGGCTGATGGCTCCGGAACGGACGACGGAGGAGTTTCTGGTCGAGGTGCAGCGCAGCGACGCGCTGCGTTTCGGTCCCAAGGACATGCTGGGCGATTTTCTGACGGCCTGTGACCTGGTGAAGTTCGCCCGGCACGAGCCGCGGGGCGTCGAGATCGACACGGTGGTGGACGCAAGCCGGACGTTTATCGAGCAGACGGCGCCGTTGGCGGCGAGGGGTGTTGCAGCGTGAGCTTCGAGCCGGGCAGCGTGTACTTTCTGATCGCGTTGGCGCTGCTGCCGCTGATCTGGTGGCGGTGGCTTCAGCGCCGGCCGTCCGGAGCCCTGCTTTTCAGTTCGGTGGCGACGCTTCAAAGACAAGGTCGCGGGCTGGGCGTTCGGCTGCGTCACGCGATCCCGGTGCTGCGGACGCTTGCGGTGGGGCTGCTGATCGTCTGCCTGGCCAATCCCCGCAAGGGCAACGAGAAGACGCGCATCTACGCGGAGGGCATCGCCATCCAGATGGTGGTGGATATCTCGGGCAGTATGGAGAACCGGGACTTCCTGATTGATCGCGAGCGGCACACGCGGCTGGACGCGGTGAAGAGGATCTTCCGGGGTTTTGTCGAGGGTGATGCAGAAGACCTGGCCGGTCGGCCGGATGACCTGATCGGGCTGATCGGCTTCGCCTGCTATCCGGACAGCCTGGCCCCGTTGACGCTGGATCACGAGAACGTGCTGGCGATTCTGGACGAGTCGGAGACGGCCGAGGGCCCGACGGCGCAGAAGCGGTTTCGGACGCTGGAGCGGGCGATGTTGCAGGCCAATGCCGCGGGCGACCGTCGGCGGGTGGGGCAGATCGAGGCGGAGATGCGGCGACTCCAGGAGGAGAACAAGACGGCCATCGGCGACGCGATCGCGCTGGCGGTCGAACGGCTGCGTGACCTGGACCGGCGGCTGGAGGAGGAACGGGATCGGCGGCTGCGGGCCACGGGTCGCGAGGTCAAGAGCAAGGTGATCATCCTGCTGACCGACGGGCACAACAACGCGGGCGACCTGTCGCCGCTGCAAGGTGCCCAGTTGGCCCAAGCGATGGGGATCAAGATGTACACCATCGGGATCGGGTCGCAGCGCGGCGGTCAGGACCAGGTGGATGCGGAACAGATGCGCAGGGCGGCCGAGAGCACCGGCGGCAAGTACTACTGGGCGACCGACACTCAATCGCTGCACGCGGTGTACGCGGAGATCGACAAGCTGGAGCGGACCGAGACGGAAGAGCGGCGTTACCTGCAGTACCGCCAGTTGGCCACGTCGTCGACCGTGCTGGGCGGCGTTCGGGTGCCACCGCTGTTGATGATCGTGCTGGGGTTGCTGGTGTTGGAGATCATCCTGGCCAACACTCGGCTGCGAAGGATTCCTTAGGACGAGCGGGGTCATGGGTCTGACGTTCGGCAACTTGAGTTACCTGCACCTGTTGTGGCTGGTTCCGGCGGTGGGCGTGGTCTACTGGTACGGCTTCGCCCGGAAGCGCCGGGCGCTGGAGCGGTTCGCGACGTCTAATCTGCTGGGGCACTTGATGCCGGGGGTGAGCACGGCTCGTCAGAAGATCAAAGCCGCGCTGGTGCTGGGGGCGATCGCGATGCTGGTGCTGGCCCTGACCGGGCCGCGGTGGGGCGAACGGGCCGTGGAGGTTTACCAGCGGGGCGTGGACATCATGGTGGTGCTGGACGTGTCCCGGTCAATGCTGGCGGACGATTGCCGGCCGAACCGGTTGGAGAAGGCCCGGCAACTCGTGACCGAGTTGCTGGCCGAGCTGCCCGGGGATCGGGTGGGTCTGATTTCGTTCGCCGGGCAGGCGCGGCTGTCGTGTCCGCTGACTCCGAACTACGGCTGGTTCCGGATGGCGCTTGACGAGGTGAGCCCGGAGCTGGTGACGCGTGGCGGGACGAACCTGGCCGACGCGATTCGAATGGCGGCGGGCAAGCTGGGGGAGCGGTCGGGGGAGCACAAGGCCATCCTGCTGATCACCGACGGCGAGGACCATAACACCGATCCACAGTATGCGGCTCGGTACGCGTTCGAGGATTACAACGTACGGACATTCGCGATCGGGCTGGGTGACCCGACGGCCGGGCGGCGCATTCCGATCCGAACGGAGAAGGGCAGGGAGTACGTCACCGAAGAAGATGGGCAGGAGCATTATTCGAAGATGAATGCCCAGGCGCTGGAGGCGATCGCCATCGCGGGCGGGGAGGGTTTCGCCGTGCCGGTCGGTACGGCCGACCTGGACATGAGTGACTTCTATGAGCGGATGGTGGCCCGGTTGGACCCGCAGGGATTAGAAGCCCAGGAGCGGGAGCAGCAGATCGGGCGGTACCAGTGGCCGGCCGCGGCGGCGCTGGTGCTGTTGATCATGGACCTAGTGATGATGATTTGTTTCAATCAAAGTGAGACATTTCGCCGTGTTGGGTAAGAAACGGTTTCGGCCTCCGGCCAAGGCAGGAGGCGTTGTCGCAGCCTGATGTTCTCCTGCTTTCGCAGTTCCCTGGCCGTGCTCAGTTTCCGGCG
>DATKXO010000292.1:0-6451 GCA_035528995.1 Phycisphaerae bacterium | reverse complement strand
GGCCCGGTCCGGCTGGAGAGGCGCTATGATCAGATTGGCACCGCGGAGCTGGGACGGTCGGCCGCGCCGTGCCTTCACCCTGGTCGAGCTGGTCATGGTCCTGCTGATCGTGGCCACCCTCGCCGCCATTGCCATTCCCCGATACGCCAACTCCGCCACCCGCTACCGCGCCGAGACCGCCGCCCGGCGGATCGTGGCCGACCTGGCTTTGGCCCGGTCCACGGCGTACACCTCCGGCAGCACGGTAACTGTGAACTTCGACGTTTCCAACAACACATTGTCGATCCCCGGCGTCAGCGGCCTGGACAAGGCCTCCCTGGACTACCTGGTGGATTTCAACAAGCGGCCGTATCGCGCGGACTTGATCTCGGCCGACTTTGGAGGATCCCCGGCCGTGAGTTTCGACGGCTACGGCGTGCCCGACAGCGGCGGTTCGGTCGTCGTTGGCGTCGGACTGATTCAGAAGGCCGTCGCCCTCGATCCGGACACAGGACAAGCGACGGTGCAATGATGCCCTCGGCCCCCACACCATCCCGGCTGTCAGCTCGGCGAAGCAGTGAGGGCGGACTCACGCTGGTGGAGATGGTGCTTGCCATTGCCATCATCGCCATACTCATGGCCTCCGTGGGCTCTGCCATTCTGATCGCCACCCGGGGCCTGCCGGATGCCGACGGCCCGTGCGCCTGGAGCGTCGACGCCGCCCTCGTCGCCGATCAGTTCGTCGCCGAACTGTATTCGGCGATGTCCATCATCCATTGTTCTCCGACGATGATCGAGTTTACCGTCGAACGCAGCGGCGTCACCCACACGATCTGCTACCAGTGGTCGGGGACCCCCGGGGATCCGCTCGTCCGCCAGTACGACGGAGGCGCCGCCGTCGATGTCCTGGCGGGCGTGCAGGAGTTCGCCCTCACCTACCACACGCAGACGGTAATCGAGATTGTCCACCAGGACATAGAGACCCCCGAGCAGGTGCTGGCTTCCTTCGTCCACTGGTCCGGCATCGGCGACACGCGTAAGAGCTATGGCCTCGCCCCGGCAGAGCGGTTTGCCGAGTTCTTTACGATCGCGACGCTGACCGGCGACGTCGACCAGTTGAAGGTGACAAGAGTCTTTCTATTGACGCAATTTCAACTCACCCCCGCCGGAGAGACCATCAGCGTCGCCATCCATCCCACCGTCGCTCTGGGCGACCCCCGGCCCCAGCCGGACGCCATCGGCACGCCGGACACCCGGTCCACTTCCTACCTGCCGTCTTCGTTCAAATGGACGGAGTTCACCTTTTCCGACGTCGCGATCGACGACCCGGTCAACGAATACGTGATCGTGGTCAAGGGAGACGACGCCGATATCCAACTGCGGTACCTCTTCTCGATGTCGGCCCCACAAGACAACACTGTCGCCCTGTGGAGCTCAGACTCCGGCGCGACCTGGGAGCCGCCACCGGGGGGTGCACGACAGTACAATGACGCGCCCTTCTACGTCTACGGAACGTTCGTCACGACCCAGTCAGTCGAGGTGCCCAGGAACATCCTGGGCTCGATCGGCATCGCATACCGCGCCGCCTCAGACCCGACGGTCGGGGTCGACACCGAGGTGCTGACCGTGAACAAGCCGGAGCCGCCCGAATCATGAGATGCGCCGACGCCATCGCACAGGGTCCTTCACGGGCTGGTCGGGAAGCTCGCCGCCTGCCGGGCTTGACGCTGGTCGAGGCGGTCGTTTCGATCGTCGTCGTGGGCCTCATGTTGGTGGCGGGGCTCAGCGCCGTGGGAGCCTCCAGGCGAACGCAATACCTGATGGCTACCCGCACCCGGGGCCAACTGCTCGCCCAGGGGCTGATGAGCGAGATCCTCGCCCAGCGCTACCAAGAGCCTGACGATCCGCCTTTGTTCGGCCTCGAGGGCGGCGAGCTGCCGATCACCCGGGCCGATTGGGACGACGTGGACGACTATCGCAACTGGAGTTCTTCCCCGCCGCAGAGCAAGGCCGGCAGCGCCATCGCCGGCCTGAGCGGGTGGACCCGCAGTGTGACCGTTGAGCACGTCACCGTCATTGACCTGACGCAAGTATCGGCCGTGGAGACCGGGGCCAAGAGGATCACGGTTACGGTCTGGCAGGGCGACAGGGTCGTCGGCTCGGCGGTCGCGGTCCGGACCGAGGCCTGGCCGGACGGTGACGACCGCCTGCAGGTGCTGTTTGTCGTCACCGATAGAAGTAGCCTCACGGAACAGGAGCAGGCGCGGCAGGCGCTGATGGAGTCGTGGGGCTTTCGGGTGACGCTGATCCGGACCTCCGCCAGCCAGAGCCAAGTGGACGCCGCCATCGTCCAGGCCGAGGTGGCATACGTTTGTGAGGAGGTCTATGCCAGCTACCTCGGCACCAAATTGAGGGAGAAGACCATCGGCGTCGTCAATGAGGACGCGGAGATGGTTGACGAGTTCGGGTTCTGTCAGAGCACCTCCGCGGTGGATCGTGATATGGTCAAAATCGTAGACAACACGTCCTATATCACCTCCGGCTTCCCCACGGGATACCTGACGGTATTCTCATCCCCGCAGCCGGTGTACCTGCTCCAGGCGGAGTACGCCCCGGGGCTCGGCGTTCTGTCGGAATACTTCGATGCCGGTGATGAGGCCAACAATAAGCCCTCGCTGGCGGTTCTTGCACCCGGGGCCCCACTGTATGGTGGCGGCGTGGCCATGGGGCGGCGGGTGCAGTTGCCTTGGGGAGGCGATGCCTTCGACATCGCAAGCCTGAACCGGGGCGGAAAAACGCTGATGAGGCGGGCGATCGAGTGGGCTGCCGGCTGGCAGGAGATCCCATGACCCGATCAGCATTGAACGTTGGGCTGTTCGATCGGCCGTAAGAAAGAAGCAGCATGGACGGGAGACTGGTGATTACGCAACGTAAGAATCATGCCCGCGGGTCGGTGTACGTGCCCTTGCTCGGCGTGGCGATGCTGGTGACGATCATCGGCCTGTCAGCCCTGCTGGCGGGGCGGCTTCGGCACCGCCAGACGCGCGACAGCAGCGACCTGGCCGAGGCCCGCTTCTACGCCCAGTCGGGGATCGACTGGGGGCTGTTGGTGATCAAGCAGAACCCCGGCTCCTGGCGGAACATGTTCGACGCGTGGGCAGAGGGTCCGCTGATGGCGAACGCTCTCGGGGCGGGCAGCTTCGCACTGGAGGCCACCGACCCGGTTGACGGGGACCTGACCAATAACACCACCGACCCGGTGGTGCTGACCGCGATCGGCCTTAAGGGCCGGGCGCGGTACAAGCTGCGGCTCCAACTGAGGCCGAACGGTTCGCCGAGGACCGGCACCTTCAGGCAGGTGGTGGACTGATCCCCTCCGGTGGCCGGCGCAAGCTTGGCCAGGCTTGGCCGGCTCCCGGGCTCAGCGGCAACACCGGACTGCCTTCGACACATATATCGAGTTGTATTAATCCACGCGCCTTCTCACGCCGATAAAACAACAATGACAGGCCAGGTGACTGCTTCGCCCATGCCCGTGGATGTGTCGTAACAGGTGTCGCAGACGATGCTTGCGAACTTGGCCTGCTTCGGAACCGCCCGGAGAGCAGGATGGACTGCCAGGACGATTCGACCCCCAAGCCGATAGCCCGCGTGCTGGTGGCGGATGACAACGAACTGTGCCGCAGCGTCGTGGTCGGCATCGTGGAAGAGATGGGCTGTCGGGTGGATGCGGTCGGCAACGGGGCGGCGGCCGTGGCGGCGGCCAGGAAAGTCCGATACGACCTGATCTTTCTCGATGGCATCATGCCCGAGATGAACGGCATTGAAGCGGCCCGGGCGATCCGCCGGATCCCCGGCCAGCGGGGGCGCGCTCCCATCGTCAGCATCACCGGCAACCCCATGCAGATTCCCAAGGCCGACTGCCTCGAGGCCGGGGTGAACGAATACATCCAGAAGCCCATCAGCAGGAAAGTCTATAGGCAGGCGGTTGCTCGATGGGTGCACGGCTGGCCGGAGCCATCGAGCCGCCCCGAATCTTCGCCATAGCTGCGAAACTGTCGGCCGACCCCCTCCCCCCACCGCATCCTCCAAGCGGCCTGGTGGAACGCGCCTCGGCGGGCCATTGCAGGTGAGCTTTCCACCCCTGGCTGAGGCGGGCTTTGCCGGGCCGCGTGCGGCCATCTACTCGTCAGCTCGTACGGACTTGGCCGCCAGGTCCACCGGCTGCCCGTCGATCCAGACGGCCGACGGGCGCGTGCGCGCGTCAAACGGGTCATCGGCCCAGAGGACCAGGTCGGCGTCTTTGCCGCGGCCGATCGAGCCCAGCCGGCCGTCCACGCCGCAGATCCTGGCGGGGTTGACGGTGACGGCTCGGAGGGCGTCCGCCGGGGCCAGCCCCTCGCGGATGGCCAATGCGGCGTAGACGTTCAGGTACCGCAGCGGCGTCACGTCCGAATCGGCCGTGATCGCCACCACCAGCCCGGCCTTCACCGCCGCCGAAACCGTGGCGAAGCTCTTGTGCCGCACCTCGATCTTGGTCCGCGCCCCGAACGTCGGGCCGATCACCACCGGGATATCCCGCCGGGTGAGTTCCGCGAGGATGTCCTCGCACTCGGTGGCGTGCTCGAAGACGAGCTGGAAGTCGAACTCCTCGGCCACGCGGATGGCGGTGAGCATGTCGATGCTGCGATGGGCATGGCAGCGGGCGGGGTAGCTTCCGGCCAGCAGCCCCGCCAGTGCCTCGTTGGCCAGGTCCAGCTCGAAGGGATCCTTCCCGGCCGACTTGCGCCGCCGGTGTCGGCGCTTCTTCTCCACGTAGATCTGGGCCCGGGTCAGGGCCGCCCGCATGACGGCGGCCGTGCCCATGCGCGTGGTCGGCATCTTCTTCTGCTCGCCGTAGACCCGCTTGGGGTTTTCGCCCATGGCCATCTTCAGCCCGGCGTCGAGCTTGACGATCTGCTGGGCGAGCGATTTGGCCGAGGTCTTGACCACCGCCCCCATGCCGCCGATGACGTTGGCGCTGCCGGGGGTGATGAACACGCTGGTCACGCCCGACTGGGCCGCCTCCAGCAGCTCCAGGTCCGTCGGCCGGAAGGCGTCGATCGCCCGGATCTGCGGGGTGACCGGGTCGGACCGCTCGTTGACGTCGTGGTCGCCGGGCAGGCCGTCCTCCAGCATGCCGGCGTGGGTGTGGGCGTCGATCAGGCCGGGGGTGAGGATCCTGCCCTTGGCGTCGATCTTCTCGACTTTGGCGGGCACGGAGACGTTCCGCCCGACGGCCGCGATCTTGCCGTCCCTTACCAGGACCGTCCCCCGCTCGATCCTCGGCCGGACGACCGGCTCCACGGTTGCGTTGACGATGGCGAACATGTCGGCCTCCGCAAAGCTCGATGCTGATGTTCGCCGATCAGTGTACGCCCGCCGCGGGCGCATGTCCAAGCGACGTCAGTGCCTCAGCGGCGCCGCCGGCGCCATCTCGGCCAGACGACGCCCAGGCGAGCATGCGCTGGGCGCCGCCACCGTCGCCGCCCGCAACCGGACGGTCCTGTCAGGGGGAGGGATCGTCGCCCGGGCATGGTCGTCTGGGCGCCAGGCGGATCGTTCCGTGCACGCTGTTCCCGTGGCGAAGTGCTGTCACGCTCATTGCGATCGGGCCTTCCCCTTGTGCCGCTGGCCCACCCATAGCCAAACCAACACCAGAACCACGACGAAGCCAATACATGCCAGGGCGGGTACCATCCAACCCCTGCTTTCGGGGGCGGCCAGGACGCCAGGGGCGTCATTACCCCTGTCTAGGTCGGGAGAACTTTCCCGATTTGACTTCCCAGGCACGTCCGCTGACGCTTCAATGACTGCCGGCGGCGTACGTTCGATCTGCTCAATCTGAGTCTCGTCGGCGAGATCTTGGATCGCATTGGTGTATCTTTCCAGAAGGCTCTCCCCGCGCTGAGCCGCTTCGGTGCCAGGGAATCGGTTTCTGATCACGTTGAGATACTTCAATGGCTGTCCTGTGTTCTTTGCGCCTCCAACCAAGTTGCCTGCTGTGATCGTTGTGACCGTCCCACAGTACTTCACCAACCACTTCAGATCGGCTTCTGATATGGTCTCGCCCGGATTGTCAGGCATCGCCAGTTCGCGGATCTTCTCCTCGTTTAGCGAGAGCAGCCACTCATATAGCTCCATCCGTCCGTGCAAACGCTCCTCGGCGGACATCCCCGAATGGACGAGATTCAACCTGGCACGAAGCATCGGCGCGTTGATGCGGTTCGGCTCTGCCTCAAGCGCCTGTTTGAAGTACTTGGCGGCTCGCCCGTAGTCCGGCTTCTCACCCTTACTGAGAAGGAAGTTCGTGCTATACAGAGAACCAAGCTGAACCAGGATGCGAGCACGGCGCTCGGGATTCTTGACCTTGGCCAGATACGCAAGGTAGTACCGTGCTGCGAGCGCTTGATCGGAGTCCTTCTCAACACCG
>DATKXO010000291.1:0-18680 GCA_035528995.1 Phycisphaerae bacterium | reverse complement strand
CCATGCCGATCGACATCGTGGCCGACGGGCAGACGTACGTGGTGTTCAACGACAGCGACCCGGAGCACTTCGTGATTCCGGTGGCGTCGGCGCCGAGCTCGGTGCAGCTCGATCCGGACGCCTGGGTTCTGTGGAGCAGCCGTACGGGCAGCAGCTACGTGGCGGGGCCGCCGACGATCGTGGAGACCTCACCCGCCCCGGGGGAGGGCGTCATCTGTGGGCCGAGCACGGACAGCGTGACGGTCACGTTCCACACGAACGTGAGCACGTCGGCGGGGCAGTACTCGCTGGTCGGTGACACGACGGGGTCGGTCTCGGTCGGGTTCGCCTACGACAGCGGCACGAACACGGTGACGCTGACATCATCGGCGCCCTTGGCGTCGGACGACTACACGCTGACGGTTTCCGACGCTGTGACCGCGGTGAACAGCGGGCAGCAGTTGGACGGGGAGGTGGCTGACGGCCAGGACCCGGGCTCGCTGCCGTCGGGTGACGGCGTGCAGGGCGGGTCGGCCGTGCTGTCGTTTGCGGTCGGCTACGCGGCGGGCGACAGCGACTGCAGCGGGACGGTTGATCTGGCGGACTTCGGCCGCTTCCAAGCGTGCTTCACCGGATCGGGCGGTGGGCCGGCGGGGGCGGGCTGCGAGATGATGCTGTTCGACGGCGACGAGGACGTGGACGAAGACGATTACGCCACGTTCGAGGCGGCGATGCTCGGGCCGTAACGGTCGGGACGTTCTGGCATTTCCGTTAAAGGCTCTTCCGCAGAATCTGTGGGTCGCGGCTGCTGGGGGTCTGCCGCAACCCCCGGGATTCTCTGAGGCCTGGCTCCGGTGTCCGAGGGCGTAGAGAGGCCCCGGAACTGCGTCGCAAAGGCTTCCAGTCGCGAATCCGGCGGTCACCACCAAGCCGGCGCGACTGCCGGAAGACGCCGGCAAGGAAAGCGGCACCGAAAATTCGACGCACCCTTCAAGCGGGAAAGGTGATCACGAAACGGCTGGTCCGCCCAGTCTGTAATTCTGTTGGGCCCACAGGTTCTGCTGACGATGCACTTGTTGGAAAGGGTATTACGATCGTTTTCACCCGGTGCGCTCTTGGGCGAGGAGCCATCAAATAACTGAATCGCAGATACAGAAAACGACGATACTGCTGACGTTCCGGACGGTCGGGCGGACGACGCGGAGTTGGCGATGGGTAGGACCGAATTGCCCTGCGGGGCAACGTCTGCGTTGGGGAACCCCCCAACTCGGACACGGTGTCTCGAATGCCTGAACATGTGCGTCGACTGGCTTGAAAACCGCTGGCCAGAACTGCGCGGAAGCCACGATCGCCTGGCCCTTGGCTGTAGGATCATGGGTACGGCCATGGGGCTGGACAAGCGCCGGCTTTTTGCACTTCTCCTGGCGGCGCGGTTTCACGATCTCGGCCTGCTCGCAGAACCGGGTGGAAAGCCACCCGACTCAATGCGCTGCTCTTCCGAGAAGCACTTGGCTGCCGGTGAGCCTGGGGCGCGTGGGAGTCATCTGGTTCAGAAGTCGTTTCCAGACTTTCCCGATGCGCTCGAAGCGATCTGGTATCGGTACGAGCGCACCGATGGCAAGGGCCCATATGGCCTGAAGGGCATGGACGTTTCCCTGTTGGCCAATATCCTGGGTTTGGTACGGTTGGTGGAGTTTCTGGCCAACGATCCCGGCGGTGGCGAAGGACTGGGGCTCGACCAGATTGTCGATGAGGCGGTGTCGCTGAGCGGTAGCCGGTTCGCCCCCGCGGTTGTCCAGGCTTTCCAGGCTAGCGCAGCCGAGGTGCACGCGGCAGTGCTGGTCGAGCGCGGTGGTGAGGCCTGCGCCGGGATGGGCGACACGTCCGCATCGGCGCGGAGAGATGAGGTTGGAGACGCCCCGGAGAGCCGGGTCGAGGCCGGTCGATCGGCAGAAGCGGAGCGTCAACGACGCGGGCCGGGCAGGAGGGCGGCGCCAACGACCCGCAGGGAAGACGTGAAGCCTGCGGCGACCAGCGGCGTGGGTGATTCGCAGGCTGCCGGAACGCTGAACGATCTGTCGCCGTTGGTCAATAAGCGGTTGGTCCTGGACCGGGTGCGCAAGGGTCTGGACCTGAGGCCATTGACAGAGACCGTTCAACAGGTGATGAGGGTGACGGCAAGCGCACGCTGCTCAGCAGAGGACTTGGCCAGGGCCGTGATGCAGGACCAGGCGATCGCGGTCCGCATGCTGAGGGTGGCCAACAGTTCGAAGTTCTCGCGGGGGCGTCCGATTTCCAGCGTCAAGGAGGCGGTGGCACGGATCGGCACGGAGGAGGTGCGCGAGATAACCGTCGCGATGGAGATACTTGATCACTTCAAGGGCGTCTCCTCGGAGCGGGTGGACGTTCGGCTCTTTTGGGAGCACTCCATCGCCTGCGGCCTGATCACCTCGGCGATCGGCAGGGTACTGAATGGCAGACGTCCCGAGGAGTTCCTCCTGTGGGGAATGCTGCACGACGTGGGCAGGCTGATTCTGCTGACTCAATTCCCGGACGAATACGCCGGCGTCTGGGAAGCAGCCGACGAACTGAGTTCACCGCTCGAGGGAGTCGAGAGCGGGCTGCTCTCGCTGGATCATTGCGAAGTCCTGCAGGAGGTACTGTCGCATTGGCGGTTTCCGAATAGTCTTGTCGTGCCGGTGGTGAATCACCACCAATCCGTCGATTCGTTGAGGAGGCTGGACCCAGATTACTCGCACGGAGCCGCCATGATTGCCCTGGCCAACGCAGTCGCTCATGCATTACTGCTTGGCAGCAGCGGCAACGACGTCATCTATTCACTGGATGCCCTGGTCGACATGCTGGGTATAACTCCGGACCAGTTTCGGGAGGTGATTGCGTCAATACCAGACGACGTACACGCGCTGAAATTCGTGATGATCGCCGACGCGTCGTCGGGCGACTGGCCGGACCTGCTGTCGACAGTAAGGTCGCAGCTTCGCGCCGTCGTCCGTCCGCTGTGGGGCAGCGCCAAGCCGGAGATCGACGGATTCCGCGTCTTCTTCGACCGGATCGGCGAGCCGGCTGGCCAGGACCCGCCGACTCTGGGGGTGATCCGCCTGACGGAGGGCGAAGAGCTGGAGGATCGTTACGCCGAGTACGAGTGCCGGGAACGTGAAGTGAGTGACAGTCCGTTGCCGGTGATGGTGATCGTCACCAAAGGGCGCGTCGATACAGAGCACGCGTGGCTGAAGGCGCGAGCGCACGTGGTGGTGAAGACGCCCGCTCGCGTGACGACGCTGGTGGATGCGCTTAACAAGCTACTTTGCGCTGCTGTATAGGTGCTGGGTCCTGAGGGACCCGCGTGCGGTGGAGTCCCCCGTGACGTATCCGGGAAGGCGAATGCTGTTTGACGTGGAACTGGAGGGCATCGGATGACCGAGGCTGATTTTCGGGCGGTGGCGGGGACGGAGGTGGAGCGTCGCGGGTGGTCCGTCCGGTGACGGCGTGCAGGGCGGGCCGGCGGCGGCGGGCTGCGAGATGATGCTGTTCGACGCCGACGATGACGTGGACGAAGACGATTTCGCCACGTTCGAGGCGGCGATGCTGGGGCCGTAACGGCCGGGACGTTCTGGCATTTCAACTCATTGACGAGTACGCTGCGCGGCGTTCGTCTGATATCGGTTACAGTGTGCTTAAGCCGATTGGGTGTCGAGCGAGTCGGCGTGTCAGGGGTGGCACAGGCCGCGCGAGCTGAAGCTCGCGGCTCGGGAAACGGCAGAGTCATCCTGGAATCGGTATGACACAGGGTCGCGTGTTTTGCGGCCGCGCAGGTCCGGCTGGTGACTGACGATCCGACAACGACAGGCTCAGCAGCGGCGGAGGGGCCGATCACGGCGGACACTCTGTGTGTCCGGTGCGGTTACAACCTGCGCGGACTGACCATGGGCATGGCCTGCCCCGAGTGCGGCGCACCGATCGGAGCGTCGACACACGGGGACCTTCTGGCCTATGCCGACCCGGACTGGCTGGACCGGCTGCGAAAAGGCACGTCACTGAAGCTGTGGAACATCGTGCTGGGCATGGTGAGCGCAGTCACGGCGTGGGTGCTGGAACGGGTGCAAGTGCCGGGAGTGGTACAGATCTTCGTGGCGCTGCCGGCGGAGATCCTGGGGCTTTGGGCCGCCTTTCTGATCACGACGCAGGAGCCGCGGATATCGCTGGCGGAGGACCCGGTGACACTTCGGAAAGTAGTGAGGGGCTGCGCGATCGTGGGGTTCATCGGCAACGTGCTGCAGGTTTTAAGCGAGAACGTCGGGTTGGGCGTATCGCTGAGTATGGTGGTTGCGTTGGGCGGTGTGTTCATACTGGTCGGCATCGCGTCGTACCTCGGCGAGTTCATCTACTTTCGCCGATTCGCCCGTCGACTTCCCAATGACAGGCTTACGCGGGACACGACAGTCGTGATGTGGGGCGTGGTGATCGGTCTGGGGTCGTTCGTACTGTTCGGGCTGATCGTCGCGCTGGCGGGGCCGGCGGCGTCCGGCAGGGCCGTGGGCGCCGTAGCCACGCTCCCCCTCTGTGGTAGCCTGCTGGCCCTGGGGGTGTTCGGCATCTGGTATATCGTTCTGCTCCTGCAATACCGGTTGGCGTTCAGCGCGGTGGCGTATCAGGCACGCCAAGTCTTCGACGTCGGCCAGCCACCGCCGGAACCGTCCGGGGCGGGGTCGGGCGCTTAGCCGGAAGGGGCGGTCCATGTGCTGTTGAGGGCGCCCAAACACCAGTCTGGTCGCGTAATTTGGGTGGTTGACCGGTGGGGGTGGGTCCACTAGAGTATGCCCTTCGTGGTGCGGACGGGGTCCCGGCCTGGGGGTCGGTCCGATCGCGCCACCGCCCGAAGCGAGAAGGGGCAGTCTGTCTAGGCCTGGATCGGGCTGATTCAGCAATGGGCTTCCTTCCCGAGGTCTGGGGCCGCTGACGCGGCTGGGGGCATCGGGGGACGGCGGGAAGTTCAGGCCTCGGCGTCGGGTTGCACTGAGCCGCGTCCACATCCTCCGTGTGGCCGCCGGGTTGGCGACAGTCGCAATCCACCTGTGGCAATCCTAGGCAACCTATGCCGATTGTGCCGGATTCGCGCGCGGCGGTTTGATGCCGTTTGCAGTTCGTTCATGCCGATTGGGCATCGCGCGAGTCGGCGTGTCCGGGGCTACAAAAGCCGCGCGATGAAGTTCGCGGCTCGTGAATCGGCAGATTCGGCGTGGAACTGGTCTGACGGCGGGCGGCCGATTACCCGGTGGTGTAATGGTAACACACCAGGTTTTGGTCCTGGCGTTCCAGGTTCGAGTCCTGGCCGGGTAGATGGGTGGGAGACGGCGAAACGCGCTGCGGAGTTGCGAGTAGCGAGTTCTGAGTTGGGCAAGGACTCGCTAGCTTCAAGGCAGGGTACTTGAGTCTACTATGAGCGGTGTAGCGGCGGTCATCCTGGCAGCGGGCAAGAGCACCCGCATGAAGAGCGACCTGCCGAAGGTTCTGCACGATATCTGCGGTCGGCCGATGCTGGCCTGGGTGCTGGACGCGTGTGAGGAGGCCGGCGTCGAACGGTCCCTGATCGTGGTGGGTTACGGCAAGGAGCAGGTCAGGGCGGCTTTTGCGGACCGGGCGGGTTGCGCCTTCGTCGAGCAGGCCGAGCAGAGAGGCACGGGGCACGCGGCCCAATGCTGCCGGGCGGCGTTGGCGGGGCACGAGGGGCCGGTGCTGGTGATCGCGGCGGACATGCCGTTGGTTCGGGGTGCGACGCTGCGGGGCCTTCTGGATGAGAGCGCCCGGACCGGCGACGCGATCACGCTGGCGACGACGATTCTGGAGGACCCGTCCGGCTACGGGCGGATCGTGCGGAATGAAGCGGGCGCCCTTGCGGGGATCGTGGAGCACAGGGACTGCACGCGGCAGCAGCTCGATATCCGCGAGGTGAACATCAGTTATTACTGCTTCGGAAACGGGCGGAGCCTCTTCGAGGCGCTGGATCAGGTGGGCAACGACAACGCCAAAGGCGAGTACTACGTGACCGACGCGGTGCGCATCCTGATCGAGGGGGGTCAGGGCGGCGGTGCGATTCCGGCGGTCCCACCGGCCGAGGCGTTGGGCATCAACTCGCGAGCGGACCTGGCGCAGATCAGCCGCGTCATGCAGGATCGGATTCAGGGCGCGTGGATGGAGGCCGGCGTGACCATCGTGGACCCGTCGAGCACGTGGATCAACCACGGTGCGGAGATCGGTCCCGAGACCATTATCTATCCGTTCAGCTACATCGAGGGCGGAGCGCGGATCGGCACGGATTGCCGCGTGGGCCCCGGTGCCTGTCTGTGGAGTGACGACCAACTGGGGGCGGGCCGATGCGTCGGTCCCTCGGCCGGTCTGGCGGGAGTGCCTGGGAAATGACATCGAAGGACGGCCACTACGACAGCGGGCGGAACATTGGCGAGTTGAAGGTGTTCCCGGGCAGAAGCTCGAGGCACTTGACCGAGAAGATCTGCACTTCGCTGGGCCTGCCGGTGGGCAAGGCAGTGGTGGACACCTTTCCGGACGGCGAGACGCGGATCAAGCTGGAGGACGACGTCCGGGGGTACGACTGCTTCGTGGTGCAATCCACCTGCCCGCCGGTGGACCGTAACCTGATGGAGCTGCTGATTTTCATGGACTGTATGCGGCGTGCGTCGGCGGCGCGGATAACGGCCGTGATCCCGTACTTCGGGTATGCCCGGCAGGACCGCAAGTCCGAGGGACGGACGCCGATCACGGCCAAGCTGGTGGCCAACCTGATCGTCGAGGCGGGCGCGGACCGCGTGCTGACCATGGACCTGCACGCGGACCAGATCCAGGGTTTCTTCGACATCCCGGTGGACCACCTGACGGCGATGCCGGTGCTGGCGGAGCACTTCAAGGCGCTGGCGATCCCCAATGCGTCGGTGGTGTCGCCGGACGTTGGGAACCTGAAGACGGCCACGGCTTACGCGACGCGGCTGAACGCAGACATGGCCATCATCGACAAACGGCGCATCAGCGGCGACCGGGCCGAGGCGATCACCATTATCGGCGAAGTCAAGGGGCGCAACGTGCTGATCTTCGACGACATGATCACGACGGCGGGCACGGTGTGCGAGGCGGCCAACCTGGTTCGCAAGCACGGCGCGCTGGACGTTTTCGTGGGCGCGACGCACGCGGTGTTGGCGGGTCCGGCCTTTGAACGGCTGGCAGCGGCCGATCTTCGGGCCATTTGCGTGACCGACACGGTGCCGCTGCAGGACTCGGCGCGTGAGAAGGTCAAGAACCTGCACGTTCTGTCGGTTTCAGACTTGATGGGCGAGGCGATTCGACGGATTCACGAACACCGGTCGATCAGTGCCCTGTTTCAGTAGGCGCACCGCCGGCCGGTGCCGGCGGCAGGAAATGGAGAAGGACCAATCATGGAGACCGTAACGCTCGAAGGCGTTCGTCGCGTGCGAGTGGGGACTCGGCACGCCCGCCGCATACGCAACGAAGGGAAGCTTCCGGCCATCATCTACGGGCACGGCGAGGCTCCCGAGTCGGTGGCCCTGTCGGCGCACGAGGTCGAGGTCGAACTGCAGCACGGCGCCCGGGTGCTGACCGTGAAGCTGGAGGAGAAGGAGACTCAATACCTGATCAAGTCGGTTCAGTACGACCATCTGGGCACGACTCCGATTCACCTGGATCTGATGCGGGTGGACGTTCACGAGACCGTCACCGTCGAGGTGGGCATCGAACTGCGGGGCACGCCGAAGGGGGTGGCCGACGGCGGCGTCCTGGAACAACACCTCAACAGCCTGGAGGTGGAGTGTCTGATGATCGCGATCCCGGAGACGCTGCGCCCGAGCGTGATGCCGTTGGGGATCGGCGATTCGCTGTTGGTCAAGGACCTGAAGTTGCCGCCCGGCGTGAAAACGACCGTCTCGCCGGAGGAGCGGGTGGCGACCGTCCGGCTGCTGGCCGTCGAGGTCGAGGAGGAAGAGGCGCCGGCGGCAGAGGAGGCCGCCCAGCCCGAGGTGATCGGACGCGGCAAGAAGGAGGAAGAGGAGACCCCCAAGGGCGGGAAGTGATCCGCCCGCCCAGCAGAAGGCCCGCTCGTTGAAACTGATTGTCGGACTGGGCAACCCGGGCGCCAAGTACGATGGGACGCGGCACAACGTCGGCTATCGGGTCGTCGATGTGTTGGCCCGTCGGATCGGCGTCGAGCTGAGGACCGAGAAGTTCCACGCGTGGTTCGCCCGGGGCTCGATCGGTGAGGAACAGGCGGTTCTGATGAAGCCGACCACGTTCATGAACCGCAGCGGGCAGGCCGTGCTGGCGGCGGAACGATTCTACCGCATCGAACCGGCCGACCTGCTGGTGATCTCCGACGACCTGGCCCTGCCGCTGGGCAGACTGCGGCTGCGGCCCTGGGGCAGCGCGGGGGGGCACAAGGGGATGCAGGACATCGTGGACCGGCTGGGGACGGAGGCGTTCGCCCGCTTGCGGGTGGGGATCGATCCGCCGCTGGGTGATCCGGTCTCGTGGGTGCTGTCGCGTTTTGCGGAGTCCGACGCGGTGGCGATGGGGGCGGCCTGCGAGCGGGCGGCCGACGCGGCGGTGTGTTGGGTTGCCCGGGGCGTCGAGACGGCGATGAATGAGTACAACGCCGATCCAAACGGGCGGGACGCGAAAGCCGGTCCCGAGACGAACGATGAGAGAACAAACTAGGTTCGCAGAACCAAACAGCAAAGGCCGCTGGGCGGCGGCCGGGAGGTGAGCCGACTTGAAGACCTACGAAGGCATGTTCCTTTTCGACAGCACCTTCGCCACCGACTTTGAAAGGGTGGAGCAGGAGGTGCGGCGTGTGATGGAGCGGGCCGGCGCAGAAATCGTGATGTGCAGGAAGTGGGACGAGCGGAAGCTGGCCTACGAGATCAAGGGGCACAAGCGGGGGTGCTACGTGCTGACCTTCTTCCGGGCCGACCCGAACAGCATCACCGGGATGGAGCGCGACGCGCAGCTGTCGGAGCCGATGCTGCGGCTTCTGGTCCTGCGGGCGGAGCACATGACCATCGAGGACATGGAGGCGACCTATCCCTCTCGCCCGGCCGCGACGACCCGGGGCCCTGGTGAGCCGCAGCCCCAGCCCACGGCACAGACCCCGGAGAAGGACCGAGCGGGCGCCGAGGCCGAGCCGGGTGTCACCGAAGAACCCGACGCCGAGCCCGATGAAACGGAGGACGCCGTCGCACCGGTCGAGGTCCCGGTGGCCGCACCGGCAACTGCCGACGCCGTCGAGCCGGATCTGCAAGACGCACCGGACAAGATCGACTAGAACCGTGGACCCCTAGCACGGGAGTCTAACCATGGCCAACTACAACCGTGTCATTCTGGCCGGTAATCTGACGCGCGACCCGGAACTCTCCTACACGCCGAGCAACACCGCGATCTGTAAGTTCGGCATGGCCATCAACCGCCAGTGGCGCGACCAGCAGGGCAACACGCAAGAGGACACCTGCTTCGTGGACTGCACGGTCTTCGGGCGCCAGGCCGAGACGCTCAACCAGTACATGCGCAAGGGTCGCCCGCTGCTGCTGGAAGGGCGGCTGCACTACAGCCAGTGGACCAGCCAGGAGGGACAACGGCGCAGCAAGCTGGAGGTGGTCGGCGAACGGTTTCAGTTTCTCGGCGGTCGGGCAGCGGCCGACGGAGAACGTCCGGCGCCGGCCGCGGCGGGTCGTCCGGGAGGCGCACCGCCTGACGCCGGCGGACCACCGCCGGAAGACGACTACGGTCCACCGCCGGGCAACACGGACGGTGATATCCCGTTCTAGGTGTTTTTTTTGGAGCTGTGACCGGGCCGTTGGACGGCGATTCTCAACAGCCCTCGCCGCCGCCGCATCTTCATAAGGCCCTTGAGCTAGTCGCTCGGCGGTGCCCTGAGAGGAACGCTGTGGGGCTGGCCGAATGGGTGGATGAGGCGTCGGCGATCTCGTTCGTCGGTCCACGCAGGGAAGATTATCGGTTATACTCGGGCGGTGACCACGCGGCGTTGCCGGCCCCGGAACAAAGAGAAGCAGAACATGAAGCTATTGCTGAAGACGGACATCTCGCGGCTCGGAATCGTCGGCGACGTGGTGGAGGTTTCGGACGGCTACGCCCGCAACTATCTGCTGCCGCAGCACCTGGCCACCGAGCCGACCGAGGCGAACATTCGCGCCCTGGCCGAGGAACGCAAGAAGGCCGAGGGACGGCGCCGCAGCGTACACGAGGCCCAGATGGCTCTGGCCGAGACACTCCGAACGGTCGAGGTGACCATCGCCGCGGCGGCCAACGAGGAGGGTGTGCTGTACGGCTCGGTGGGCCCACGTGAGATCGCGGCAGCTCTCCGCGAGGAGGGACACAGTGTCGAGACCGCCCAGGTCAATCTGCACTCGCCCATCCGCCGGCTGGACAACGTCCCGGTGGAGGTGCGGTTGGCCGACGACATCGTCGCGGAGGTGAAGGTCTGGGTGGTGCGCTCGAGGGGCACGGCCGCGGAGACGGAAGAGGACGACGAGGACGCCGGCAGGGAGGCAGGCGCGGATGGCTACGGCCCCGACGCGTAAAGCGAAGGCAGCGGTCGACGTGGGCCGCATCCCGCCGCAGGACATCGACGCCGAGATGGCCACACTCGGCTCGATGATGCTGGACCGGCAGGCGGTGGAAGCGGCGCTGCCGATCATCCACCGCAGCGAGTCGCACTGGTTCTATCGACCCCAGAACCGGGCCCTGTTCGAGCTGCTGCTGGACCTGTACGACCGCAACGAACCCATCGACCTGATCGTGGTCAACAACGAACTGCGCCGGCGCGGGCAATACGAGGAGGTCGGGGGAGAGGAGTATATCGTCGCCTGCGCCGAGAACGTCAGCAGTTGGGTCAACGCCGAATACTACGCCAAGATCGTTCGCGACAAGGGCATGCTGCGGGACCTGATCGGCTGCGTGGGGCAGATCGGCGAGAGCGCCTACGCACAGGGCGAGGATGCGGCCACGATCTTCGACGCGGCCGAGGAGAAGATGTTCGCCGTCACCGAGCGGCGGGTGAGCCGGCAGGCTTCGGCGCTGGGGGACATGGTCTCGGTCGTCTACCGCCAGATCGAGTCGCGAGTGGGCGAAGGCGGTTACCTGACCGGGCTGCCGACCGGCTTCCACGAGCTTGACGACCTGACCAGCGGGCTGCAGCGCGGGGACCTGATCATCGTGGCCGGGCGGCCGAGCATGGGCAAGACGGCGCTGGGTCTGAACATCGCGGAACACCTGGCGGTGGACAACAACAAACCGGTGGCGTTCTTCTCGATGGAGATGAGTCGGGAGCAGATCGCCCTGCGCATCCTTTGCGGGCGTGGCAAGGTCAGCTCGCACCGCATCCGCCGGGGACTGGTCTCGGAAGAGGCCATCCGGCAGTTGGGCTGGGTCTGCGAGCAACTGGCCCCGGCCCCGCTGTACATCGACGACACGCCGGGGATGACCGCGCTGGAGGTGCGCAGCAAGGCCCGGCGCTTCGCCCGGCAGTACGAGATTCAGGCGGTGTTGGTGGACTACATGCAGCTCATGCACTCGCCGATGCATCAGGAGTCGCGTCAGCAGGAGATCGCGGCCATATCCCGGGGTCTGAAGGGCCTGGCCCGGGAGCTGAACATCCCGGTGATCGCCATGGCCCAGCTCAACCGGGCGGCGGAGTCCCGCGAGGGCAACCGCCCGCGGATGAGCGACCTGCGTGAGTCTGGGGCCATCGAGCAGGACGCGGACGTGGTGCTGCTGCTGCACCGCGAGGAGTACTTCAAACCGGAAGACCAGTCGGTGAAGGGCATCGCGGAAGTGATCATCGCCAAGCAGCGGAACGGGCCCACCGAGACGATCAAACTGCAGTTCAACAGATCGCTGACCCAGTTCAACAACCTGGCCATCAGTCCGACGGCGGATTCGACGGTCGGCTACGGGGGCGAGGCGCCCTTCTGACGCAGGGGCGACATCGCTAAGTTTCTGTTGCCACGCGGATTGCGGGCCGGTATCATGCCGCTCGATTCTGTTGGCGCGGAATCAACCCTGGACCGGATGCGCGGATTCCGGTCATCGCACAATCAGAACCGGTCTGGAAGGAAAGGCTCTCGTGAAGCGATTCGGATGCGCTTGGCTGGTGCTGGTCGTATCGGCCTGGACCGGTCCGTGGTCGTCCGCGCAACAGCCGGCGGCCGGAACTATCGACGCGGTGGAAATCGAGGGCCATGAGCGGGTCACCGAGACGTACTTGCGCAGCGTGATCCGCACGGCGCCGGGCGACGCCCTCGATCAGGCGGCCCTGGACGAGGACGTACGCCGGCTGCTGCGGACGGGGCATTTCCTGACGGCCGACGCCGCGACCGAGGCTCGGGACGGTCGGTTGGTGGTGGTCTTCCGGGTGACCGAGCGGACGGTGTTGACCGACATCCGGTTCGTGGGCAACGAGAAGATCAAGGACAAGAAGCTGCTGGAGCAGGTTCCGCTGGCGGTGGGCGATCCGGTCGACGCCTTCGGGGTGCGCGAGGGGCGTGACAACATCGTGACCGCCTACCGGGAGAAGGGCTACGGGAGCATTCGCGTCGAGCACGACGCCGCTCTGCTGAGCGAGACCGGGGAGCTGGTCTACACCATCGAGGAGGGGCCGCGGGTCCGCGTCCGCAGGATTCTCTTCGAGGGCAACGAGACGGTGGGCGAAGACGAACTGAGGCGGCTGGTCGAGACCAAGACCTACCTCTGGATCTTCCGGGACGGCAACTTCGACGAGGACCGGGTCGAGCAGGACGCCGCGGCCATCCAGAACCACTACCACGACGAGGGCTACCTCGACGCCCGGGCCAGCTACCGGGTCGAGCCGGGAGAGACGCTCGAGGACCTCACCATCGTGTTGGTGATCTCGGAAGGCGCGCGATACCAGGTCGAGACGATCTCGGCGACGGGCAACACGGTGTTCAGCGCCGAAGAGCTGCTGGCGGATCTGGAGACGGCCCAGGGACGGTACCTTCGCCGGTACGAACTGGACCGCGACGTCCGGGACATCCAGGCCCATTACGGCGACAACGGTTACATCTACGCCGACGTGCGTGCCGTGCGGGCCTTCTCGGAGACGCCGGGACTGGTGCTGGTCAACATCGAGATCGTCGAGGGCGAACAGTATCGCGTCAGGCGGGTGGTGCCCCGGGGGAACGAGACGACCAAGGACAAGGTCGTTCGCCGGGCGCTGAATCTGTATCCTCCCGACGACCTGATCAGTCTCACCGAGCTGCGCGAGGCCGAGCAGCGCCTGCGGGAGACGCAGATCTTCAGTCTGGTGAACATCTCGCCGGTGGGCGAGCAGGAGGGGGTGCGCGACCTGGTGATCGACGTGGAGGAGTCGCCGCGGGCGGGGGACTTCATCTTCGGGATCGGGGCGAACTCGAACAGCGGGGCGGTGGGCAGCATTGTACTGGACGTGAAGAACTTCGACCTGTTCGATTGGCCGCGAAGCTTCAAGGAGTTCGTGAAGCTGCGGGCCTTCCACGGGGCCGGTCAGCGGCTGCGCCTCGAGGTCCAGCCGGGTACGGAACTGAACCGCTTCCGCATCGACTTCGTGGAGCCCTACTTCCTGGACATGCCCGTGCGTCTGGGCACCAGCTTGTATTACTTCGAGCGGGGGCGGGAGTCGTACGACGAGGTGCGCGTCGGAGGGCTGGTCAGCCTGGGCAAGCGGTTGGAGAAGGGCTGGCTGAAGGACTGGTACGCGGAGGTGGCCTTCCGGATCGAGGACGTGGAGGTGGACGACCTCGACTTGTTCGCCCCGCGGGACGTTCGCGACGCCGAGGGCAGCAACTTCATCAGCAGCGTCAAGGCGACGCTGGTTCGCGACCGGACCGACTCGCGCTTCGTTCCGACCAAGGGCGACGTGCTGCGCCTGTCGTGGGAGCAGTACGGCATCTTCGGCGACGAGTACCTCATGTCCAAGGTGATGGGCAGCTATACGTGGCACAAGACGCTGCTGACCGACGTGAAGGATCGCAAGCACGTGCTGAGCCTGCGGGGCGACCTGGGGGGGATCTTCGGCGATTCTCCGCCGTTCGAGCGTTTCTACGCCGGCGGGATCGGCTCGCTGCGGGGTTTCGACTTCCGCGGCGTCTCCCCGCGGCAGGGCCTGGGCGACGACCCGGTGGGCGGCGAGTTCCTGGCTTTGTTCAAGACCGAGTACTCGTTTCCGCTGTACGCCGACACGCTCCGCGGGCTGGTCTTCACCGACATGGGCACGGTGGAGGAGGACTTCGGGATCAACAGCTGGCGGGCGTCGGTGGGCGTGGGGGTGCGTCTGCAGATCGACTTCTTCGGCCCGGTCCCGCTGGAGTTCGACCTGGCCGTCCCCATCGCCAAGGACGACGACGACGAGGAGCAGGTGTTCAGCTTCTTCATTGGGGCGACGTTCTGATCGCAAGTCCTACAGACAAGCGCGAACCCCACACTGCCGTCACCTAATGCACCAGACAGGCGCGCTACTGCGGCATGAGTGCAGCGATCAAGCCGGGCCGGACCGCAAATGCCGTCCCAATGCATACCCACTTGAATCGACGTGCGAAGAGTGCTAGCCTGACGAGCTGTCGCAGCGTGCACGGACGGACGCGGTGAGCTACGGAGAGCGCCCGGGCGAGCGAGGCGCGGCAAATGTTGGACGACACCCAACTCTGTGCGGAACTCCTGAGATATCTCAACGCGCCGCGTCCCCAGCCCTGTGGGGAGTACGATCAGGTACGAGAAATGCTCGTTTGCCAAGAACTGATGAGCTCGCTGAATCACGATCCGGAAAGACAGATCAGGATCCTGGATGTTGGCTTCGGGGAGCGCAGTGTATTCCGACTACTCGTGTCTCACTTCAACGATGATCGCCAGCGCCTCGCGTACGTCGGCCTTGACAGTTCAATCGACGCCGTTTCCCGAGCTCGTTTGGTCTTCGAGGGAAATAGCGGTGGGTGGCATGAGCCGCCGGTCTTTGAGGTTGGCGACATTCTGGCTGACCGTTCCCCTGCCGAAGACAACAAGTTCGACTTTGTTTTTCTGCTGAATACGCTCCACGAGATACCTGCCCACCGCTGTATTGACCTGCTGACCAAACTGGTGCAAAAGACCTGCTCGAATGGTCGGGTGTTGATTATCGACATGGTCGCCCTTCCTACAGGACAAGAGGAGTTATGTGCCATCTCCTGGTCGGCGCAGGAAGTGCTGGACTTGGCTAAGGCGGGCGGTTTTCGGGCATCCGTCATTCCTATCGAGAGAGCGGTATCGGTCTTTGCCCTCGAGATCGACGGCGAAAGTTCCGTACCGCCGCCCGAAACAGATGCAGCGAGCGCCATCTTAAGAACGAAGCTGCTAAGCAATCTGGACCGGCTGATGCGTGCCCGCGCAGAAATCACCACACAGGGCGCAGTAGATAACGAACAGGCTCTCCGGCTTGTAAAGATACTTGGAGAGACGGCGATCACTAGCGATGCGCTGCGTCGCCTAGAACGAGGAGGGACCTGATGGGGCGTACCGCCATCTCGCAGCAGGTTTATCCTCTCCATCCTGCGACTCCATCGTTGCGCAACGTAGAGCATCGTGGGGACAGATCCACCTTCTTGTCGGCATCCGGGCCCCTCAAGTCGTCCTTTCCTGTCCGGATCGAACACTCATGGCAGCCAAGGAGGCCCGGTTCTATTCCCCAAGCCAAGCTTACCTCCGCATCGGTGCCCTGGGCCCCCGAATTACCAGCGACGTGCCAGGTCTGGACGGTGGGCGATCCTGGTGCAGAGCGCCCAGCGAGCGATCCGCGGGGATTCCTGCGCGTGATAGGCGACCCCAGAGGGCCAATCAGGTATCTCTCTCTTTCAGGTCGTCACGGCACCTGCTTGCCCGTTCTGTGGGCCAGGACGACAAAGAGGTCCGAACGAGGAAAAGGCCCTAGGTAGACGTGAGGACCACGATGAACACGATGCCCGAACAGAGTATGATGAGCCTGCGGGAGTGTGTCGCAAAAGATCATAGGTGCACTACCCTGTTTGCGGAAGCCGAGTCGTTGGCGCGGTGCCTGTTTGATTCGAGCAACGAAGCATACGGCACCTTGCCGTACTTTACAGTGCACGACATTCCGCAGCTCGAACGCGTTGAGGTAATCCTCGACGAGATCCTTTTCGGGGCTCCGCAGTTGGACAGCTCTGCGTTCCTGCCGACACCCGAGGAGGCAATGTATCTGCTTGCCGCGACCTGGCTTCATGATATCGGCATGCGTTACCCGCTGTTCCCTGGGGAGCAACAACGCCAGGGCGTGGACTGGCCCACGCTGCGCGATGGCCACGAGGAGCGTTCGTCAGATTACATCCTGAATCACTGGGAGACGAACTGCTCATGGGACCGGCAGGAGCGCATCGAGCTGGGCCAGCTCTGCATCTATCACCGGCGCAAGTATCCTCTCGAGGAAATGGACCCGGGGGTCGTCAAGGGCAAGCTCGGCGCCCCGGTCCGACTCCGGGAACTCGCCGGACTTCTTCGCCTGGCGGACGCCTGCCACATTGACCCCACCCGTGTCCCCGGAGACCTGAAAGGCCTGTTCAAAGCGGTCGGTATGCCCACCGAATCTGTTCCGCACTGGGGGATGCCGCAAATCGTGGAAGGAGTTGACTTCGATCACGAAGCGAGCGCAATCCGCCCAAAGTTTCAGATTCCGCCACAACAGGTCTTCGGCACGGTCACCGTGGACTTCAAGGCGGTCATCGACCGCATCGTCTCGAACTTGAAGGACGAAATGAACAGCGTCCTCCCCCATCTGATCAAATTTTCGAACACCGCATTCAAGGAAATCCACCCTGAAATCCACCGCCCGCGCGCTCTGTTGGGGCCACAGACTCAGAAACTGATGCTCGACATGTGGCCCTATATGCTCACCATGACCACAAGTGCCAGCGAGGGCGCCAGCATGGTGGCGGCCCTCGTCCGCGCCCTGCTGACCGGGCGGGATGACATCCCAACAGAAGAACTGGAGAATCTTCTCTCCCTGGCAGCCAAGACTCATCGCTTCAACCTGTTGGTCCGCCGCCTTGAGACATGCATCCGTAGCCGCCTCACGGCCAACGCCTCTATCCACAACATCCGAGAATGTCTGGATGAGTACCTAGTCAAGAGGCAGCGGGAGTGCCGCGCTGTGGCGCAGCAAGCCAGCAACGTGATTCCGATTGGGCATGACGATGTGTTGGTTGTTTACGGCTATAGCCATACCGTTTCAACGTTCATCACCGAGCAGTTGGTTGGACATTCGGGACCAATCCTGGTCGTTGAATGTCGGCGCAAGGTGCTCGGGCAGGTGGAGGTTGCTGACGAGGCGGAACGCGTACTTGCTGAACTCCAGCCCTTGGGCCGGGACTGCAAACACGTGAGCATGGCATCGCTGCCAGCGATCTTTTCGCATTTCAAGAGGGGCGGAAAAGCGATCAAGGTCCTACTTGGCGCTCGTGGCGTCTTCAAGACGGGCAGCGTTTTGAGCACCGTTGGGAGCTACGCGATCGCGTCCATTGCGGGAGCCTCTGATGTCGAGGTCTTTGTGCTGGTAGAAGACGACAAGATCGTAGTCGGTGAGGATGAGGGTCTGAACACCTGGATTGATGAGGAGCTTGAACGCCAAGCGAAGGCGGAGTTGGCACCTGACGTCGGGGTACCGCGCAGAGAACTCGTCCCGCCGATAGACCATCTTGATAGGGCCATGTACACGCGATTGATCACGAGCAGTCCGGTTGCTCGACGACCAGCCGGCGTCACGACTGCGGAGCAGGAGGATGCGGCTGGCAATCAACCAGAGCAGACTCAACCTTAGCCTGTAACTCTGTATCCCAGCACTTGAGGTTATAGCGGTATGTTCTGCTGTGCGGCGGGTTCTCGAGGAGGAGATCGACCAGCGTCAGGCGACGACAGATAGTGGCGACTACGGCCAGGGGGAGGGAGAGATCGCTGGCGAGGTCATCGACATGATGTTGCTGATCGCGATGCCGGAAGAGCCAGGTGATGACCCCATAGGCGGCGGCGCTGGTAGGGTTGCCGTCCCCATCCACAGGGAAGGCCTGCAGTGACTTCTCGTAATCCGACGCTCGTGCGTCCATGAGCGTGCCCTCCAAGGCTATGATACCGAGTTTAGGGGCTAGCGGGAGCCCATAACTCCATTTCGGCACTGCACTCCCTTTGGGGCCGCCAGCGCCGTGGATAAAGGTACACAGTTGCAAAGCTATGGTGCCCGTACTATTCCGGGCGTCGCGATTATAGGACGCGTGCGGACAGGAGGCAAAAATTGCCACGATTTCTGACGTGAAACTCCCCCGGCCAGCAAAGCGGGCCCGTCTCAACCCCAGGGGCAAGGTTATGGGCGACCGTGGCCGGGCGCCGAAGGGGCATCCTTGGTGATGGGTCAGACGCAGGGCCGCTGTGTCGGGATGGCGGCAGTTGCCGTGCGGGCTCGTGTCAACCCGTCTGTCCGCTCTTTTCGGGCAGCAGTTGTCGGCGGAGGTAACGGCTGTAGAGGGCGCCGGCCGGGTTGTGGGCCAGGACGCGGTCCTTGACGATCAGGGTGGTGGTCGGGGCGCGGGCGACCATGCTGAAGATGACGTCGTGGCCGATGC
>DATKXO010000290.1:0-15681 GCA_035528995.1 Phycisphaerae bacterium | reverse complement strand
TAGACGAAAGTCATTATCTAATCTGAAATGAACTGGTCGTTCTGATATAAAACAACACTCCTCAAAATACAATCCAATTCCAGTACATTCAATTAGATCCAAAAAGTATTGAATATTATTTATCTTTACCTTCAATACATTGATAATATAATCATAAGTTGAAATCCAATTGGCTTCATACGTGCCACAAATTACACTAGAGGATATATCACTATTATAAACTAAACCTCTTCTTTCAAATTCTTTTTTAACTTCCTTATATAATTGTGTAGGAGAAGATACAAATATCACTGTTGGTGGGTTTAAATCTAATACATTCTTATATAGATTTTCAACTGCAAACGTAACCTTATGTCTATCAATCCTATGGTGAGTTGTGGTGGCAAATGCAAGCTTTATCCATTTCTCTTTATATACCTCTAGTTGTACTTCTTGCTCTTTAGTTAAGCTCTTAATTGTATCCGTAATCATTGTTCAAAACCTTTTAGTTAAAACTATTCATCACTTGTTAAAATAACATATTTCCAATACTGAATCTCTATAATCCCACCCTATATAGAGATTATCTAATTGGTTAAAAACTTTATCTGAAAGGCGAGGGCGAAGGTGAGGGTGAAGGCGAAGGCGAAGGTGAGGGCGAAGGCGAAGGTGAAGGCGAGGGCGAGCCTGAGGTGACCTTCCCCACCAGCCTGCATGACTCCAACTTCCTAGGCATGGAGACCTTCTACGGGGCCGCGAACGGTGGCTTCGAGCTGATTACCGAAGTACCCTACGACGACGCCAGGCTGGACTGCGCGACGTGCCACGACAAGTCACGCTGGGAGAATGCCGACCCGCCCGTCGACTGGCCGGGCACCGGCAGTTGCTTGAACTGTCACGACGACCCGGAGGGCGATCCAACAGCCGGAATCAGCGTGGAAAGGTGCCTTGCCTGCCACGGTCGCCAGACTGCGGAGATCACCACCCAGGCGTTCACCGACGTGCACCGCGATTCAGGCTTTGAATGCATGGATTGCCACACGGCGGCGGAGATGCACGGTGACGGCACCGAGTACGCATCGATACTCGAGTCGCCGAGCCCGCACTGCCTGGACTGCCACGCGGCGGATTCGTTGCCGACCAACCCGGAGCACAGCCAGCACGCCGAGAACATCGACTGCTCCGCCTGCCACATGCAATCGGTGATCACCTGCTACAACTGCCACTTCGAGTCCCAACTCGAGGGCGGCGGCAAGCGAGCCTTCCGGCAGTTGAGCAGTTATGTGATGCTGGTCAACCGGGACGACAAAGTGCACGCCGCGACCTTCATGACGTTGACCTACGATCAGGGCACGTTCGTGGTGGTGGCCCCGTACTACGCCCACAGTATCACCGCCGACGGGCGGAACTGCGCTGAGTGCCACGCGAACTTCGGCGGCGACATCGCGGCCATCAACGAGTACAACACGGACGGAACGATCACCGTAACCACCTGGGACGGTGAGGCTGAAGGACCCGCCCGGATCACCGGGCCGACGGGGATCGTCCCGGTGCCGGAGGACTGGTCCACGGCGTTCCAGTTCGCCTGGCTGGAATATACGGGCGATGCCAGCACGCCGCTTGCGGACACTGATCCGACCTTGTGGGAGAACTTTGAAAGCGGCGCGGCAGAGCTGACCCAGATGCTCTACGCCGAGCCGCTTACGGACGCACAGATGACCGCGCTCGGCGCCACCGGTCCGTAGGTAGAGCCCAGGTCCGCCCGCGGAACGGCGGATGCAAAGGAAAGCAAGGGGCGGCATCCAGTTGCGAAGCTGGATGCCGCCCCCTTCTGTCTTCCGCGTCGTCCGCGGGGCTACGGTCGGACCCGCTCGCCGGCGAAGCGGCTGACGCGCTCGTACGCGGTCGCCAGAAACCCAATAACCGGGAAGCCGCCGCCCTCGAAAGGGGACGGGCCCAAACGCTTGAGGATCTCGAAGGGCTCCGCCTCCGGCGGGCGGATTCCGGGCGACTCCCCGAGCGGGACAGCCAGCGACCAGAAGGCGTCCAGGCACTCCTCCAGCGGCGGGGGATCGGCATGGAGCTGGCGGTAAATGGAGTAGTCCTCCAACGGGGTGGCCGGTTCAGCGGCGCCCCGGCCGGGCTCGGGCGAGGGAAGGTCCGGGGACGATTCGGGCTCTCGGCCGCGGCCCGGAGGCCCGGGCCTTCGGGCGGGCTGGTTAGTGAGATCGGTGCTCATCTTCGTTCATCGCTGCTCTACGTGTTCAGCCTGATCGTTTAACACCCGATTCAATCCTCCGCCACGGCCTCCTGCGAGAGGGCGATGACCTCGCGAAGATCGTCGGTGGACAGTTCGGTCAGCCACTTCTCACCCACGCCGACGATTCGGTCGGCCAGGTCTCGCTTCTCCTCGAGCATGCGGTCGATGCGTTCCTCCAGCGTGCCGATGCAGACGAACTTGTGGACCTGGACGGTCTTGAGCTGGCCGATCCGATGAGCCCGGTCGCTGGCCTGGTCCTCGACGGCCGGGTTCCACCAGCGATCGAAGTGGAACACGTGGTTGGCCGAGGTGAGATTCAGTCCGTAACCGCCGGCCTTGAGCGACAGGATGAAGACCGGCGCGGTGGGGTCGTCGGCCTGAAATCGTTCGACCAGCTCGTCGCGCCGCCCGGCCGGCGTGCCACCATGCAGGTACAGGATCTCGCAGCCCAGCCGCTTGGCCAGGTAGCCCTGCAAGAGTCGCCCCATTCGCTGGAACTGGGTGAACACCAGGGCCCGGTCGCCCTCGGCCAGCACCTCATCGAGCATCTCGACGAGCCGCTCACACTTTCCGCTGCGACCCTCGAGCAGATTGGCCGGCCCGCCGTTGGAAGCCAGTGCCGGATGGTTGCAAACCTGCTTGAGCCGGGTCAGGGCCGCCAACACCAGGCCCCGGCGGCGAATGCCCGCCGCCAACTCGACGTGCCCGAGCATGTCGTCCACCACGGTCTGGTATAGGGCGGCCTGCTCCGCGGTGAGGTTGCAGAACACCTTCATCTCCATCTTTTCGGGCAGGTCCGCGATGACGGTGGGATCGGTCTTGCGGCGGCGCAGCATGAACGGGCGGATCAGCTGGCGAAGCCGGTCAGCCCGCTCGGTGTCGCGATGCTTCTCGACCGGCACGGCGAACTCGCGGCGGAAGTCGGCGGCCGTGCCCAGCAAGCCCGGGTTGAGGAACTCCAGGATGGACCATAGCTCGCTGAGATGGTTCTCCAAGGGCGTCCCGGTCAGGACGCTCCGCTTGCGGGCGTGCAAAGACCGGATGGCCACGGTCTGCTTGGCAGAGGGGTTCTTGATGTTCTGGCCTTCGTCCAGGGCCACTCGATGCCAGGCCACGCGCTGCAGGTGCTCGAAATCGCGATGGGTCAGCCCGTAGGTGCTGATCACAACGTCGTGTTTCAAGACCTGCTGGACGAAGGCCTCACCGCCCAGGCGCTCGGTCCCGTGATGGACCATCACCCGTAGCGTGTCGGCGAACCGGGCCACCTCGCGGCGCCAGTTGCCCACCAGCGACGTGGGCACGACCAGGAGCGTGGGGCCGGGCTGCTGTCCATCCAGCCGCTCGTGCAGGAGCAGGGCGATCATCTGGATCGTCTTGCCCAGGCCCATGTCATCGGCCAGGCAACCGCCCAGGCCAAAGCGGTCCAGGAACGCCAGCCAGGACAGCCCTTTGAGCTGATAGGGACGCAACGCACCGCGGAATCCCGGCGGTTGCGGCAGGTCGGTAATGGTCTGGGCCTCGGAGCCGACGCCGTTGATCGCGTCGCCCAGCCAGCCGCCGGCATCGATGCCCGTCACCGGCAGCCCGGTCCGAGTTGGGTCACCCACCGACAGCCGCAGCGCCTCGAACACGGTGATGCGTCCGGAGGGCCTCTTTTCCAGGAACAGCCGGGCCGCGCGGAGCGCCTGGGGCCTGGCCTCCATCCACCGCCCACGTACGCGGATCAGCGAACGTCCGCGCTCGCACAGCCGTCGGAACTCGCGCTCGGAAAGCGGCTCGTCACCGACGGCGACCTGCCAGCGATAGTCCACCAGGGCATCCAGACCGATTCTGGATGGCGCCCCTGCCCCGGCAGTGCCTCCCTCCGACGGACCGATCCGCAGGCGCAACCCCAGCCGGCTCACCTCGGACCTCCACCAGTCGGGCAACCGCACACCAAACCCGTTCAGTTCCAGCGCCGGAGCCGCCTCTCGCAGGAAGGCGTAGGCCGATTCCGAGTCTACGCGGCAGCACTCCGGGCGCGGCTGGTCGAGAACCGCGGCCAGCGGCTCGAACAGGTGAGCGGCCCGACGCAGGTCGGCTTCCAGTTGCTCTCGGAGCAGCCCGTACTGACGTCGCAGGAAGGTCAAACCGGCGCCGGCCGTCGCCCAGACCCGTCCGGCATCCAATACGACGCCCGGATCGTCGGTGGCCTGTAGATGGAAGGCGATCGTCCACTCCGCTTCCGGTGAATCGTCCTCCTCGTCGGACGCATCCGGTGGCGTGATGGTAAAACAGGTGCGAAAGTGGGCATGCCCGGCGGTGTCATCCAACTGGCCGATCCACAAACTCACCCGCCGGGCGAGTTCCTGCCGATCCTCGTGCGAGCCGCCGATCCGAGCCTCACCGCCGACCAGGGCCCGCAGCCATCTGACCTCCGGCGACACTCCGGCGTCGTCCCGCTCCTGCAGCGATTGGCTCAAGGGATCGTCCGCCAGACTGCGCCGAGTCACGGCATCCACGGTGGCGTGCAGGAAACTCCCAACAATGGTCACGTTGCGTTGGTCGGCCCGCTCGTCCGCCAGGCAGCGGCAGACCGGCGGCATGGCGGCGATCAACCGGGTGAGTCGTTCGGACTGCTCGTTGCCCTCCAGAACCGGGCGCCACACCGCGCGGTGCCGTCCGTCGCGGTCCTGGTGTACGTCGGGGACCATACGCTGAGCGGCCAGCAGGTCGGTAACGCTGACGGCCAAGTGACGCCAGTAGAGCAGCGACTCGCCCATCCGCACCTGCCCGGAAGCATCGACGGGCAACGCCGTCAGGAGATCGATGGCGTCGGCGGGCGAGAAGACCAGGCAGGGCACCGACCAGGTCGCGAGGGTCCGGGACGATGCCGTCGGCGGATGGGTGGATGACACGCCCAGTCGCGGCGACGGCTCCGGGCAGCCCCCGGCGCTGGGCAACCGCAGGGCCTTTCGGGCCTCCGCGGCACCGGCCGCCAGCAACCCGTCCCACAGGTCGCCGATGACTCTGCGCAGTGCCGGCGCCTCCAGCGCGAAGGGATGCCCGGCGATTCGATCGGCTCGGCCGGGCGCGCCGGCGGCACTCTCCGCCGCCAGCCGGCCGTGCGCGGAACCGTCTTCCCCCCAGACGTGTAACCGCGACGATGTCCAAAGCCCATGAAGCGCAGTCATGAGAGCCCGCCCGCTCCGGCTTCGCGGTGCCGAGTTGACTGTTGCTGCCAAGGGGCCACTCGATGACCCGGCACGGGCCGGAGCGAACCCGCCACTATACCGCGCTCTCCGCGCGTGTGGAACGAGGATGCGCCTGATCGATGTGGGTAATGCCGGGGCCCGGAGAAGCCGCCGATGCCCTGTCGCGCCGTGCTATTGATCCACCGTCGTCAGGGCCTCGGCGAGCCAGTCCTGGTCAGGCGCGGGGGTCACGGGCGGGCCATCGAAAACCGGCCGCGGGCCGGCGGCCTGAATCTGGAAGCCGGTCTCGAAGTGGTCCTGCTGCACCTTTCGGCGGAAGGCGACCACGCCGGCCACGTAGGTCGGCTCCTGATCCGGAAGGTCGATCCTGACCTCCACGGGCTGCCCGCAGATCAGCTCGGCCTGGATGAGCACCGACATACCCCGGTAGGAGATGTTGCGAGTCACTGCCGGAAGGGTCTGCATCGAACCGCCGCCGGGGAAGCACTTGACCGCACATTCGGTCCGGAAGGCGCGCCGCAGGCGCACACGGCGGTTGCGTCGTGCCGGAGCTTCCTGGTTGGTCCCCGCCGTGCTGTCAAGAGTCTCGAGCAGGGCGTTGAGCGATTCTCGAATGGTCTCGGGAGCCTGGAGCATATTATCGGTCTCCTGCCGCGGCGCACGGGTACCTTTGGTCAGCCCGCCGGCCTCGGCGCGCTGCGTGTTTCATCGACCGCCGTGGAGTTGACTTTAGCCCCAAAGAGGCCCAAATGCTCGGACCTGAGTCGGCGGCGCGGTCGCGGGGCGAACGCTGATCACCCGCACAACGCGTGGCCGCGTGCCTGCGGCCCTTGCCACGAGCGACGGCCGGTCCGTAAGATTGCGAATTCCGGTTTCCGAGACCGCTTCTGATGCCCGTGGTGGGGCGGCGCCCGCCGGATCGATGCGTACCCGCACATGACCGATCAGCCCTCCCTCTCCCGTCCGAGAAACTCACACGGACGCGACACGACCAGCCCCGCCGTCGCATTACTGGCCACCGCCCTGATCTGCCTTCCGATCCTGGGCATTGCCCAGGTGATCTCCCACATCCGCGTGGACGAGTTCGACGCCTGGCTGTTCGCCTACTACGGCAAGCAACTGACCCACGGCCGGGTGCTGTACGAACAACTCTGGGACAACAAGCCGCCGGGGATCTTCTGGCTCAACGCGGTCGGCCTGTGGCTCTCCGGCGGATCGTTAGCCGGACCGATCGCACTGTGCGCCGCGGCCGTCGCAGCGGCCTGCGCGGTGTTCCTCGTGGTCACGCGTCGGCTGTACGGTCTGGGCGCTGCGGCGGTGGCTACCGTGATGGCCGCCGTCTTCCTGAATCACCAGTACTTCCACGTCGGCTGCAATCGGCCCAACACGTTCCTGGTGCTGACCGAGCTGACGGCCTTCCTGCTGTACGTGCGGGCGGTCACGCAATCGCGGACGTCGTGGCGAGCGATGCTGGCGGCGGGGTTCTGCGCCGGACTGGGACTCTGGTTCAAACAGACCGGACTAGCCCTGGCGGCCGCGGTCGTCGCGCATCAGATTCTTCTGACCGCGACAGGCAACCAGTCGGCGGGCACGGCGCTGCGCCGGATCGGGCACTTCGCCGCCGGGTGGGCAACGGCCTGCGTCGTGGCGATTGTGATCCTCGCGATCACCAGCAGCCTGCGGTGGGCCTGGGACGCCATCGTGGCGTTCAACCGCAATTACTTCGCGCCCGGCGTGGGGGCGAAGTGGTGGCCCGACTGGTTCGGCATTCGCGAAGGGGTGGACGTGCTGGCCCTGCCGGGAATCCTGGCGCTGGCCACACTGGCCCACGCCATCGCCCGCCGATTTGTCGGCCGATCAGACGGGGGCAACACGCAACCGCCGGTGGGCTCTCGGCCGCCGCTGTTGCTGCCGATGCTATGGGTCTGGATGGCGGTGGCGGCCTACGTGGCCCTGATCGGCCCGCACCAGCGGCTGCCCTACTTCGGTGTGGCTCTGCCGCCGTTGTGTATGCTGGCGGCTCACGGGGTCTATCTGTTCCTCTCCTCCGGAAGGACGGTCGAAGGTCGGTATCCGCCGTTCTACCTGTTCATTGGGGTGATCTGGTTCGGATACATGCTGATCAATCCGCTGGAGAATCAGTTGCACGCCCTGAACCGGCACCAATACTACCGGTTCGAAGACACCGAGCCGAACCCCGACATCGCCACGGCCGAAAGCATCCACAGGCACACCGGCCCGGACGACGCGATGTTCGTCTGGGGCTACGCTCCGGGGGCCTACTGGTTGGCCGACCGCCCGTCCGCCATCCGCTACATCGGCACCGAGAAGGCGACTCAGCTCCAGGGCGCCGGCCAACCGCTGATGGACGAGATCATCGGCCTGCTTCGCGAAAGCCGCCCCAAGGTCTTTGTCATCACGGTCAACGAGCTGGCCAGGATCGAGCACCCACACGAGAAGGACCCCCTGGACTACCACGACCTGGCGAGCTGGGTCCGTTCCAACTACACGCCGGCCGAAAACGCGCCGAAACAGAATGTCTGGGTGCGAGATGATTGACGGCGGCTATCGAAGCCCGAGGCGGACCGGACGGAGGTCGAAGGAAGCTCGTATACTCGCTGGACGTTGACGCGTCCATGCGGTAGGATTCTGTTAGGTGGCGGGTGATGGCCGACAACTCGAGCATTGAGTGGACCGACTCGACGTGGAACCCGGTGACGGGGTGCACCAAGGTGAGCCCGGGCTGCACGCACTGCTACGCCGATCGCATGGCCAAACGGCTGCGAGCGATGGGCATGCCCCAGTATCGCAACGGGTTCCAGCTCACGCTTCATGAGGATGTCTTGAAGGTTCCGCTCCGCTGGAAGAAGCCGCGGATGGTGTTCGTCAACTCGATGAGCGATCTGTTCCACGAGCGCGTCCCGCTTGACTTCATCCGAAGAACCTTCGACGTGATGCAGCAGGCGTCGCAGCACACGTTTCAGGTTCTGACCAAACGCCCGGAAGTGGCCCTGGAGCATGCGGACCAGCTCGCCTGGCCCGAAAACGTCTGGCTGGGCACGAGCGTTGAGAAGGCCGACTACGTCCACCGCCTCAGGACTCTGCGGCGCATTCCGGCCCACATTCGGTTCCTCTCGCTCGAACCGCTGCTGGGGCCGATCACGCGCGTCCCGTTGCAGGACATTCATTGGGTGATTGTGGGCGGCGAGTCGGGGCCGGGCGCCCGCCCGATGAACGAACGCTGGGTGGTTCAGATCAGGAATCGCTGCCTGGCGGGCGGGGTACCGTTCTTCTTCAAGCAATGGGGGGGCGTGAACAGAAAGCGCACCGGGCGCCACCTCGACGGTCGAACGTGGGGCGAGATGCCGCGCCGAGGTGAGGAACGCCCCTATGCCCGAGCTGCCGCCACCTGAGGACGATGGCCTTCTGATTCCCAAGGTTGGTGAATGGGCACGCGACAAACACCACTTCCTATACCGGTACATCTACGCATTCACCACATCCATGAAGGCCAAGGGGTGGACGGGTTTGCACTACATCGACCTCTTTGCCAGTGCAGGGATCGAGAGGGGGAAAGGCAGCGGCGAGCTGATCTGGGGGTCGCCCCTATTGGCCGCACAAGCTCCGCATCCCTTTGACATGCTGCACCTGTGCGAACTCAAAGGCGACCGTCATCAGGCGCTCGCACAGCGTGTTCTGGGGTTCAGACCCGACGCACAGGACCAGGTGCTTCACGGTGACGCAAACGCGATGGTCCACGAAGTGCTCGAGTCCATCCCGGATGGTAGTCTGTCCCTTGCCTTCCTGGACCCACATGGCCTGCATCTGAACTTCGACACGGTGCGAGCCCTCGCTGACAAGCGTACAGATCTGATTGTCTTCTTCCCCGATCTTCTGGACGCGCTGCGGAATTGGAAGAGCGTCTACTACGGCGATCCCAAGTCGAACCTTGACCAGGTGCTGGGCGAGGGTGCAGATTGGCGGGGCGTTCTTGAAAGCACGCCGCAGGATCGCTGGGCGTGGGAACTGCGCAAGCTATACGCCACACAGATTAGCAGTCTGGGCTACAAGGAGGGTGAGCCCGAACGCATCTACGCGCACGGACATCCACTCTATCGGCTCCTGTTCTTTTCGAAGAAGCAACTGGGCCTGGACCTGTGGCGCCGTGTCACAAGGAAGAAACGCGACGATCAGCACGAATTCGACTTCGGCGCACCGCCCTAGTGTAGTGTCTCAGGAATGCCGCGTCGTTCGATCGACGCCAGTTTGGGGCGTCATCTCCGCTTTAGCGTCCGCGCGAACTGAAGTTCGCGGCTCGTTACGATGCACAATCAATGATGCGCTACACTAGACCAGTTCGATCGCCGGGTGTTCGCTGATCGAGCTACTGTCGCCGATTACAGCTTCTGCTCTGTAATCTGCTCGATGTGGGCCACGAGGCGGTCTACCATCTGGCCGATGGTCATGCGGGTGGTATCGATGCGGATGGACTGGCCGGGCTCCAGTAGGGCCGCCCACTGGCGGGCGTCGTTGCGGTCGCGCAGGGCCAGGTTGTCGCGGACCTGCTCGATGGAGACCTCCTCGCCGTCGGCGACGAGCTCCTGATGGCGCCGCTCGGCGCGTTTGTCGAGCGTGGCGTCCAGGACGAACTTCACGTCGGCGTCGGGAAACACGACGCTGCCCTGATCGCGACCCTCCGTAACCAGCGAGCCTAGCTGCCGGCCGATGACCCGCTGCTTCTCCACCAGGATGTCGCGGATGGCCTGGTTGGTGGCCACATAGGGCGTGACCGTGCCCACGGCGAACGCCCGGATGGCCTCGCTTACGTCGTGCCCGTCGAGCCGCACCCGAGTGTGCGTCGGCCCGCAGTCCAAGGACAGCTCGGCCGTACGAGCCAATTCCACGAGCGCATCGGCATCGTTCACGTCCGCTTCGCTCTCCAGGACCTTCAGTGCAACCGCCCGATACATGGCCCCCGTGTCGAGGTAGGCGACCTCGAGGCGGGCGGCCAACTTTCGAGCCGCCGTCGATTTGCCGGAACCCGCGGGACCGTCGATGGTAATGATCATGGTGGCCGCACTATAGCGGCTGGGCAACGAATCACCAAGCGAGGCATCGGCGCCGGTCTTGGGCTGCCGACCATTGCCGGCGGAGCCCAAACACGTGGCGGTGGACCGCGGAAGGTCAGCCGGTATGATGGGCGGCCCGCGCCCGCGGGGATGGTGGTCATGAGCGCAGAGCCGACACGAATCCGCGTGATATGCCTGGGGAGCGGCACGTCGCACGGCATCCCCATGATCGGCTGCGAGTGCCCCGTCTGCACCTCGGACGACCCCCGCGACAAGCGCACCCGCCCCGGCATCGCCGTGTCCTGGGCGGACTGCACCGTGCTCATCGACACGCCGACCGAGCTGCGTCTCCAATGCGTGGCCAACGACATTCAACGGGCCGACGCGATCCTCTTCACGCACCACCACGCCGACCACATCGCCGGGCTGGATGATGTGCGGCGGTTCAACTGGCTGGGTCGCTCGCCGCTGAACTGCTACGGCATGCAGGCCACGCTGGACCGCGTGCGGCAGATGTTCCTGTACGCGTTCGAGGACGACGCGGACTACCCCTCGCACAAGCCGGACCTGCAACTGGTGCCCATCGACGATGGCCCGTTCGAGCTGTTCGGGCTGACCGTGACGCCGATTCCGCTGATGCACGGCCCGATGCCGGTGCTGGGCTACCGCTTCGGCCGATTCGCCTACTGCACCGACTGCAACTTCATCTCCGAGGAATCGCTGGAGCTGCTAACCGACCTGGAGGTGCTGATCCTCGACGCGGTGCGCCTCCGCCCGCACCCGACGCACTTCCATCTGGACCAGGCCGTCGAGATGGCCCACCGGATCGCCGCCAGGCAAACCTACTTCACCCACATCGCCCACCAGATCGGCCACGCCGCGGTGAGCGCCGGACTTCCTCCCGACATCGAGCTGGCCCACGACGGGCTGACCTTCGACGTAGCAAGTGCGTGACGCGACCGGCGCGGGGTCCCTCTACCTCTGCACGCGGCGAAAGTCCGGTAGCGACGGTGTCGCGACTGTGCTAGTGTACTCGTCGGAGTGTCCGCCACGGAGCGTGGGCACCACGGCCGGGCGCGGGTGGGCCGACCATCCATCTGCCACTTTGACCGGTGGACGCCCGTTCAGTCCCACGCAGCGGAGCGGAGTCGCCCGCTGTCGCCCGAAACGAACCCTTTGAGAACCTCGGAGGTCCCCGTGAAACAGGTGACAATCCATACCGACTTCGGCGACATGAGCCTGGCGTTCCTGCCGGACGAGGCACCGGGACACGTCGACAACTTCGTCGAGCTGGCCGAGTCCGGCTTCTACAACGGGCTCAAGTTCCATCGGGTCATCGACGGATTCATGATCCAGGGCGGCTGCCCCAAGGGCGACGGCACCGGCAGCGGACCGCGGAGGCTCCAGGCCGAGTTCAACGACACGCCGCACGTGCTGGGCACGCTCTCGATGGCACGGTCTAACGATCCGGACTCGGCTTCCTGCCAGTTCTTCATCTGCCTGGACGACGCGTCGTTCCTGAACGGGCAATACACGGCGTTCGGCAAGATTGCAGACGAAGCGTCGCTGGAGACGCTCAAGAAGATCGGCAAGGTCGCGGTGGAAGACCGCGGTACCGGCGAGAAGTCGTTGCCGGTCGAGGCCGTGGCCATCAATTCGATGTCCGTGACGGAGGCGTGAGCCGCAGGCCGGGCTGTCGCACCCGGCCGTCACAGGACCTGCGTCCTGCCGGCTTGCCGACGGTATGTCAGACGATACGGAAGCGTCGGACCTGCTGTGTCCGCAGTGCGGCTACGACCTGCGCGGCATACCCGAGCAGAGGTGTCCGGAGTGCGGCTTCGGTTTCGACCACGCCGCCCTCCGGGCGCTGACCTCGCAAGATAACTGGGAGCGCGATTCCGCATACCGACGGACCATCCTGTGGGCCGCGCTGTCGGTCGCCCTCCTGGTGTCCCCCGTTCTTCGCGGAACCTCGCTGAGCGGTCTGCCTCGCCTGGTGATGATCGTGGCACCGTTGCTGGCCGTGGTGGGCCTGAAGAAGGTTTACACCGATCCGCGTGCACCCACGCTGGTGCCCGATCTGTGGTCGGGCTGGCTGGGCGTCGTTCTGGTGATCTGTTGCGGCTTCGTGCTGGCGCTGGTCGATCGGCTGGCCTCGGCGCTCGTGGCCGGGGCGCTGGTGCTGGCCTGGCTGACCTGGGCGGCCCTGGTTGCCCGCTCGGGAGTGGCTTCCCGGGCGGCGCAAGGCGAAGAGCGCCGGCTGCTCACCCTTCACGGCACGTTGGCCATGATCGCCCTGGCCGCCGCCACGGCTCTGGTGATCCTGTGCTGGTGGCTGACGTAAAGCCGCGGTGACCGGCCGGGAAACGTCCGATTCCACTGTCAGACGATCTCTGCATGCCGGACCGAAAACGTATCCTAAAGATATATCTCCATGTTGAACTATGCACCCGACCTCGGGTATGCTTAAGGAGACTGGGGAAATGGGGCGCCACAGGTCTGGCCGGCCGCCCTCTGGATGCCGCTGGAAGGAGCTGATTTGATGCCGTATCACCTGCTGCGCCGCAATCGAAGACTATGCGTCAAGAGCCGCCCGATCTGTCCGTTGGCGGCATTCTTATTGGCAGCCGTTGCCGGGCTCGCCGTCGCGGCGCAACCGGTCACCGTGGACGTCGTCCAGGACACGGGCGACCAGATCGTCCTGCAATACGAACTCGGCGAGTTCAGCCAGCAGCCGGTCCCCATCGACGGCCAGCCATACACTCGGATTACCTTGGGGACGGAGAGCCCCTTGACCGTGGCCGCCGCCCCCGAGCTGCCCAACGTGTGCCGCAGCGTCATCATCCCCGACGACGCCCGCATGGCGGTCGAGGCCACGTCAACCGAGTTCTACGAGATCAGCGGGATCGACGTGGTCCCGTCGAAGGGCATCCTGTCGCGTCAGGTGAATCCCGACGACGTTCCGTACTCCTTCGGCGAGGCGTACGACACCGACGCATTCTATCCGGGGGAGCTGGTGTCGATCCGGGAGCCTTATATTCTGCGGGATCATCGCGGGGTGGTCGTCGAACTCAACCCTTTCCAGTACAACCCGGTCAGCCGAACCTTGCGGGTGTACACCAGCGTGACGGTGGAGGTGTCCTCGATCGGGCCCGGCGTGGCCAACGTCCTGCAGCGACGCGAGCGGGCCTTGAGCCTGGAGTTCCACAAGGTCTACACGCACCACTTCCTGAACTACGATGCCGGCCTGCGCTACGCACCGCTCGACGAAGAGGGCGACATGCTGATCATCTGCTACGACTCGTGGCTGAGCAACGTGCAGCCGCTGGTCAATCACAGGAACGCGGTCGGCATCAACACCACGGCCGTGGGCGTCTCGACGGTCGGCAACACCGTCGCCTCCATCAAGAACTACATCCAGACGGCCTACAACACGGGTAACCTGGCCTTCGTGCTGCTGGTCGGCGACGCGGTCGAGGTCGTCACCCCGAGGGCGGCGATCGATAACGGCGCCGCCGACCCGACCTACGCCCTGGTTTCCGGGACGGACCACTACCCCGACATCCTGGTGGGGCGTTTCTCGGCCCAGACGGCCGGTCAGGTGGACACCCAAGTCCTGCGGACCGTTGAATACGAACAGATGCCGGCGACCACGCAGCCGTGGTTCAAGAAGGGCATAGGGATCGCGTCGGCCGAGGGAGCGGGCATAGGCGACGACGGCGAGGCCGACTACCAGCACATGGACAACATCCGGGCCGACCTGGTGGGCTACGGCTACAACCCGGTCGACCGGATCTACGCCACGAACGGGGGAACGGCCGCCCAGGTCCGCGTGGCCGTCAACTCCGGACGGGGCATCATCAACTACACGGGGCACGGCAGCGCGACGTCCTGGGGCACCACCGGCTTCAACAATACGTACGTCAACGCCCTGGTCAACGACAACATGCTGCCCTTCATCATCAGCGTCGCCTGCGTGAACGGGAAGTTCGACACCACGACGTGTTTCGCGGAGGCCTGGCTGCGGGCGACCAACGGCTCCGAGCCCACCGGCGCCATCGGCATGTACGCCTCCTCGATCAACCAGGACTGGCAATCGCCCATGTGCGGCCAGGACGAGGTGGTGGACCTGCTGGTGTCGGAGGCCTACTTCAGCTTCGGCGCCCTGTGCTTCGCCGGATCGTGCCAGATGATGGACGAATACGGTTCCGGCGCCGGCTCGAGCGGCCGGAACATGTTCGACACCTGGCACGTCTTCGGCGACCCGTCGGTTCGGGTGTACGGGGAGGTGGCGCCCACCTGCGAGGACGGCCTCCAGAACCAGGAGGAGGAACGGATTGACTGTGGCGGACCCAACTGCCCCGATTGCGACTGCACGGCAGACGCCCAGTGCGACAACAGCACCTACTGCGACGGGACCGAAACCTGCGACGCCTACGGCTTCTGCCAGGACGGCGCAGCGGTAAACTGCCCGGACGACGCCCTGTTCTGTAACGGGACCGAGTTCTGCAACGAAGGCGCCGATTCCTGCGACCACACCGGCGATCCTTGTGTCGCCCCCGAGGTCTGCGACGAGGCGGCCGACATGTGTCTGATCGTGTCGACCACCATCGACGCCGCCGCCAGTTGCCTGGACCACGACAAAGATGAGTACTGCCTGACGCTCGATCTCGTCGGGGCGGCGACCTGTGAACCCCGCATCGGCGGCGTCACCCGTTTGGTTTTGGAGACGGCCGATACGGTCGCCGCCGACAGCACGTCAGCCTCGGCCTCGTGTGCGGAACGGGCCTACACCGGTGTGATCACCGTTACCTCCGATGGCACGGCAACGGTGGTGGTCGATCTCGACCCGCTGCCGGACCAGGACTGCTGCACCATCCAGTTCACCGGCGGCATCGAGGACAGCGTGACGGTCATCTCGCTGGAAGGGGACGTTAACGGCGACGGGAACGTCTCGACGGCCGACGGTTCATCGGTCAAACAGCGGCTCGGGATCGTGGTCGGCGCGTCGGACTTCCGGTACGACCCGGACCTGGACGGCAGCGTCTCGACCGCAGACGGTTCCTTCGTGAAGCAGCGTCTGGGACGAGCCGCGCCGTCCTGCCCGTAGCGGAGGCCGGACGCGGGCCGGCCCCCCTGCCCGACGCCCGCATGCAGTAGGCGACCTTTCGCTGGCAAC
>DATKXO010000289.1:0-2150 GCA_035528995.1 Phycisphaerae bacterium | reverse complement strand
CGGGTGAAGCAGCAGGCGGGCGGCGACGAGGAGGAGCACAATTCCACGATCCACGGCATGAAGTGGCTGCAGGCGGGCTCCGGCCACGGCAGGGCGCCCAACTCCGGCTGGCGCGCTGCCCAGGCGGGGGGAATCTCCGAGCAGTTCACGCTGACCACGCCGGTCTTGCCGCTGGCGGGGAACACCCGCCAGCCGTTCATCGACTACGCCTGGAGCATGGACGCCTCCCAGGATGGGTGGTGGAGCGGTATGTGGGGAATCATGCGGGCGTACGAGACCGATCGCAGCGACCTCTTCAAGCTTCCCACCTCGGTGGTGCCTTTGACGCTGGCGAACGGTGATCAGTTCAACGGCGTGTGCCCGCTTATCGCGCCGGTAAGGAACTTCGACATCACCGCGGTGCTGGCAAACGAGGTCCTGCCGCCGAACATCAACGTCACGATCCAGGACATCTGTCCCGGGCCGGACTGCGTATTGGCCGGCCACGAGGGAGTGGCGCCGAGCGTCACCGGCGGCACGCTCGTCTACAACCCGCGCACCGACGTGGTGGGCGGACAGACCATTGGTGTTCCTCCGATTACTCTGCCGACACACCAGGGGCCGATCCACGACCCGACGGCGATGCTGTACGTGCGCACCGACGACCTGGAGCCGATTAACCCGGCAAATCCCTTCTGCGTGGCCGGCGGGCTCGGGGTCCGCAACCCGCTGTGCCCGGTCCAGCTGAAGGCTACGGTGCCGGTGGAGCCGCTGGTGATGCGCGCCAGGGCGGGCGACTGCATCGAGGTGACCCTCCGGAACCGCCTGCCGTTTGTGTCGCAGGACCTTCCGACGCTGTCGAGCCTCCTGGGCGTCGTAAAGCGCGACCGGTTCTTCAACAACGGCGTGGAAACGGGGTCGACAACCTTCCAGACCAACCTGATCACGCCGTCGAGTTACGCGGGTCTCCACCCGCAGCTCATAACCTACGACGTGAGCCGCGACGACGGAACGATTATTGGACAGAACACGTCCGGCGTTCTCAACCCGTTCGCCGGCGTCACCCCGCCGCGAATTGGGGTGGAGAACGTCCGCTGGTACGCGGGGGACCTCAAGGCCACGAGGGTTGCAAACACGTATACCCTTGCGGCGACCCCGGTGGAGTTCGGCACCAGCAACATCCAGGCGGCCGACCAGATAAAGCAGGGGATGAAGTCCCTGGTCGGCCAGCTGGTCATCGAGCCGGTGAACTCCAGTTGGACGGAGGACGCCGACGATCTGTTACGCCCCAACACGCGCATGGCTGCGACCGTCACCGGGCCGGGCGGAACCTTCCGCGACTTCTCCGTGGTCATCACCAAGGGGAACACCCATTACTACGCCGACAGCTCCCCGGTGGAGCACCTAAACGGCGAGGGCGTGGGGATTCCCGAGGACCCGCAGGAAGGCTCGGGGATGGCGATAAACTACGGCATCGAGCCGGCCTGGTTCCGTCTCGGGATCCTGCCGAACGCGCCGTTTGGCAACAACCTTACGCCGGCGAGCTTCGGGCAGCAGACGCAGTTCGACCTGTACAGCAACGCGAAAGTCGGCGGCTCCGATCCGGCGACGCCGGTGTTCGTGGCCGATGCGGGTGAGCCGTTCCGCATGCGGCTCGGCGTCCCGCACAGCACCAACCGGGGAACGACGTTCCAGCTGCACGGCCACAACTGGCAGCGCGATCCGTACATCTGCGTGGACGCGGCGGGCAATCCTACGACCAAGGACGGGCTGCTGGGGCGTTGCTCGACCACCGAGGTCGGCTCGACCGGCATCGGCGACAACCCGCTGGCCTTCCACCAGGGCGGCCAGGAGAGCATCAATGCCCCGGGCCACTTCGACATCGTCGTGGCCAGCGCGGGCGGCGGCAATGCGATTTTGGGGGACTACCTGTTCCGCGACACCGGCTCTTTCGGCAACGCCAGCGGCCTGTGGGGAATCGTGAGAGTGGCCGACGCCCCCGTCTTACCTCCCGGACCGGTGGATAACGTGACCCTGACGGCCGATCCGGCCAACTCCGCGCCCGCGGGCGACAACGTGATCTTAACCGCAGTCGCCAGCGGCGGCGGTCCATCGATCGAGTACGAGTTCCAGACCAGACCACAAGGCGGCACCTTCGCCATCGTGTGTAA
>DATKXO010000288.1:0-49582 GCA_035528995.1 Phycisphaerae bacterium | reverse complement strand
TACGCCGACCGGAACCAGGAGTACGTGCCGCAGATCTGGGGCGGGCCGGTGGCCTGGGGCGAGGAGAGAGGCGCGCTGTACAAGCTGGTGGTGAAATCCGGTGTGATGCCCAAAGCCGACGAGTTCCCGAAGGTGCTGGTCTGTCCGGACGCACGACCACGGGGCTCGATCAGTTACGCCCTCAATGCGCCCCTGTTCGGATACATCCACCCGCCGACGTCGGACGATCCCGACGACCCCGGCGACGACGAAGACCCGCTAGCGGGCCTGTACGTTCCACCGATGCAGCTCAGCGCGGTCCGCAACCCGGGGAGGATGGTCGCCCTGTACGACGTGCGTGTCACATCGCTGTCACGCGTCTGGAACCAACCGGTGGACAGCGACGAGGCCGACATTTCCGATCAGTTCACCGGTAACGCCACGCAGGACTGGGCGGGGGTGGTGCTGCCCAGTCCGTCCGGCTTCATGTGGCAAAGAGCGGCGCGCGACCCGTCCATTGTGGCCGAGCCGCCGCACGGCAAGGCCCACAACATCCTGTTCGCCGACACCCATGCCGGGACCGTCACCCGGTGGGACCCGGACAAGATGACCCGCCTGAGCGGCTGGGACCCCAACGACGCGGAACTCTATTGAACGCTCGGGCCGCCCGGCTGCGGGCCGACGAGTCGTTCTGCCGTAGCTTCGGTGCAGCCCGCGCCGTACTCGCCGCATGCCGGCGTGCTCCAGACGCCTGGCCAAGCCTCGCCGGTCTTCACCCGACGAAACCGACTGTTAGCGTACGATCGGGTAGGAGGGGGCCTGGCGGCCCCCGTCCTCCCACAGCACCGGACGTACTCACCGTATCCGGCGGTTTCCTTCAGTGTTGTAACGCGGCGTGCCGGTCGGCGAGGCACATCAGACCTTGAGCCCTGAACCAAGCTGGCGGCATGGCCTCATGAGCCGCCGGGGTCGCCGCCATACGGGCCCGGTTCAGGTTCTCACGCCGGCGTACCTCCTCCATAAGGCGCTCGGTCAAGGCTCGTGCTGGGCCCGACGCCGCAGGTGCTTGCGACTCCTCGTGCCCGGCAGGTCCGGTTCCGCCTTCGCCGCCTACGCCGGGGCGCGGGGATGCCGGTGCGTCGTCGTCGAACAAACGCAACTGCCGGCCCTCCCCGTCCATTGCCGGGTTACCCCGCCAAGCAGGCCTAGTATCCGGTTCCTGTTCGTCGGGTCCGAGTTTCGGGCTTCGACTTCCTTCAGATTCCGCCTCGCCACGGACACCCTGGCCTGCCCCGGCGGTTCCGGTCATCACGGCCCGCAAAGGACTTCCACCTCCAACACCCATCACCTGCCTGGCAAACAGAGGGGCCGGGTGCCGCGCCGAAGCGAGGTCCCGGCCCCTTTGGTCATCGCAGTCCGGCTGCCGACTGCCGTTGATACTCTCCGCCGATACCTCCTACTTGCACGCTCCTCGGTGGCACCAGTTGGAGCAGCACTCGCTGTCCAGGGTGCAGGCGTCGCCCTTGGCCACACAGGTTTCGCAGTCGGGGTCGCTGGCGTCACAGCCCGGACCGCAGCAGCCGTCGGCGGGTCCGCAGGCCGGCCAGGTGTTGTCGCAGAAGGCCGAGCAGGTGTCGGCGTTCACGCAGGTATCGGTGGTGCAGGCCTCGGCGTCGCTGCACTCGGCATCGCTTGAACATGTCGGGGCCGTGCAGGTCCCGCCGCAGCAGAGGCCACCGGTGCAGGGCGTGTCGTCCGCGACCGGTGTGTTCTGGCACACGCCGGCGACGCAGTCGTCCACCGTGCACTCGTCGAAGTCGTCGCAGTCGGCGGGCGTGGTGCAGCCGCAGTCCAGGGCGCAGTTGATCTCATCCTCGGCCCCTTCGCAGGTGCCGTCGCCGCAGCAGTACGGCGGTGGGGCATCGCCGCAGGCGAAGCCCTCGACGGAGCAGCGGGAATCGCTGCAATCGACGGGGTTGGTTCCGTCTCCGTCGCCGCAGCAGAACTGCTTCTTGAGGAGCCCGCCCTGTTTGCCGTTGCAGTCAGCCGGGCAAGAAAGGCAGTCCTCGCCGCTGCTCGGCTCGCAGACGCCGTTGCCGCAGACGGGCGTGCCGCCGCCGCTGATGCAGTCGTTAGGGCAGGTGATGCAGTCCTCGCCCGGCTCGCAGACGTAGTCGTCGTCGCAGCCGGGGTCGTAGCAGAAGTCGCCGCCCTCGTCGCAGGATTGGCCGGGGCACGGGTCGGTGCCGGCCAGGCAATCGAACACCGGATCACAAGTTTCGGCGCCGTCGCAGAACAGGCCGTTGTCGCAGTTCGCGTCGTTGGCGATGTTGTCGCACGAGTCGGTGATTTCGTTGCAGGAGTCGTCCGTGCAGCCGACGGCGTCGTCGCAGTCGATCGGCGTGCCGGCGACGCAGGTGTTGCTTACGCAATCCTCCGTTCCGTTACAATAGGCGCCGTCGTCACAGTCGGCCGGCGTGTTGCAGCCGATCATGGCCGACGCCTCCTGGCTGTAACCACTCTCCTCCTGCCCGTTGGCGATGGAAGTTACGACGTAGTAATAGGTGGTGCCCTCGACGGCGGCGTAGTCGACGAAGTGGGTGTACTGGGTGCTGCCGATTGAGCTGTAGGGGCCGCCGGATGCCGTGCCGCGATAGACGCCAAAGCCTGCCACTTGGGGGTCAAAGACGTCGTCCCAGCTTACGGTGATGGTTGTCAGGCCGGGGGTCGCGGACACGTTGGTGGGCGGCAGCAGCGGCATCAGCGTGGTGGCCGACACCTCGTTGCTGTAGCCGCTCTCCTGGAGTGACGCGTCCACGGCGGTGACGACGTGGTAGTACGTCGTGCCGGGATCGAGCATGCCGTCCTCGTACTCTCCGTACGGGCTGGTGCCGGCCAGCGTATAGGGGCCGCCGGAGACCGTCGCGCGATAGATGTTGTAGTGTGAGACGTCGGGCTCGAAGTTCTCGGTCCATTCAAGCCCGATCAAGTCGGGGTCGACACCCATGACCGCGAGATTCCGCGGGGGGATGGGCGGCGGATCGACGACCGGCGTGGCCGACACTTCTGCGCTGTAGGGGCTGAGATTGTTCGAGGTGTCGCCGGCGGCGATCACCCAGTAGTAGGTGACTCCGTTGGTCAGGCCGTAAACGGGCCACTCGCTGACGTTGTCGCTGTCGAGCTCGTCGTACGGCCCGCCGCTGGTGAGCGACCAGTAGACGAAGTACTCCTGGAGGTCGGGCTCGGTGTTGTCATCCCAATCCAGGAAGACCCCACCTTCGAGGGCGAAGGCGACCAGATTGGTCGGTGCGGCGGGCGGAACGCTGTCGTGCGGACGGCCCGAGACCTGGTTGCTGTAGGGGCTCTCGTAGCCGCCGAGGTCCACGGCCGTGACGACGAAGTAATAGGTCTGGCCGTTGGTCAAGCCGCCGACCATGTACTCGCTGATGTCGTCGCTATCGACCTCGGTGTAGGGCCCGCCACTGACATGTGCCTGATAGACCCGGTACTCCATCAGATCGGGCTCGGTGTTGTCGTCCCAGTCGAGGTATATGGAGCTGTCGCCCTCGATCGCGGTCAGGCCGGTAGGGGCGGCCGGCGGCGGGTCGTCGGTCGGTGTGGCCGACGCCTCCTCGCTGTAGCCGCTCTCGTTGTTGACGATATCGACGGCGGTCACGACGAAGTAATAGGTAACGCCGCCGGTCAGGCCGGAGAGGAGGTATTCGCTGGCGTCATCGGCATCGACCTCGGTGTAGGGACCGCCGGCGGTCAGGGACTGATAGATTCTGTACTCCAGCAGGTCCACCTCGTCGTTGTCGTCCCAGTCGAGGAAAACCGCGAGGTACAGCGGGTCGGCGGTGAGTCCCGAGGGCGGGTCCGGCGGATACATGTTCTGCGGGGTGGCCGACGCCTCGTTGCTGTAGGGGCTCTCGTTGCCGGTCGCGTCCTTGGCGGTCACCACCCAGTAATAGGTGACGCCATCGGTTAATCCGCGCATGGGCCAGTAGCTGGGGTCATCGCAGTCCACCTCCTCGTAGGGCCCGCCGCTGGTCAGCGACTGATAGATGCAATAGTCGTGGAAGTCGTACTCGGTGTTGTCGTCCCAGTCGAGGTCGGCGGACCTCTCACCCGCAACGGCGGTCAGGTTGGTCGGGGCGGCCGGGGGCAGGTCGAGCGGCATGACCGACGTCTCGGCGCTGTAGGCGCTCTCGTTGCCGCCGGTGTCGCGGGCCAGGACGACGTAGTAGTAGGTGGTGTTGTTGGTCAGAGCGGTGTCGGTGTAGTCGCTGACGGTGAGCAGCGTCTGGTTGAGCTGGGTGTACGGCCCGCCACTGGTCGTCGAGCGGAAGAGCTTGTAGCCGGCCAGGTTGGGCTCGAGGTTGTCGTCCCAATCGAGATAGGCCTCGGCGTCACCGGCGATCGCTGCGAAATTGGCCGGCGCGGAGGGCGGCGGGACGCCGGGCGTGCCGAAGTCCTCGTTGCTGTAGCCGCTTTCGTGGGCGGCGGCATAGGCCGTAACCACGTAGTAATACGTCGTGGCCGCGGTGACGGCATCGTCCTCGTAGTCACTTTGCAGCGCCGTATCGAGGAACGCGTAAGACCCGCCGGCGGTCGTTGCCCGGTAGACGTTGTAGTACGCGATGTCCGGTTCGGGGTTGTCCACCCAATCGAGCTGAACGGAGGTGGGGCCGGCCGTGGCCACCAGGCCGAGCGGCAGGCCCGGCCAACTGCCCTGCACCGGCCACGATCGTGTGTCGGTCATCAGGCTGGCCCGGAGGTTCTCGTCCCGCACGCGCGTGGTGTTGTCCACGACCTCCACGGAGACGGTGTGAATGCCGTCGTCGAGCGAGGCGTAATCCGGTGTGAAGCTGGTCCCGGTGGCACCGGGCACCGGCGAGGCGTCGACGGACCACTGGACGTCGAGGCTGTGGTCGACCGGCTGCATCGGCGTGACGAAGAAGCTGGAGCCGGCCAGCATGGGGTCGGTCGAGGGGGCCGTCGCGTCGTCGATCGGCGAGACGGACTGGTAGATCAGTCGGACGAGCTGCTCGACGTTGACCGGACCGAAGGGCTGGCCGGAAGAGCGCATGGTGGAACTGATCGTCGGGCGGTAGATGCCGTACGAGTAATACCGAGCCCCTTCGAACGTGTCGACTTCGGGCAGGTCCAGCCAGCGGTACCACTTGAGCTGCTGGGCGGTCTGCGCGGCCGCGTCCCAGGTGCTGACGTTCGCCTCCCAGGGCTCTCCAAATGGATAGGTGGCACCGTAGTATTCCACGTACTCGTCGGCCAAGTTGCCAAAGGAATGGCCGAACTCGTGAATCGCGACCTGGTAAGACGCGAGATGCTTACCGGGGAAGGTGCCGAGCTCCTGGAAGTAGTACCCCGACCCACCCCAGCGGGAATGGTTGGCCATGGCCAGAATCTGGTCCCAATCCGGCGCGTTGTCGGCCGCGTCGGTGGCCTTACCGATGCTGATGTTGAGATTCCTGGTAGTCATGGAGTAGGACATGTCCAGGGCGGTGTCCACGTAGATGCCCTGGTCGGGCTCGTCCACGCCGGACTCGTTCGAGACGACTTCCACGCGGTGGATGTTGAGATAGGGCTCGTAGGCGTCGAAGGGCTCGACGACGAAGAACTCCACCAGCACGTAGTCGACGTCGTCGGCGTATCCGCCCAACTCGGCCGCGGTGTAGCCGTCACCGAGGAAGACGACATCCAGGCGGTTGGCGCCCGGGCCGTTGTCCACGACCGTGGTCACCGGAAAGATCTCCCGGAGGCCCGGGGCCAGGTGGTCGTCCAGGCCGTACTTCCTGCGATGTTCGGGGTTGGACGGATCACACTCGATGGCGCAGCCGTCAAGCGCTCCGGGTTGGACGTGCGCCTGCTGGGGGTTGTGAGGCTGTTGCTGGTTCGGCTCCGGTGGAACACCGTGAGCCCATCCCCCAAGCGCCAATACGGTCAACAGTGACAGCAGTGTGGCAAGCTTCATCTTGGTGCCTCCTTTTCGATGTGCCGGTTGCGTGGTGTCAGGTCAGGGGACGCAACGGGGTGACGCCCCTCCTCCTCCGTTGTTTCAGGCAGGTCGCGTGTCCACAGATGCGAGTCTACGCGCCAAGACCCCGACGGGCGCCCAGTATAACCGGGCGCGAGACGAAGAGCACGCGCGGGTTGGGGACGCAACGGGAACGGGCGTATGCCGGAGGGCGGCACACGGCAGCGTTGGATGGGGCGAATCTCTACAAAGAGATAGAAACCTCCAACTCTGATCACCGGTCAGCGTGCCGAACTGCGGCGTGCGGATCACTGTGCCCAGGCGGGCACCGTCGTCAGGTCGATACCGAGTAGCGGGCGGACAACGAGGTAGAAGGTGGCCGTCACCAGGATGACACCCAGGAAGTTGATGATGATTCCGCTGCGGACCATTCGGCTCATGGGGATGCAGCCGGAGCCGAAGACGATCGCGTTCGGCGGCGTGGCCACGGGCAGCATGAAGGCGCAGGAGGCGCTGATCGTGGCCGGCAGCATAAGCATCAGCGGGTGAATGCCCATGGTAACGCTGACCCGGGCCAGGATGGGCAGCATGACCTGGGTGGTGGCCGTGTTGCTGGTGATCTCGGTCAGGAAGGTCATCAACAGGCAGGTGCAGAGCACGACCAGGAGCGGGTTGCTGATTCCGATGTTGGCGAAGACGACTCCGCACCAATAGCTCAGGCCGCTGTCTCGGAAGGCGGCGGCGATGGCGAAGCCCCCGCCGAAGAGCAGCAGGATTCCCCACGGCAGGCGCTGGGCGGTTTTCCAGTCGATGAGGAACTGTCGGTGTCCTGATGCCTCGCGACGCGCCGGGATCACGAAGAGCAGGACGGCCATGGCCAGGGCCACGGTGGCATCATTGATGAAGCCCGCGCGGAAGGGGTAGTGCAGCAGCCCTTCGGCGGTCAGCCAGCGCTCCAGGCAGGCCGACCAGCCGTAGTTCGTAGCACCGAATGGGATGCTGCGGGTAATCCACAACACGGCGGTCAACAGGAAGATGATCAGGACTTTGCGTTCCGGCCCCCGGATAGGCCCCAGGCGCCGCAGGTCCCTGGCCACGACCTCTCGGCCGACCGGCAATCGGGCGCTGCTCACCCGGCAGGTAATCCGCACCAGGACGAGCCACACGACCGGTAGAAACACGACCACAAGCGGGACGTAGGCCAGCGTCCATTGGCCGAAGCTGATCCTGGGCGCGGCGGGGAACATCTCGGCGAATTGCCCCTGGAAAGCGATGTTGGGCGGCGTGCCGATGGGCGTGGCCACGCCGCCGACGCTGGCGGCGTAGGCGATTCCCAGCATCAGTGCGGCGGAGAAGTTGGCGTGCTCGGCGCGGTTGCCGCCGTCGATCAGCTCGGCCACGGCCGTGACAATGGCCATGCCGATGGGCAGCATCATGAGCGTCGTGGCGGTGTTGCTGATCCACATGCTCAGCAGGGCGCTGGCCAACATGAATCCGAGCACGATGGTCCGGCGGCTGCCGCCGACCAGGCGCACGATGTGCAGGGCGATCCGGCGATGGAGGTTCCACCGCTCGATGGCGAGGGCGATTATGAAGCCGCCCATGAAGAGGAAGATGTTGCTGTTGGCGTACGGGGCGGCGGCACTGCCGATCGGCAGGACGCCGACCAGCGGGAAAAGCAACAACGGCAGCAGCGAGGTGACCGGGATAGGGACGGCCACCGTGATCCACCAGCAGGCGACCAGGGCGGTCACCGCGGCGGCCATTACCATGACGCGGGCGCGGTCCTCGACGACGCGGTCCAGCGCGTTGCGGTAGGCGTCGGAATCGACCGGAGCGTCGGCCCACTCGGTGCCATTCAGGATACAGGCGACGTTGTCGGGCAGGTCAGCAGCGAAGTGCTCGCGAACGGCCTGGCGCATGCTGTCCGGGGTGGGGCAGAGCAACAGGACGGTGAAGAGAACGAGCCCCAACCAGAATCCGACGCGTTGGCCGGTGGTTTGGCCTCCTTCGTTTGCGTCGGTAGTCGATGGCATTGCTGTCGTTTCGTCGGTGCTGTGGGAGGATGACGCCCGCCCCGGAGACAGCGAGGGCACGAGCCGGGCGGACGATCAATCCACGAAGTCGGCGCCGATGAGGTATCCGTTGAACGTCCGGGTGCAGTGTTTGACGAGGACGGCCACGCCGTCCGCCTCGCCTTCCACGACCACCTCGACCTTGGTGAACACGTCCATCGGTATTCTGCAGAAGAACCTGACCCCGCCTTCGGAAATATCGTGGCCCGAAGCCAACAGCGTCTCGGTCTGGCCGCTCCTGGTCGTCATGCGAACCTCGAGCTGTGGGAACCAGGTGAAGCGCTCCTGCCGGCGTTTGCCGGCGAAGGTGTCGGCCTCACCGGTCTGCCTGGCAGTCTGAATCCATTCGCGCCTGGTCTCAGGCATCGGCCGGTCGGGTTTTGGCTTTGATTCGCAGGTCATGGTGTTTGCTCCCGGAGAGGGTCCGTTCGGAGCCGTCGTACTGGTGGCAGAACCACACACGGTCTTTCCGCCGGAGGGACGCGACCGCTGCATTCCATCGGCGATTGACAGTGCAATCTTCTAGTCTAAGGCAAACGCGGCACACCGGACAACGGCAGGGCAGGGCTGAAATCGGGGATTCGCGGGTCAGTGGTGGAAGCCGTGGGGGCGTGGTGCCGGTCGATAAAAACGCGCAGGGTCGTGGAATCCTGTCTTTGACCTGCACAGCATGCTGTGGGGTAAGACAGTACAAAGAAAAGGGGTACGCTAGGGGTGGTTTCAGTGGTCCCGCGAGCCGGGACGCAGCCGATTCGTCTGATCTAACCTCAGCGACCGTTCCGAAGCGCGCACGCAGTGCTGTCGATCGGACTGCGCCGACGGTTCGGGTCTGCTTCGGGGGACGGGGCTGTGCTTCGGGCAGGATGCGACACCGTCGAGCAACGTGGCACGAGGCCTACCCGGTCAGGGTCGGCGTGACGGTGATCCGCAAGAGCGGTCCGGCCGAACAGATCGAAGACGGCCGCAACGGGAGGAAACGGCGCAAGCGTCGCGGGCTGTTGTGGTGGCGCTCTTCGGCCGCCGCAGCATCCCATCGATTCGCCTCCAAGACCGGCCGTGATCACGCTCGATGGACCCACGACTCGCGGGTGCGGGAATTCTCCGTCTGATGCGGCCTTTCGTCGGGATGTCTGACACTTGGACCGTTCCGGGTAGATGCTGTAGAGTAGGGGCACAAATCGCAGGACCCGTTCGCCGGACAGCGACGGCGGCTCGCCCATCTGGAGGAGGCGCAACCATGAAGTTCCGCATCACCGGAGCCGAGCGACTGACCGGAGATGACGTGGACCTGATCCTCGAGGCCCCCACGCACGCGGCGGCCGAGGCGAAGGCCCACCGGTTGAACGTGTTGATCGAGCAACTGGAATTGCTCGGCCCAACGTTGCCGGTTCCGGCACGACCACCGGTGCCGGTTCCGGTGCGGGCACCAGTACCGGTTCCGACGCCCGCTCCTGTCGTTCAACCACCGAAGCGACCGTCGGCGCCAGCCGAGCCATCCAACTGGGGGCAGGCGGCCCTGCTGGTCCTGGTCGTTCTGGTCGGCCTGGCGATCTACTGGAGCAACCCCGACACGGAATCGAAGCCGCAAACGGGTTGATGGACGGAATGGAGGCGATCGGCCGCCCATGCAGCTCGACCCCACCACACTGGACGTCATCGACAAGATCCGCGGGGCCGGGTACGCGGTTTCACTGAAGTACGATAAGCAGTTGTTTGTGGTCACCGCCAAGGACGCGGCCGGCCAAACCTGGACGGCGCGGGGGGCCGACGCCCATGCGGCGATTATGGACCTTGCCGGGATCCTCGGGGTCGAACTCGGCGACGGGTGAGGCCGGAATAGCGGGTGTGTGGTCCTTGCTGCCGCAGCGGTCCAAGCGGGCGCGGACTGGCACGCCGCCACAGGCGGTAGGTGTCCGTTGCAGGGCATCGGGTGATCGGAAGAGGACTCTACCATGTGCAAGTACGTCGTACTGTTGAAGTTCACCGAACAAGGGATCGCCAACGTCGGCGAGTCGCTGGACCGGGCGGAGGCCTTCAAGGACGCGGCCGCCAGGGCCGGCGCGACCGTCGAGGGGCAGTACTGGACCACCGGGCCGTACGACGGTGTCGTGATCCTGAATGCTCCGGACGAGGCGACGGCCGCCGGACTGGTCCTCAAACTCGGGCAGGACACAAACGTCACGACCTGCATGCTGCGCACGTTCGGGTCCGGTGAGCTGAAGAACGTCCTGGGCAAGATGAGCTAGAGGGCGCTTGGACGCAGCAGAGGGTCGGCGACTTCAGTGGCTTCGGAGGCGTCGACGGCCTGCGGATGCCGGCATAACACACGCCTCCATTGGGCAAGGCACCCGTTGAACCCCGGCTCCGGATCCGGGCGGCGCAAACGGTAACGCCGCAAGGCTCTAAGTCCTTGCGGCGTCTTGGGTTACCTGATCGAGGCCGACGGGATTCGAACCCGCAACCACCGGATCGACAGTCCGGTACTCTAGCCAATTGAGCTACGGCCCCTTGAGGCCTGGGCAGCGATGAATCCGGCTGCCACTCTTCGCACGCAGTTGAATATAGGATCGGCCGGCCGGTTGTCAAGGTCGAGAACCGACTCGGCCGAACCGCTCCGCAATCGGGCCAGGGGCGGCGTGGCAGATGCGGGGCGCAGGCGGCGCGGTCGGTCTCGGCGGTGGCCGTACCGGCGAAGGTCCGGGCAGCGGGCGGTCTGGCGACGGGCCGGGCGGTGGCGGTGCTCGCGGCGGGCCGGGCCAGGCGACCGGGCCTCAACTGGGACTTGATCGGCTGCGTCCCCCGTCTATGATCGTCGTCCAATACGGGCTCTGCGTCTTGACGCCACATGGATCGTGACCGGGGGCCCGCCCCAAACGGTCGCAGGGAGGTGATCGAACCGTGGCAAGCTCACCCATCGCGTCTTCCAGCCGGACCCGCAATACCGCGGGGATTCTGCTAGGGGCTCTCTCGCTCTGCCTGCCGGCTTACGCATTTGCAGGCGCCGACGCGGTCGGGGCGCGGTTGCAGCAGATACTGACGCACCTGCCGCAACCCGGCGTCCGGTGCAGCGCCCGGATCGTGGACCTGGACACCGGCCGCAACCTCTGCGACATCGACCCGACCACCCCCCTACTGCCCGCCAGCAACGCCAAGCTGTTCGTCCTGGCTACCGCCCTCGATCGGCTGGGACCGGACTTCGCGTTCCGCACCCGCCTGGCGCTGAGCGGCCGGGATCTGGTGCTCATCGGGGACGGCGATCCATCGCTGGGCGACGTGGCTATGGCGGAGGCGCTGGGGGTGCCGGCCGGCCAGACGTTTGCCGAATGGGCCGGTGCCCTGCGAGCGCGCGGCGTCACAGCGATAGGCGGCGACCTGATCATCGACGAGTCCATCTTTGACAACGTCTTCACGCATCCGACGTGGGAGCCCGGCGATCTGAAAAAGTGGTACGCGGCGCCGGTCGGGGCGTTGAATTACAACGACAACTGCGTGGACATCACGATCTGGCCGGGACCCGGTGCGGGTGCGGTGCCGGGCTGGGAATCAGTGCCCAAGACCGACCTGATCGAGATCGTCTTCCGCAACCGGTCCAGCCGGAACGGCGACCCGGTCATCGATCGCCCGAAGCCGGAGCTGACCTTCGTAGTGACGGGCACACCGGCCAAGCGCTGGCCGTTCCCGCCGATTCCCGCTCCGGACCCGGGCTTCTTGACGGCCGGCGCGCTGCGGACCGCCCTGGCGGATCAGGGGATCTCGATCGCCGGGAAGATCGTCCGACAACGGGTGCGGCTCGCGGACGGATCGCTGCCGGCCGGTTGCCAGTTGCTGGCCGAGCACGTCACGCCGCTGCCCCCGATCCTGGCCCGCACGGGCAAGAGATCACAAAACCTCTTCGCCGAATGCCTCATGAAGCGTACGGGCTATGAATGGGCCAAGCGGCAGGGTGCTGATCCGCAGGGCACGTGGGAGACGGGCCGCACGGCCATCGAGGCGTTCCTGGCCCAATGCGGCCGGAGCGCCAACACCGCCGCGGTGGTGGACGGATCTGGTCTCAGCCGTGACAACCGGGCGTCGGCGGCCGACTTCGTGGCGGTGTTGCAGCATATGTACCGGCATCCCTACCGGCAGATCTTCGCCGGCTCGCTGTCCGAGGCGGGCAACGACGGCTCGCTGACCAAGCGGCTCAAGGACCTTCCCGGGACCGTGTACGCCAAGACGGGGTACCTGAGTGGTGTCCGCACGCTCAGCGGGTACGCGGTCACGCCCTCGGGCCGCTGGCGGGCCTTCTCCGTGCTGTTCAACGGGATCAAGGGTGGAGCCGCGCCATTTAACAAGGTTCACGACGAAATCTGCCGCGTCCTGGTGACCGATCCAGCGGACGCGGCGCCGTGACCGGACCAGCGGGCCGACCCGCGGCCGTCCACCGTGCCGGGATTCTGCTGCTCCTGGCGGCCGCGGTGCTTTGGAGCCTGAACGGACTGCTCATCAAGACCCTGCAAGCCGGCGGAGTGGGCGGCTGCTCGATTGCGGCGTTTCGGTCGGTGATCGCGGCGGCCGCGCTGGCACCCATCGCCCTGCATCGCTGGAAACCCATTCCGGAGAAGCGCTGGCTGGCGGCCACGGTGCTGGCCTTCACGGGGATGTGCGCCAGCTTCGTGATCGCGACGACGATGACGACGGCCGCCAACGCGATCATTCTGCAGTACACCGCGCCGGCGTGGGTGTTCGTGTTCAGTCCGCTGATCGTGGGCGAATCGGCCGTGGCCCGGCAGTGGCTCGCCCTGGCCGGGGCGATGATCGGTGTGGTCATCATCTTCGGCTGGGAGCTCAGCACCGACATGGCCGGTCTGCTCGTGGCGTTGACGAGCGGGCTGATCTTCGGCATGCAATCGGTGCTGTTTCGGCGGGTGCGGGCGTTGGACCCGGTGGTGTTGGCGTTCGTGTGCTGCGCCGGGTCGGCGCTGGTTCTGCTGGTGCCGGCCCTTGCGGTCGACGCCGCCGTTCCGCGAGGGACGAACCTGGCCCTGCTGGTGTTGATGGGCATCGTCCAGTTCGCCCTTCCGTACGTGCTGTACTCGGCGGCGATCGCCCGGGTCACGGCCCAGGCGGCGATCCTGATCGTGATGCTGGAGCCGGTGCTCAACCCGGTCTGGGTGTGGCTGGGGCGCGGCGAGGTGCCCTCGGTCGGGACGATCCTCGGCGGCGCCGTCATCCTGGCGAGTGTCACCTATCTGGCACTATCGCGGCGAGGCGAGAGCCGGCAGCCACCTGCGGCTTGACAGTCAGCGGAGGCCGGCCGTCACCGCCCCACCGGGCCGCACGTCGATCTCGCCACCGTATGCTCGACCCGGCATCGCCTTGCGTTCAGGCGTCGTAGCGGAGCACAGCCAGGCAGGCCGCTCGCTGGTCGGGCGTCAGGGCCATCAGCCACGCTCGAACCGCGTCGGCCACGGCCACACCGGCGCAAGCGAACAGTCCGACGAGTCGCTCGGCCCGCTCACGCGGGGGGCCTTCCTCCAGAGTAGCGCACAGACGATCGACCCGCATGCATTCCAACTCATCCCGCAGGGCGGAATCAATCGGCCGGTCCATTCCGTCGGGCTTTCGACGGGCGGCCTGGCGTAGGCGCTGCGTTTCAGCGTCGTCGTCCAGGTCGGCGCGGACCTGGTCGATGATGCACTTCTCGCATTTGGCGATGCGTGCGTATGAGGAATGTGACTCCCGGGCGATGGCTCGCAGGGACGTGCGAGCATCCTCGTCGGGGATGAGCAGTCGCTCGTCAACGATGCGTTGGATCACTTCCGGCCGATCGCCGCGGGCCGGGCGCAAGCGCGGCATCCGGCGCACGACCCGTTCAACGGTCTCGACGTATCGGTCACGGAGGCGTTCGCCGATGGTCTCTCCGTGTGGGGCGCCGTCGGTAGCGTGTCGCACCTGGGGCCGGCGGTCCTGCGGGTCGAAATCGAGCGTCTGAACAACCGGGGGCGGAGCCGATGCACCGGTGAGCGGCCGACCTCGCGGATACAGCGGCGCGCGGACGGTTGCAAAGGCACCGCGAAGGGCCCTGCCGACGGCCGAGTGAATGCGGGGCATGGCGTAAGCCGGGAAGTCGATGCCCGACTCCGCCCGAAACGTCCGCACCGCCTCAATCAAGCCGACACAACCTTCCTGGAACAGATCGTCCCACTCACGATCTCTGGTGGGCGCTACGTCCAGGGCCAGATGCTGCTCCAGGTGCTTGGCCACCAAGCCGATGTTGTCGGCCACCTCCCGTCGTTGGCGATCGCTCAGCCGACGGAAGGCGTAGTCCCCCAGCATGGGCCGATCCCCCAGCGCAACGGCCTCGCGGGGCCGGGCACCCCCACCCGGCGATATACCTAACATACACCAAACATGGGCGGCCGTCAAGCTGATTCTTCGATTTTTTGGCGCGGGGTCGCGGACGACGGAAGAGCCGGTTCGCGAGCAGCCAAGAAACTCGTTACCCCCGGCCCAGCCAGGGTTTCGGTGCCGCTTGACGGTCGATAGGGCATCACCTATAACGCACCGCGACTCCGCGGCGAATCGCCCGGGACGGTCCGACGCGGAGCAATCCGCGTCCGCGATTCGCGTGTCCGGATGTCCGGGGGGTGACGCCGATGGGTGGTGCCATGATAGCGGCGAGCTTGCAGCCCTACGGTGCGATTCTCCTGTTGATGCTCGTGGCCACCGCGATGGGGCTGGCCATCCTGCTGCTCAGCCACCTGATCGGCACCTACCGCAAGGGACAGGTCAAGGACGAGACCTACGAGTCGGGCATGCCGCCGATCGGCGACGCCCGGCGGCGCTTCAACATCCGCTTCTACATCGTGGCCATGCTGTTTCTGCTGTTTGACGTGGAGGTCGTCTTCCTGTGGCCCTGGGCGCCGGTGTTCTACGACGCGGCCGTGGGAGAGAACCTGGTGGCGCAGTTCGGCGTGGGCAAGGGGTTTCTACTGCTGGAGATCGCGGTCTTCTTCGGGATCCTGCTGGTGGGGTACGTCTACGCCTGGCGCAAGGGAGCGTTTCAGTGGGATTAGAGAAGAGCCAATACGCTCCGCACATGGCCACCAAGGAGGACGTGCTGACCACGCGGCTGGAAAAGCTGGTGGAGTTCTTCAAGACGCGGAGGAACTGGGCCCAGCGGAACTCGCTGTGGCCGATGCCCTTCGCCACCGCATGCTGCGGGATCGAGCTGATGTCTACGGCGGCGAGCCGCTACGACGTGGCCCGGTTCGGGGCGGAAGCCATGCGGTTCACGCCGCGGCAGTGCGACCTGATGATCGTGGCCGGGCGGGTGGTCATCAAGATGATGCCGGTCTTGCAGCGCATCTATCAGCAGATGTGTGAGCCCAAGTGGGTGATCAGCATGGGCGCCTGCTCGAGCAGCGGCGGCGTTTTCGACACGTATGCGGTGGTGCAGGGGATCGACCAGTTCTTGCCCGTGGACGTGTACGTGCCCGGCTGCCCGCCTCGGCCGGAGACGCTGATCGAAGGCATCATGGCCATCCAGCGGATTGTCGATACCGAGGGAGCCACACCCAGCGCCAAGCGCGGCAAGGGCCTGGGGCTGGTGGTCGAGCCGCTGGTTCAAGTAGGCACGCCGGGGACCGCGGACTGATCCGCACACATGCAAATGACTGAAGCCACGACCCGCATCCTGAAGAAGCTCAAGCAGAAGTTTCCCGGTATCGACTTTGTGCCCGCGCCCCTGCTGGCCCGTGACGAGAAGCCGACCGATCAGACGTACGTCCGCGTCGGCGCCGACCGGCTGTCGGAGGTGATGCGGTTCCTGCACGACGATCCGGAGCTGTTCTTCGATCAGCTTTGTGACCTGACCTGCGTGGACTACCTCGAGTTTCCCGATGCGACGGACCGGTTCGGCGTGACGTATTCGCTTTTGTCGATCAAGCACGGGCACCGGCTGTGGGTCAAGTGCTTCGTGAACGACCCCGAGCCGACCGTGCCGTCGGTGGTGAATATCTGGCACGGGGCCGACTGGCTGGAGCGCGAGGTGTGGGACCTGTTCGGAGTGCGCTTCGAGGGGCACCCGGATTTGCGCCGGATCGTGACCTGGGAGGGCTTCGAGGCCCACCCGCTGCGCAAGGACTATCCGCTCCGCGGGCGCGGCGAGCGCGACCAGTACCCGGTCGTCCACCGCGAGAGCACAGACGTACGGCGCGAGAAGATCGAAACGCCGATGCGAGAGGGAATTGAGAACTGAGAACTGAGAAGTTAGAAGTTAGAAGGAGGGAAGCCCAAGCGCGTGAATCTGTGGTGCTTCGGCGTGGCCTTCTGACTTCCCGCTTCCCACTTCTCGTTTTGTGAACCTTGAGAGCGCTATGACCGTCGAGCCGACAGTGAAGCCCGAGCCGATGACATTGGCCCCGGACGAGCCGGGTGGCGATCGGTGGACGTTGAATTTCGGGCCGCAACATCCGGCCACGCACACCACGCTACGGCTGGTGCTGGAACTGGACGGCGAGCGCATTCTGTCCTGCACGCCGCACATCGGCTACCTGCACAGCGGGTTCGAGAAACTCGGCGAGCATCTCAACTACAACCAGTACGTGGTGGTCACCGACCGGATGAACTACATCTCGCCGATGGCCAACAACATCGCCTGGCACCACGCCTGCGAGAAGCTGTTCGGCATCGAGCTGACGCCGCGGTGCAAGGTGCTGCGGACGATCATCGCGGAGCTGGCCCGGGTTTCGGACCACCTGCTGTGCATCGGCTGCGCCGGCCTGGACCTGGGGGCCATGACCGCCTTCCTCTACGGGTTCAACGAGCGGGAGTACATCTACGACCTGTTCGAGGAGATCTCCGGACACCGCTTCACCACCGGGTTCACGCGGGTCGGCGGGCTGATGCACGACATGCCGGCCAAGTGGCCGGAGCACGTCAAGAACTTCTGCGACCTGTTCAAGAAGACGCCCAACGCCCTGACCGACATCGAGACCCTGCTCACACGGAACCGGACGTTCGTCGAACGGACCAAGGGCATCGGATTCATCGATCACGACGACGCGATCAACTGGAGCCTGACCGGCCCGCTGGCCCGGGCCAGCGGCGTGCGGCGCGACCTGCGCAAGGACGAGCCCTATCTGTGCTACGCGGACAACTGGGATGGCCAGGGCAGCGGCGGCGTGCACTTCAAGGTGCCGATCAGCTACGGCGGCGACGTGCTCAGCCGATATCTGGTGCGTTTGCAGGAGACCCGCGAGTCGCTGGGGATCATCAACCAGCTCGTGGACGACATCCCCTCGGGACCGGTGAACGTGCTGCCGGATGAGAAGGTGACGCTGCCCGACAGGAAGGAGATGTACTCCAGCATCGAGGGCCTGATCCACCACTTCGAGCAGGTGATGACCAACCGGGGGTTCAGCGCCCCGATCGGCGAAGTGTACGGCGCGAACGAGACGGCCAACGGCGAGCTGGGATTCTACCTGGTGTCGGCCGGCGGGCACACGGCGTATCGGGCCCGCTGCCGGCCGCCGAGCTTCATCAACTATCAGTGCTACGGGAAGCTGATCGAGGGACATCAGATCAGCGACGTGGTGGCGGTGCTGGGGTCGCTCAACATCATCGCGGCGGAGCTGGATCGGTAGCGGAATAGCGAATGGCGAATAGCGAATAGCGAAAACGGCAGCAAAGGCAACGCATGGCCTGGCAGACGATTGATCGCAACAAGCCGGCGGTGGACCCCGACGCGGGCCCGGCGCTCGATGAGGCGGTCCGCGACAAGATCCGGTCGTTCTTCGATCGGTACGAGACGAAGCGGGCGGCCCTGCTGCCGGCGCTGCAGGTGACGCAGGACGCCCTGGGACACGTTTCGCTCGCGGCGATGGTCGAGATCGCGGAGGTGCTCGAACTCCGGCCGTCCGAGGTCTTCGACACCATCGGCTTCTACACGCACTTCTGGACCCGGCCCAAGGGGGCCAAGGTCATCGTCTGCTGCCGGAGCATCACTTGCGACGTGATGGGGGCCGGGGCGGTGTTGCAGGCCTTCAAGGAGGCCCTGGGCATCGACGAGCACCAGACCACGCCCGACGGGAAGTACTCGCTCATGACGGAGGAGTGCCTGGCGGGCTGCGATCACGCCCCGTGCGTGCTGATCAACGAGAGGCTGCACAAGCGGGTCAAACCCGCCGACGTGCCCAAACTTCTGGCAGACGCCGAGAACGACAAGCTGGACATTCCCCGCAGCGACCTGTTCGACGCCCCGCAGCCGCAGACTCAGCCGACCTCCAACAGGACGCCGGACCCGCCTGCGGAGTCGACGGGCGCTTCGGCCGGATCAGGATGATTGACCGATCGGCTGGAGGAAATCTGGACGCAGTGGCGGCAACGGATGGAACGGGCCTCGCCGCGCCGACGGCAGGTGGCGGGCCTGATCCTGGTTTATCTGGGCGTCTATCTGCTGGTCGATGCCCAGGCAGTGAAACACTCCTACCTGCTGATTCCCCGCAACAACAGCAACGTGGCCGAGGCGGAGGCGCTGCTGGACGGCCATCTGGAGCTCACCGAGCGGGCCTACGACACGGCCCTGTTCGAGGGCAAGGCGTACAACGTCTTCCCGCCGCTGCTGACGCTGATCAGTGCGGCGGTGATGTCGGTCGTGCCGGCGGGCGTGCCGAACACCGTTCTGATCGTGCTGCTGTTGCTGCCGACGCCCGGACTGGCCTACGCGCTGTTCCTGCGGCGGACCGAGCGGGTCCGGATGGCCGTCCTGCTGTCGTGGGGCTATCTGCTGGGCACATCGCTGCTGCCGGTGATGAACCTGGGCCTGCGCAACGGCGAAGTGTGGTTCGTCCACCATATCCTGGCGCAGATCGGGCTGTTGATCTTCCTGCTGGACTACTTCGGGCGGCGCCGGGTGTGGCTGGGCGGGATCGGGCTGATCATCGCGGCGTGGTCGCGACAGCTTACGGCGCTGTACCTGATCCCGCTGGCCTGGGCGGCCTTGGCCGGGTATCAAACGTGGTCGCGACGAGTGCGGCTGGTCATGCTGGGCCTGGCAACGATTGTCCTGGTTGCCCTGCCGGCCACGTTGAATACGCTGAAGTTCGGCAGCCCGCTGGAATCCGGTTACCGATACCTTTACGAGGGACGCTGGGACAATCCCGAGGACTGGGCGGCCCAGAACGCCAAGCGGGGGCTGTTCTCGCCGGTATTCCTACCGCAGAACCTCTACTACATGAACCTGGGACTGCCGCTGCCGGATTCACCGCTGTGGCTGGTGCGCTTCGTGCCGAATCCATACGGCACGGGCATCTGGTGGACGACCCCCCTGCTGCTCCTGCTGCTGGTGGACTGGCGGCGGCTGTGGGCCCGGCAGGACATCCGCTACCTGCTGATCGGGGCGGCGGCGGTTTTTGCGGTGCTGATGCTGTACCATACCACGGGCCGGGCGCAACACGGCTACAACCGCTTCTCGCTGGACTTTATCGTCGTGCTGCTGGCGGCCGTCGCCCCGGGATGCGACGGCCCCAAGCGGAAGTGGGTCACTTTCGCGTTCGTTCTGTGGAGCATCTGGTACTTCCGGTGGGCCATCTGAGCACCTCTCATCGATGACCGGCACGACCAACGACAAGCCGTCCGGCAGGCCGCCGGCCTCTGACACTGTGCCGCCGGCCGACGTGTCTCCCGCGCGTGAGGCGCCCCCCCCACCGCGATGGCTGATCTTTGTCGATGCGGTGAGCGTGAACGCGGTGGCGATGCTGGCGCCGTTCCTGCTGTTCCGCTACGTGCTGGTGCAGGCCTTTCAGACGTTCAACCTGCGTGTCTCGTCCGACGAGATCTGGTGGAACCTGCCGGCCGTCGTGCGTCAGGACGTGCTGTTTGCCGTGGGGCTCGGCATGGTCCTCAGCGTGGCCGATCTGCTGGCCCGCAGTCGGCGGCGATCCATGCGAGTGCCGTTCAAAGTGGTCGCCCTGGCCACGCCGTCGCTGATCGCGGCCTTGGTGACCGGCATGTACGCGGTGTACCTGGACCTGGGGTTCTTCCCCAGCCCGGCCTCGATTGCGCACCACCTCTCACCGGACAGTCCGCTGCTCAAGACGGCGCGCACTTTTCTGACCGCCGAAAACGCCGCCCTGGTGGCCGTGCCGATCCTGTTCCCGCTGGCGGTGAAGCTGGCCTGCACGCGGTACCGTCGTATCAGCCGGGGCCTGGGCATCGCCGTGGTCGTCCTGTTGGCGGCCGGTGTGTTCTGGCCGACGTCGGAGACCCTGGCCCGGGCGGGCGCGCACCCGTTCGGGCAGATCTACGATTCATTGGTCCGCACCGACCCGGACTGGGACCTGGAAAGGTGGTCGAAACGTCCCGTCTCGTTCCGGTCGATATCGGGCACCGTGTCGGAGGTCTCGTTCGAGGCCCTGTCGGGTTCGTTCGCGGATCACGACGTGGTGATGGTGATTTCGGAATCGACCGGGCGCGGGTACCTGTGCGATGAGCGTGCGGAATGGAGGTACCCGAATCTGCGTCGGCTGGCCGCCGGCGGAATGGATTTCACGCGGTATTACACGGCCGGCGTTTCCTCGATCCCGAGCCTGTTCGGGCTGTTCACCGCCCGGCCTCCGCTGCCGCTGCGGTCGTCGCGCTGGTATTACCCGACGGACCGGCGGGTGCTGCTGCCGCTGGAGCTCGAGCGCCGCGGCTACAGGACCGGTTTCTTCCATGCCGGTTCCTTCAGCGCCTGGTTCGATCACAAGCTCTTCGAGTCGATGAAATGGGACGTGTTCGAGGACGCCGGGGCGATCTGCTACCGATACGGCGTGGACCCCGAGTCGAGTTCGCGTCTGGGCGAGATCGTTGACGAGCGGCTGGTGGCCCGACGGGTCCTCGAATGGGTCCAGGAGAACCGAGCCTCCCGGCAGCGATTCTTCGCCGCCTACTTCACGTCCATCCCCCACCTGCCGTACGACTTCCGCAACCGGACCGAATTCGCCCGACACACCGGGGCCGAGCTGACCCGGCTGGAATCGTACGAGAACGAACTGGGGTACGTGGACGGCGTGCTGGGGGAGCTGTACGACCAACTGGGCGAAAGCGGCTTCTTCGAGAACGGCCTGCTGGTTTACACCGGCGACCACGGGGAGGCTTTCGGCCAGCACCCGGCGGTGATCTCGCACTCGACGCACGTGTTCGAGGAAGCCGCCCACGTGCCCATGCTGATGGTCAACCCAGGGCGGTTTGACCGCCGGGTCAATCCCAACGCGGGCAGCCACGTTGATTTCGCGGCCACGTTGGCCGACCTGCTGGGTCTGGACCTGCCGCAATATGCCGGCGGGCGCTCACTGCTGCGACCGTCCGACCGGCAAATGGTGCTGACCGCCTCGGTCGAGAACCACCTCAAGGTCGGGGTGATCGACGGGGACTACAAGTACATCTACTACCGGCGAGGCGACCGCGGGGAGCTGTACAACCTGCGCGAGGACCCCGGCGAGACGCGCGACCTGTCCACGGCGCACCCCGAGTGGATGACCCGGTACCGCGAACTCGTGCATGCCTACGTGGCGCGCGAATTGGGCGCCTCGCGCGACGGCACGGCGCTGGCGCTGGAGATGCACGTTCAGCTGGGCAATCGCAAGCTCGGCTACGGCGATCTGCAGGGGGCATACGACCATTTCGCCGAGGCCCTGGAAATCGACGAGGACTCCGTCCCCGCCCTGATCGGCATGGCCGAGGTGCTGACCGCACAAGGTCGCCCCGAGGAGGCGGTCGAGACCGCCGCCCGGGCCCTCCCGTCGGGGCCGGACGACGCGGACGCTCACCTGGCCATGGCCCAAGCACTGGTGGCGGCCGGGCGCGGGGCCGAGGCCGTGGGCCACAGCCGACGGACACTGGAGATCAATCCGCGCCACGCCGGGGCCCACACCGTGCTCGGTCTGGCCCTGGCGGCGGCCGGAGAATTCGATCAGGCCATTGCCGAGCTGGAGCGAGCGCTGACAGACAACCCGGCCGATGCCGACGCGCATGAGCAACTCGGCCGCTTGCTCATCCAGCGAGGCGACCAAGAGGGTGGTGTGGAGCACCTCCGAGCCTGCGTACGGATCGATCCGGAACGGGCCGGGGCGCTCTCGGAGTTCGAGTTGGACTGAAGGACCTGGGCATGCGATTTCAGTGGTACCGGCGATTCGGGCACCACTGGCGGTCCGGTAGCAGATCGAGTATGGAACGGCCCGGAGACCAGCTATCGGGAGCGACCCGCGCGGGCCGGAAGTGTCGTGCGTTCCGCCGCGACTGCCGCTAGGATGCCGGGACTTTTCGCCGGGGGAGCCCGGCTCTTGTGGGAACGTCTATGGCGGACTACGAACCGATCCTGTTGCGGAACGTCGGCATCGAGAATTCGACGGCGCTGAAGACGTACGAGTCTCGCGGTGGCTACCGTGCCTTGCGCAAGGCCCTGAAGATGACGCCGCAGGAGGTGCAGGCCGAGGTCAAGGCCGCCAACCTTCGCGGGCGGGGCGGGGCGGGGTTTCCGGCGGGCGTCAAGTGGGGCTTCCTGCCCAGGGATCGCAAGATCACCTACCTGTGCGTGAACGGCGACGAGTCCGAGCCGCCCACGTTCAGCAACCGGGTGCTGTTGGAGCAGGACCCGCACCAGTTGATCGAGGGGACGATTATCTCGGGATACGCAACGCAGACCCGGATCGCCTACATCTACATGCGGGTCGAGTTCCACGAGCAGTTCCACGTCCTGCAGCGGGCCATCGACGAGGTCTACGAGGCCGGCTACCTGGGCAAGGACATCCTGCGGAGCGGCTACAGCCTGGAGTGCTACATCCACCGGGGTGCGGGCGCCTACGTCTGCGGGGAAGAGACCGGCCTGCTCGAATCGCTCGAGGGCAAGCGCGGCTGGCCGCGGATCAAGCCGCCCTTCCCGGCCGTCGAGGGCCTGTTCCACAAACCTACCGTGGTCAACAACGTCGAGACCCTGTGCAACGTGCCGCACATCATCGAGCGTGGGGCCGAGTGGTTCACCGGTATCGGCCCGGAGGGGAGCAGCGGGCCGAAGCTGTTCTGCGTGAGCGGACCGGTCCAGCGGCCGGGCTGCTTCGAAGGACCCATGACGATTACCTGCCGGCAGTTGATCGAGGACGACGCCTACGCCCGCGGGATGCTGGACGGAAAGCAGGTCAAGGCCGTCATGCCGGGCGGGATCAGCATGGGCATCCTGACGGCCGACGAGCTGGACATGAAGATGGATTTCGCAGACCCGGCCAACTACGGGTTGCTGGGACTGGGCACGGCCGCGGCGGTGGTCATCGACACGGAGACGGACATCCGCGACGTGCTGGCCAACGTGACGCGGTTCTTCTCGCACGAGTCGTGCGGCCAGTGCACGCAATGCCGGGAAGGCACGGGCTGGATGTACAGAATCGCCCGTCGCATCGCCGATGGTGCGGGGCGAATCGAGGACCTCGACATCCTGGTCGAGGTGGCCTCGAACATGGGGATGATGCCGGGTCTGAGTATCTGCGGCCTTTCGGATGGGGTGGCGTATCCGATCCGCACGATCGTGGAGAAGTTCCGCAACGAGTTCGAGGAGCACATTCGCCGGCAGAGCCCCAACCGGGCATTGAACGTGCTGGCAACGATGAACTGACCGGCAGAGCGCGGTTTTGCCGGGCGAGCTATGCCAAAGATCACGATAGACGGCAAGGAAGTCGAGTGCCGTAGCGGGACCAACGTCCTCCAGGCTGCGCTGGAGGCCGGTTGGGACATCCCCCACTACTGCTACCACCCGGGGCTCAGCGTGGTGGCCTCGTGCCGACTGTGCCTGATGGAAATGCAGATGCCCCACCCCAAGACCGGGGAGATGGGCTGGGCGCCGAAGCTGTTCCCCGCGTGCCAGACTCCGGTTCGGGACGGGATGGTGGTTCGATTCGACTCGGAGACGGTGCGGGCCGCCCGCGATCACTGCATGGAGTATTTCCTGCTGAACCACCCGCTGGACTGCCCGGTGTGCGACCAGGCCGGCGAGTGCTATCTGCAGGATTACAGCTACAAATTCGGCGAGCCGATCTCCCGGATGGTGGACCAGAAGCTGGTCAACCCCAAGAAGGACGTCGGCCCCAAGACGCTGCTGTACAGCGACCGCTGCGTGATGTGCAGCCGCTGTGTGCGTTTCACCAAGGAAGTGGCCGGCACGGGCGAGCTTTGCATCACCAACCGCGGCAACCGAAGCGAGATCGACGTCTTCCCCGGCATTCCCCTGGACAACGCGTTGCAGGGCAACGTGGTGGACATCTGCCCGGTTGGCGCCCTGCTGGACAAGGATTTCCTGTTCAAGCAGCGGGTGTGGTTCCTGCAGTCGGCCCCGTCGATCTGCCCCGGGTGCAGCACCGGATGCGCCATCCGCATCGATACCAACGACAACATCGTCTATCGGCTCAAGCCGCGCTACAACCCGGGCGTGAACGACTGGTGGATGTGCGACGAGGGACGATTCGGGTGGAAGTACGTCCACGACGCGGACCGGCTGACGACGGCGAAGGTCCGCCGCGGGGCCGACGTGAGCGCGCCGCTGTGGGAGGACCTGGGCGGGATCGTCAGCTATCGCTTCGAGCAGCACGTGGCGCGGAAGGGCTCGGCGGGCGTCTTCTGCGTGCTGTCGCCGATGATGAGCTGCGAGGAGGCCTGGCTGCTGATCTCGTTCATGCAGAAGATCGCGCCGGAGGTCACGCCGCTCGTGGGGCACGTGCCGGTGTCGGGCGAGGACCAGGCTTTCCCGATCAGTGCGGCCGGCAAAGACGTCAAGTTCAGCATCCGAAACGAAAAGTGCCCGAATCGGCGCGGCGTCGAGATGGTCATTACCGCCTCGGGTTGCCCGACCATCGGGTTTGACGAGTTCGTCGAGAAAGCGGGCAAGGACGAGGTGTCCGCGGCCTGGATCGTCGGCGGCTACCCCGACAGGGATTGGGCACCGAAGGACCTGACAAAAGCGGCCGGGAAGATCGAGTTGCTTGTCGTGCAGGACACTTTCGAGAACAAGCTGACGGCCGATGCGGCCGTCGTGCTGCCGTCATGCGCGTTCGTCGAGCGCGGCGGCTGTTTCGTCAACGCGCAAGGCAGAATCCAGCCGTTCCTGACGGCCATCCGTCCGCCCGACGGGTGCCGGAGGGACGGGCAGTACCTGTACGAACTGGCCGGCTACGAGGGCGTGTACAACGCGGCCCGGGTGCGGGAGCTGATGGCGGCCACGATGTCGCCGTTCGGCGACCTGGCCGACGCGCCGGCCAAACCGGCGCACCAACACTAAGGCCGCGCGGCGCGCAGGAGGCGCCCAATGATCGAGCTCCTCTCGAACCAGTTGGTCTTCAGCTTCGTGCTGATGCTCGTGCTGATCGGCGCGATCCTTCTGGTCGTGGCGTATTCCACGCTGGCGGAGCGGAAGATATCGGCCTGGATTCAGGAGCGATCGGGGCCCAACCGGGTGGGGTTCTTCGGGCTGTTTCGCAACTTCTCCTTCTGGGGCCTCGGTCAGCCGATGGCCGACGGGCTCAAGTTCCTGTTCAAGGAAGATATCATCCCGGGACGGGTGGATCGGCCGCTGTACGTGCTGGCGCCGGCACTGATGTTCATCGTGGCCGTCGTCGGTTTCGCGGTCATCCCCTGGGGCGGAGTGGTGGACCTGGACGGCGACGGCGTGGTGGACGTGCATTGCCAGGTGGCTAACCCGGACATCGGGCTGTTGTATATGCTGGGCATCAGCGCCATGGGGGTCTACGGCATCGTGCTCGGCGGGTGGGCCAGCAACAACAAGTACTCGTTCTACGGCGCCATACGTGCCGCCGCCCAGATGATCAGCTACGAGATCCCGCTTGGGCTGTCGATCCTGGTCGTCGTGTTGATGAGCGACGGGCAGTTGCGCCTGGAAGGGATCGTGCTGTCGCAGATCGGCGAGGGGAACTGCTGGAACATCCTGGTCTACCCGGTGGCGTTCGTCGTGCTGCTGATCGCCCAGTTCGCGGAGACCAACCGCACGCCGTTCGACCTGGCCGAGTGCGAGCAGGAGCTGGTCGGCGGTTTCCACACCGAGTACGGCTCGATGAAGTTCGCCATGTTCTTCCTGGGGGAGTACACGCACCTGATCGTCAACAGCGCCTTCATTTCGGTGCTGTTCCTGGGCGGGTGGCATCTGCCGTTTATCCCCGGCCTGCAGCCGGAGGATACTTCCATCTGGGCCATGCTGTTCAAGATGCTGGTCCTGGGCGGGAAGGTCATCGGATTCATCTTCATCTACATGTGGGTCCGCTGGACCATCCCGCGGTTCCGGTTTGACCAGCTCATGCAACTGGCCTGGAAGGCACTGGTGCCGTTGTCCATGGGGTTGGTCGCGGCGGCCGCCCTGATGGTCTACTTCCGCGTGCCCGCCATGGGCGTCATCGGCAAGGTCTTCTGGGGCGTCCTGAGCAACGTGACGGTTCTGCTGGTCCTCCTGGTCGTTCTGGCCCTGAGTCGTGGGCGGGTCACCGGACGCCAGGACAACCTGCCGACCATCTCCCTGCTGGACCCGGCCAAGCCCAAGCCCGCACGGATGTCGCAGACACGGGGACGAACGGCATGATTGCCGATGACGATATCATCATCGTGGACGAGATGCGGCGCGACCTGTCGATGACCGAGCGCCTGTATCTGCCGCAGATCGCCCAGGGGCTCAGCGTCACCTTCCGGCGCATGATCGGCACCGGCCGCACCATCCAGTACCCCGAGCAGAAGCGCGAGCCGCGGCTGGAAGAGGACCTGACCGACCCGGGCACGCAGATCAACGCCTCGCGCTATCGGGGGGTCCATCGGCTGAACCGCGATCCGGACGGTCGGGTGGCCTGCGTGGCCTGCTTCATGTGCGAGACGGCCTGTCCGGCCCACTGCATCCACATCGAGGGTGGCGAATCGCCCTGGCCGGACCGCGAGAAGTACCCGGTCAAGTTCGACATCGACGAGCTGCGCTGCATCTACTGCGGCATGTGCGAGGAGGCCTGCCCGGTTGACGCCATCGAGCTGACCTACGAGTATGACCTGGTGGGTCACTCGCGCAGCGAGATGGTCTTCGACAAGAACAAGCTGCTGGACGTGTTCGACAACACGGTCCACGTGAAACCGCGAAAGAACCCGCGGATCACCGGCTACGCGGGCACCGGATCACCGGACCACCAGCCCCGGCGCCCGACGGGAGAGCAGCATTGACCGACACGGTGGGACTGCTGGTATACGCGATCTTCGCCATCGGCGGCGCGGGGGTGTACTTCGCGCTGCCGCGAACGGGGCGGTCGACCCGGGGCGCCGGCGCGATCCTGGGTCTGGCCGCTGTCGCGTTGCTGGTCGTGATGTTGATCGCCAAGACGGCCCCGACCGAGCATGCGGGATACTCGTACGTCTTTTCGGTGGTGGCGCTGCTGGCGGCCGGGCGAGTCGTGACGCACCCCAAACCGGTCTACAGCGCCTTGTATTTCGTCCTTGTGGTGGTGGCTGTCGCTTTCCTGGTGGTGTTGCAACAGGCGGAGTTCCTGGCCGTCGCGTTGATCCTCGTCTACGCGGGGGCGATCCTGGTGACGTACGCGTTCGTGATCATGCTTGCCCAGCAGAGTGGGGCCGCCCCGCACGACACCCGGGCCCGCGAGCCGTTCCTGGCCGTGCTAGCCGGCTTCGTCACCATGGCGGCGGTCGCCGGGCAAGCCGGCGAGCTGCCCAGCCGTGCGTTGCAGCCGGCCGATGGGCCGATCCGCCTCGTGGCGGACACGACGGAAACGGACGCTTCGACGCCCCAGGCCATCGGGAACACCATGGCCATCGGACAGGCCATGCTGACCAACTATGTCATCACGCTGGAGGTCGCCGGCCTGTTGCTGCTGGTGGCCATCATCGGGGCGATCGCCATGGCCAGGAAACGGATACCGGCCGAGGAGGTTATGGCGGACGAGAAGCCCCTGGGGCAGATCGGACGCGAGGTGCCCCCCTTCTAACCGGGGAATAGCGATGCCTGCTGAGAGTCAACTGGTGATCGTTGGAGCGGCCCTGTTTGCCCTGGGACTGGTGGGCTTCCTGAGCCGCCGCAACCTGATCGTCATGTTCCTCTCCACAGAGGTCATGTTTCAGGGCGTACTGCTCAATCTGGTGGCCATGGGACAGATCCACGGTCGGCTCGACGGGCAGGTGTTCGCGTTGTTCCTGCTGGTAATCGCGGCCGTGGAGGCGGCATTGGCCCTGGGGCTGATCGTGCTGCTGTTCCGGCGGCGCGGGACGGTGGCCACGGACGCCTGGGCCACCATGCAAGGGTAGGAGACGACCGACAGCCCAGGGGACACGACCGGGCGCGGTCCTAGAGACGCCGGCCGAAGCGGTCCGCCGGCTGACGATTGAACGATTGCGATGTCTGAAACCGCTGTGGCAGCTTGCAGCATCCTCATCCTGTTATGCCCCCTGTTGGGCGCGGGGCTGATCGGTGCGCTGGGGCGGCCGGTTCTTCGCGGGCGAAGCCACGCACCGGCCATCATCGGCGTGGGCATCGGCGTGATCGCCTCATTCGTGATCCTCCACATGGTTCGCGCGGCGGGCGGCGCGGAAACCGCTCACGTCGTGCTCTACCAGTGGTTCGTCACCGGGGCTCCGTCGGCCTGGTTCAACGTCGAGGTGCTGGTCGATGCCCTGACGGCCGTCATGCTGGTCACGGTGACGTTCGTCTCGCTGCTGGTGATCATCTACTCCCGCGACTACATGCGCGAGCACGGCCAGCCGGCTCGCGGCTACGAGCGGTTCTTTGCCTTCCTGGCGCTGTTTGTCTTCTCGATGTGCGCCCTGGTCCTGGCCGGCAACTTCCTGCTGTTGTACCTGGGTTGGGAGCTGGTCGGCCTGTGCAGCTATCTGCTGATCGGGTTCTATTACCAGCGCCCGGCGGCGGCCGCGGCGGCCAAGAAGGCCTTCCTGGTCAACCGCATCGGCGACTTCGGCTTCGGGCTGGGCATCCTGCTGATCTACCTCACCATCGGGCACCTGGATTACGAAACCGTGTTCGGCGCGGTGCAGGCGGCGATGGCCAATCACGGCCACGGGGACGTCGGCGCCGTGGCGGCCGCCCTGAACACCGATCTGGCCACCGCGGTGGGGGTCATGCAAGGCATCCAGAACCGGGTGGCCATCATCGCCCTGCTGTTGTTCTGCGGGGCGATCGGCAAGAGCGCCCAGTTACCGCTGTACGTGTGGCTGCCGGACGCCATGGAAGGCCCGTCCCCGGTATCGGCCCTGATCCATGCCGCGACGATGGTGACGGCCGGCGTCTACATGGTGGCCCGGTGCGGGGTGATCTTCACGGCCTCGCCGGCGGTCATGACGGTCGTTGCCCTGGTCGGTGCGGTGACGGCTCTGTACGCCGCCACGATCGCCCTGACGCAGCACGACATGAAGCGCATCCTGGCCTACTCGACGGTGAGTCAGCTCGGCTACATGTTCCTGGGGCTGGGCGTCTACGCCGCCGGGTCGGCGATCTTCCATCTGTTCACACACGCGTTCTTCAAGGCCCTGCTGTTCCTTTCCGCCGGCAGCGTGATGCACGCCATGGGCGGCATCATCGACCTGCGGCATTTCGGCGGGCTTCGCCGGATCATGCCGTGGACCTGTCGGTTCTGCGTGATCGGCGCGCTGGCCCTGGCCGGCTTCCCGCTGTTTTCGGGGTTCTGGAGCAAGGACGAGATCATCCATCACGCGTTCCAGTCGAACGTGTGGCTGGGGCTGATCGGGCTGGTCACGGCCGCGCTGACGGCGTTCTACACCGGACGCATGATCTTCCGGGCGTTCTGGGGCCTCGAACGAGTGCCCGAGGGCGTCCACGCTCACGAGTCGGGCAGGTGGATCCTGGTGCCACTGGGCGTGCTGGCGGCAGGAGCCGTTCTGGCCGGCTACATTCACGTCGGCGGGTTCATCGAGCCGGTGACGGAGCCGTTTGCCCTTGCGGCCGCCCAAGCGCATCACACCATTCCCGTTCACGAGACGCTGCTGCACGCGGCCGCACTGGGCCCGGGTGGCGCCGATGTCGCGACCCATGCCGCCGAGGGACACAACTACGGCCTGATGGCAGCTTCGGGGTTGATCGTGATCCTGGCGCTGGGCCTGGCCTACCTGGCATATGTCATCTGGCCGGGGTTGCCTTCGATGGTGACGGCGATCTGGCCACGAGCCTACCGCCTGCTGTTCCACAAGTACTATGTAGACGAGATCTACGATGCCGGCGTCGTTCAGCCACTGCGCGGTAGCGGCCGGCTGTGCTTCGGCATTGACGAATACGTGGTGGACGGACTGATCTGGCTGGTGACGGCCGTGCCGCGGGCGCTGGCTTACGCGCTGCGCGGTCTGCAGAGCGGAGCCATGCAGGGCTACGGCGTGACCATGGCCACAGGATTGGCGATTATCGTACTGGTCGTTTTGCTGAGCGGATGGTAACGCTCGGAGGGCGACCGACAAAGGACGCAAACAACGTTGGAATCCTGGATTCTGACACTTGTGATCTTCTCCCCGCTGGCCGGTGCGGCCTGGCTGGCGGGTGGCGACCCGCGCGACGACCGGGCAACCCGTGACCGGGCCCTGATCAGCAGTGTGGTGACCGCCCTGCTGACGCTGGTGGCTCTGGCTCTGTTCTACGGCGCTTCCGGCGGAGCGGATGACGGTACCTACTGCCTGGAAGTCAGCCATGCCTGGCTCACCGGATCGGCCGATGAGACCGCTCCGGTCGACCTGCGCTATCACGTCGGCATCGACGGGGTCAGTCTCTGGCTGCTGGTTTTGACGGCGTTCCTGACGCCGTTGGCCATCTGGGGCAGCTTCACCGGTATCCGTACCCGCCTGCGTGAGTACTACGCCCTGATGCTGGTGCTCCAGACGGGCATGCTGGGCGTCTTCTGTTCCCTGGACCTGCTGCTGTTCTACATCTTCTTCGAGTTCACCCTGATCCCACTGTATTTCATCATCGGGATATGGGGCGGCCCCTTGCGGCGACAGGCGGCCAACAAGTTCTTCATCTTCACGCTGGCCGGCAGCGTGCTCACCTTCGCCGGCGTGCTGTACCTGGCCTACTTCGGCTACGCTCACGGCGGGCTCGAACGGTTCACCTTCGACATCCCCACGCTCACCTCTATGGGCAAGAGCGGAGCGATCCCGGCCAACGTGCAGTGGTGGCTCTTCGCCGCGTTCGCCGCGGGCTTCGCGATCAAGGTGCCGCTCTTCCCGGTCCACACCTGGCTCCCGCTGGCCCACACCGAGGCGCCGACGGCTGGCAGCGTCATCCTGGCGGGCGTGCTGCTCAAGCTGGGCACGTACGCCTTTACGCGGCTGAGCATCCCCATGCTGCCCGACGCGGCCGTGACCTTCGCGCCGTTCATGGCTACGTTGGCCGTGATCGGCATCATCTACGGCGCCCTGGCGGCCTGGGTGCAGGACGACGTCAAGAAGCTGGTGGCGTATTCGTCGGTATCGCACCTGGGATTCTGCATGCTGGGCCTGTTCAGCCTGAAGATGGCCGGCGTCAGCGGCGCGCTGCTCTACATGGTCAACCATGGACTGAGCACCGGGGCGTTGTTCCTTGTCGTGGGCATGATCTACGAGCGCTACCACACGCGAGACATCAGTCAGATCGGCGGCCTGGGCCGCCCCATGCCCTGGATGGCCTTCTTCCTGGTCTTCTTCACGCTGAGCAGCATCGGCCTGCCCGGGCTCAACGGGTTCATTGGCGAGTTCCTGGTCCTGCTGGGGACCGCCACGTCACCCACGACAACGGACGGCATGCCGGGCGGTCCGCTGCACTACGGTTACGTCATTCCGGCGGCCCTGGGGATCATCCTGGGGGCTCTGTACATGCTGTGGATGTGCCAGCGGGTGCTCTTCGGCCCGGTCAAGGAGCCGCCGCACACGCCCGACACCTCCACCGGCCTGACACCCGATCTGACCCGGCGGGAGATCGGCATTCTGGCCCCCATCGCGCTGGTCTGCCTGTTCATCGGCGTCTACCCCAAGCCGGTGCTCAAAGCCATGGAGCCGGCCATCGCGCTGCACATCCTGCAGCCGGGAACGTCGGCCTACGAGGACGACAAGATGTTGGCGGAGGGGCCGGTGGTGCCCAGGCCGAACGAGATCGGTGACCGCCTGGCGTCGGCGCTCGGCAGCTCGTCACCGGCTGACGGTGCCAATCCGAGCCATGATTGCGGGCGACGGGTCAAGCCGGTTTCGGCCCATGCGCCACACCGGGCCAACGAACAGCCACGTTCCGACCCCCGGCTTACTGACGGGGATCGAAACCCGGCGGACGAACTCACCAGACGAGAGCCACCTGGATGAGCCTTCAAGACTACATCATGGCCCTGGCTCCGGAAGTGATTCTGGCGATTGGAGCCTGCCTGGCCCTGCTTCAGGGGGTCTCGCGCGGAGACCCGCGCCGGCGGCTCGTCGCTCCGCTTTCGCTGGTGGTGCTGGTGTTGGCCCTGATCGCCACCGTCTGGGTCGGTGTCCCGCTGGCCGACAGCAATCCTCCCGGCGTGCGCGTCACCGAGCTGACCTACTACACGCGCACCATCGCCCTGGCGATCGGGGCGCTGATCCTGCTGGTCAACTGGCACCTGCCCACCACCAACGAGCGCGGCGAATTCTTCAGCATGGTGCTGTTCTCGATTCTGGGTGTGACGCTAACGGCGGCGGCCAACGACCTGGTGCTGCTCTTCTTCGCCCTGGAACTGGTCAGCGTGCCCACCTACGTGCTGGTCGCCTTGAGTCGCGACGACGCCCGGGCCTCCGAAGCGGCCGTCAAGTACTTCTTCCTCGGGGCCATGAGCGCCGCCCTGATGGTCTACGGGTTCAGCTTCCTCTACGGCTGCGCGGGCAGCACGGTGCTGGCCGGCTCGCCCGACAGCATCGTCGAGTACTTCAGGACCACTCCGGTGATGCCGACCTACGCGGTGATCGGCCTGCTGCTGACCTTCGCCGGGCTGTCCTTCAAGATCGCGGCCGTCCCCTTCCACGTCTACGCGCCGGACGTCTACGAAGGAGCGGCCTCACCGGTCACCGGGCTGCTGGGATTCCTGCCCAAGTTGGCCGGTTTCGTCGCCCTGGTCAAAGTGCTGGACACGTGCAACTGGAACCTCCCGGACGTCCTCTACTGGCTGCTGTGGATCGTGGCCGCCGCCACCATGACCACCGGGAACGTGCTGGCCCTGCTGCAGACTAACGTCAAGCGTATCCTGGCGTATTCGAGCATCGCCCATTCGGGGTACATGCTGATCGGCGTGCTGGTCGGGCCAGTGGCCGGCGAAGGCCCGATGCGCGACGGCGTGGCCGCGATGCTCTTCTACATCGCGGTGTATGGGGTGATGAACCTCGGGGCCTTCGCCCTGCTCAGCGCCTTCACCATCCGCGGCGAGCCGGTCGAGGAACTAAGTGACCTCGGCGGCCTGTCCAGGCGCAACGGCTGGTCTGCCCTGGGACTGGCCATCTGCGTGTTCAGCCTCATGGGCCTGCCGCCGACCGCCGGCTTCCTGGGCAAGGTCTACATCTTCTCCAGCGCCTTCTCACTGGGCGACGATCACGCGTTCCGCCTGCCGCTGATCGTGCTGGCGGTCGTCGGTGTGGTCAACTCGGCCATCGCTGCGGCCTATTACCTGCGGATTGCCGCGGCCGGCTACGTCGGCGAGGAGGCGCCCCCCCGCGAGTCCGTCGGCGGCAGACCCGTCCGCTGGGCGTTGGCCATTTGCAGCCTGGCCATGCTGTGGTGGTTCGTACACCCCAGCGACCTGGCCGACCCCGCTCACCGGGCAACGGCCCAGATGCCGCCCTCGCCCGCGGCCCATACGACCGAACTCGCCCTGAAGGAAACCGGGGAATCCTGAACGACGATCTCGCCGGCGTCACGCGGACCGGACCGGCGATCACGTCGTGATCCGCGTTTGGCTACCGCTGTTCGCGGTGCCCACCTTCATGGCATGCGGTGATTCGTCGCAGAACGTAACGAATTGCAGGACGGTGTCAGTCGGCCCTGGGCAGGATGATGGTGAAGGTAGTCCCTTCGTCGGGCTCGCTCTCGACCGAGATGCTCCCCTGATGCTCCGTGATGATGTCGCGGCAGATGGCCAGACCCAGCCCGGAGCCCTTGACCTTGCCCGACGCGTCGCGCTTCTTGGTGGTCACGAACGGCTCGAAGATGCGCTCCCGGTTCTCGGGGGCGATTCCGCAGCCGTTGTCCTTGACCCAGATTCTGACCGAATCGGCGCCGTCCGGAGCCGCACCGACTTTGATCCGGCCGCTGCGGTGCTGAATCGCTTCGCGGGCGTTGAGCAGGAGATTGAAGAACACCTGCAGAAGCTGCCGTTCGTCGGCCCGGACCTTCAGGTCGTCGTCCACCTCGATCTTGAGCGTGATCCCGTCCTTGGCCGGGTCACGACACATGGCGGTCAACGCCCCTTCCACCACCTCCCGGACACCCACCGGCTCGCGCGTGGGGGCCTCATGCACGGCCAGCCCGAGGATGCGGTCCGCCATGGCCGAGACGATCGAAGCCTGTTTCAAGGTCAATTCGAGGGCCTTGATCATCAGGTCGCGCTCGCCGGTGTCGAGGGCCATGCGAGCGCGGCCCACCACCACCGCCATCATGTTGTTGTACTCGTGGGCGATCATGGCGGCGGCCGTACCCAGCGAGGCGAGTTGCTGGGTCTGACGGACCTGCTCGCGCAGCCGCCCGAACTGCTCCTCGAGCCGCTGAATCTGTTCCTGAAGCAGCTCTTCGGAAGCGATCGTTCTGGTGGTCGGCGGGGGCGCACTTTGGACGGCTGGCGTTTTTGACCGCGTCGGTCGTGTGGGGTTCATTGGCTGATGCACCGTCCGGCTGTTATGCTGAAGCTTGGCGTAGAAGGAGCCCCTGGACTTCGAGCCGCAGCCGAGCTACACGCCAGCCCTACCCCGGCCGCACCACTCGCGGGTTCTCAGGAGTCCTTATCGGCCGGCAGAAGGCGGAAACTTGAAGGACGGCTCGCCATGGACGAGCTTGCCCAACTTGACAAGGTCGTTGAGATCGCTGAGGAACTGGGCGTCGAGGTGCGCCGCGAAGCGATCGACGGGGAGAGCGGCGGGCTGTGCCGCATCAAAGGGCGACACGTCTTGTTCATCGACACCCTGGCCGACGCGACCACTCGCCTCGAACGGTGCATCGAGGCTCTGGCCCGCCTGCCGGGCATCGACGACTACTACCTTCGTCCCGACATCCGAGAGCGAATCGACCGGATCCGCAGTCAACCGCCGACGTAAACGCTTCCGACTCGACGGTCTATTCGGGCTGCTCTGCTTCTTGCGCTTCTTCGGCTTCTTCGGCTGCTTCCGCTGCTTCCGCTGCTTCCGCTTCGGCCATTTCCTTTTCGAGCTCGATCAGAGTCTTGATCTCGTCGGGAAGGAACAGGCCCGCGGGCAGGTCCACGTTGTGCTCGATGCTCTCGATGGTGATCACCATCTCACGGGTGGCCATCTTCTGGAGCAGTTTATAGGGCTGCAGCACACCGTCGACCTTGCGGAAATCGCTGGCCACGTACTCGATGGGCAGGTCGCCCCGCTGGGTTTCACGGATGCTGACGCTCTTGATCCGCAGATAGGACTGCTGATCGAAGTACCAGGTCTCGGGCTTGCCTTCCGCCGGCGTGGCCACCAGCTTGTAGCAGGGCTTGCCGTCGACACTTTCGACGCCGACGCACTCAACCTTATCGAATCGCTCGCGCCACTTGAGGTCCTGATGGAAGAACGCTCGCTGCACGGCCTGATCACGCTCGGTCCCTTCCAGGAGACGAGAGCCGGCGATCGAGTCTGAGGACCAGGCGACCGTCCCGTCGGTCCCCTCCTCGATCCGGCCGGTGCTCTCCGACTCCATCAGCACGTGCCGCTTGGCCGGCTCGGCCGTGTAGGCGGTGAAGGTCATGGGTGACGCCAGTCCAGCGCCCTCGAACACGCCCTTGGTGAGGCGGTTGTGCAGCTTCCCCAGGGCGGCCTCACCGCCGATGGCCTCGATGTATTTGGCCATCACCTGCTCGGCGGACGGGAGTTCGTCCTCCGCCCGGACCGTACCGGGCCCGCCCAGCCAGGCGATGGCGAAAGCCGCCACCAGCATTCCGATGCCGGCGCCGCCGGCGCGATCCGTCAAGAACAACGATCTGCGGCTCGAGGTGGTCATGCTCGTATCCTCCCATGGGGCGCCCCGAAGTCTCGGGGCATAGTTAACCCGCTGCGTTCGCAAGCGCCGAAGCTCCTGCCGTTCACGGGCCGGTCCCGGCCGGCGCCGGGCAACGGGTTTGCCCGGAAGCCACGGGCGCCGGGGCCGATCCCGGTTGTCCTGCCGCCGGCGGGCGAGGCCCGTCCGGGTGATGCGTCCGGGTCTCAATCCGGCGTTCTACTCCGTCTCTTTCGCTTCCTCCGCCGCGCTCTCTTTCTGCAACTCGATCAAGGATCTGATTTCCTCGGGAAGGGCGAACCGATCCTTGGGCAGGTCGACGTTGTGCTCCACGCTGGTAAGCGTAACCACGGCCTTCTGCATGGAGGCCACCTCCTGCACCGTCTTGTAGGCGATCATCACACCGTCCACCTTCTTGAAGTCACCGATGGTGGTGGTGATCGGAACCTGCCCCATGGGGCCTTCCATGATCCGCTGGACCTTGATCTTCAGACTGGATTCCTTGTCAACGTACCAAGTCTCGGGCTGACCGTCCTCGGGCGTAGCGACGATCTTGTAACAGGGTTTGCCCTCCATCTCCTCGGTACCGGCCAACTCGACCGTCTTGTACAGCTCCCGCCATTTCAGGTCGCTGTTGAAGGTCGCGTCCTTCAGGGCCCGGTCGAGTTCCGCGCCCTCCCTGACCTTGGCGCCCATCATCGGATGATTGGACCAGGAGACCTTCCCGTCGGTCCCCTCCTCGATCCGCCCCATCGACTCCGACTCGACCAACACGTAACTGAGGTTCGGCGCCGCCTCCCAGGCGGTGACCTTCATGGTCATGCCCGGAGGGCTGACCTCCATGTCGGCCTTCGTCACCCGGTTGTGGATCTTCTCGAGGGCAGCCTTACCGCCAAGGGCTTCGATGTACTTGGCCATCACCGCCTCGACCGTGGGCTCCTCGTCGCCCGCCCAGGCCGGTACCGGCCGGGTCAACACAACGGCCCCGAAAGCCATGATCAGCACCGCCACATACGCGCATCCGGTCTGACCCATTGCCACGAATGATTTGCGATTTCCAGACGTCATGCCGAATTCCTCCCAAAACGCTCCAAAGAATCGCAGCGCTAGGACCCCACGGTCTCCAGCACTGCCGTTTCCAATGCGTACGATTCCCGAATCCAACGCAGGGCCGCTTCCAGTATCGCGTCCCGTCCTTCCAGAAGTTCCTCCCGCAGGGGCTCGACCGGTTCGTCCGGCACGACACCGGTGCCCTCCAGGGTTTGACCGCCCGCCGAGACGTAGTTGGCCACGGCGTGCAGGAAGCCGTCCCCGTTGGGCAACCGTTCAATGTGCGCGGGCAATGCCGCGCCGGCGGTCCGCGATCCGAAGATGCGGGCCTGCCCCAGGTCCTTCATGCCGCCCGCGAAGATCTCCGCCGTCGATCCGGTCAGACCATCCACCAGAATGACCACAGGCCCGTCGTAGGCCCCGATCCGCGGGTTCACGAAGAACTTGAGTTCGACGGTGCGGGTGATCATCGTTCCCAGACACAGGTCCGACTCGCGGACGAACCACCCCGCCATGCCCATCGCCATCGGGCCCAGGCCGCCCATGTTCCCGCGGAGGTCGATGATCACCCCGGGGCAATCGTGGAACGACTTGACGGCCTCTCCAAAAGCTTGCATCACCCGTACCACGTCAAGGAAGGCGTTGAACCGGATGTAGCCCACGTCCCCTTCCAGCAAGCGCGACTCGAACCACACGTGGAGCGGGGGCAGGCTGCCGAACCGAACCCGGTTGCCCCTGGCCTCGGTCAGGGCAAGCTCTGCGTCGACCGCCCGGTCCCGCCCGTCGAGCAGGCCAACGGACACGCTGTCGCCGATTGTGCCTCGGAGCCTGCGGGCCACCGAACGACTCAGTATGGACTGGCGCTCGCCGGGATCTTCGTATGCCTCTTGGGCCGTTTCGACAAGGCCATCGACCTCCGTGCCGTTCACCGATGTGATGAGCCATCCGGGACGCACACCCGCCTCGTCGGCCGGGCTGCCCGGCTCGACCGCGGTCACCAGTATATGACCATCGACGGCCCGAATCTCCATCCCGGTCGCGCCGTCGCGCGGGCCCTCGCCCTTGGCCGAGGGCTCGTGCAGATCACCGTATGCGCTGGAGGGGATAACGGCGAAGTGGGACTGACCTAACCGGCGCACCATCTCGTTCATGGTCCCTCGTGCCTGGGACATGAACTCGGCCTGCTCGACCTGCGGGCGAAGCTCGTCACGGATCGCCTCCCAGTCCACCCCGCCCAACTGCGGGTCCCAGTGCGTGTCGCGGATGGTCTCCCAGGCGTAGTCGAAGGATTGCAGATTCAGCTCGCGCTGCTCGTCGGTCAGCCGATCCGTTCTTGGGGGGGCGGCGCAGCCTGCGATCCAGGATGCGCAGACCACGGCCAAAAGTACCATCAGCGCCCGACGACATGGGCGGGACACGACACGGCTGCCCCGGGCAGGATCACATGCCGCTGGAATGGGGAGTCTCCTGATCAAGAGCGCGACCGAGCCGGACTCACCGATGTCTGGTCCTGAGCGAATCGGCTCGGCACCACGGTCCGCGCAAAGGGGCACCACGACGCACACGGATCGCCGGATAACACAAGGACTACCCTAGTGGCCGCCAGCCGTCGGGGCAAGCTGAGCCGTGTCAAATCTTGTGGGGCGTCGGTAGGAAGGCCTAACGCGCCATGCTTTCGGCCAGCCGGCGGTACTGCAGGCCGTAGAACATGTCCAGGTATCGGTGGGTCTCGGCCCGCTCCAGGTTGGTGACGTATTTCCAGAAGCCGTACACCCGGGCCAGGGTCATCATGCGCCGGCCGTACAGCTCCCAGGTGTACCGGGCCGCGACACGCTCGATCCCCCCCTGGGAGATCTGCCCCCAGTAATGCGGGTCCTTGGCGCATTGTTCCAGGAAGGTCACGAGCGATCGGGCCAGCACGTCGCCGTGGTTCGGGTCGATGTGGAACCCCGAGACTCCGTCCTCGATGATCTCCGAGGGGCCGCCGTAACAGGTGGCGAAAGTGGGCAGGCCCGAGGCCATCGCTTCGATGACGCACAAGCCGAAGGCCTCGAACAGGGCCGGGTGAACGAACACGCCGCGGGTGTCGGCCACATAGCGGTACAGCTCGCCCACCAGGTTGCGTTCCGATTGGAAGCCCACCCAGCGGATCTGCGTCTCCAGGTCGTGGCGATCGATGAGTTCGTGCAGCCATTCGATCTGCTCCCGCTCTTCGTGATCGGCCGAGCGGTCGGGATCGAGATCGCCGCCGACGACAAGCAGATTGGCCAGCTCGCGAAGCTGCGGACACTGCCCGTACGCGTCCACCAATCCGTTGATGTTCTTGATGCGGTCCAGTCGGGCCATGGTGAAAACAATCGGTTTATCCCGGTCCGAGAAGGTGCCGCGATGAGGCCCGCCGCCCGCGTCGCCGAAAACCAGGGCCTCGAGCTCCGCATGCAACCCCTTGAGCCGCCGCTCGTTGTCGGAGTGGGGGAAGTAGATGTCCGGGTCGGCGCCCGGCGACACGATGTTGAATTTCGGGTCGAAGATGTCGATGCCGTTCACCACGCGATGAAGCCCGGGCATGGTGAAGGCGCCGTAGCTCTCGTACTGGCCCACGCTCTCCGACGTCCCGGCGATCTCGTGATAGGTGCTGGTGATGATGAAGTCGGCCGAGTTCATCGAGATCAGGTCCGCGGTGAACTGGCAGGCAAAGTGGTAACGTTCCTCGTTGTCCCGCCAGAAGAGGTCCGACAGCAGGTACTTGGTCTTCTCCAGCGCGTGGGCGATGTTGCACTGGGTCACGTGCAGGTGGCGCGAGAGCAGCGAGGCCACCAGGCAACCGTCCGAGTAGTTGCCGATGATCAGCCCGGGCCGCCCGCCCAACTCGGCCAGGATGGTCTTCTCGGCCTCCAGGGCGAACCGTTCCAGATAGGGCCAGACCTTGAAGCGCGAGATCCAGTGCGGAACGATATCACCGGCCTCGTCGCGGAAGGGCACGCGCAGGATTCGGGCACCGGTCGTGCCCATGATGTGCTCGGCCGGCTGGTCGCAGGTCGTGCCGCGGGCCTCGGGAATCAGGCGGGTGATCACCAGGATCTGGGTGGGCAGCTCGATCCCCTGCTCCTCGAGCCTCAGTCGCATCTCCTTTTCCAGGGCCCGGACCTGGTCGAGGATGTACACAACCTGCCCGCCGGTGTCCGGCAGACCCAGGACGTCCGACTGCCCGAAGTAGCCGTGCGGCGAGATGATGGCGATGTTGAACAGCATGGGGAGACGGGACAGAAACTGCTCGAACACGGACGGCGCAGGCGCTTCCAGGATCTCCGAGAGGAGTCGTAGCGTGTCACGCATCCGCTCGGCGGTTCTCCCCCAGCCCGGCTCGAAGCCCAGTTCCTGCATCTTGTCGCCCACCTCGCGCCAGCAGGCGTCGGTGGGCTGTTTCTCGAGGTACTCATCCGCCCGGCGCACCGCCCGCCGCAACTCCGGCACGTCGCCGATCCGGCGATTCAGCATCAGTTGGGTTCCCTGGAACTGGTGGACGCTCAGGAACTCCAGCAGACGCCGATCGCCCTTGTCCAGCTCCTGGAAGAGTTCGCTGGAGAGCTTGCGGTTGAGAAACGCCACCCCGTGCCCGATGGAACGCGTCTCCTTGAGCCGTGGAAACGCGGTGTTGAACGGGCCCAGGTCAATCTCCAGAGGCCATTCATCGGTGTGGGCCTGTCCGTTGGCCAGTCGCTCCTTGAACGCCAGGAACTCCGAGACCGACAGCTCATCCACGTCCAGCGCCTCCACGTGCAGACGCCAGTAGGTCCATTGCCCGATGCGAGGCCGAGCGGCCAGGCACATCCACGGAGCGGCCAAAGCCGCCTCCTGAGCCGCCTGAACCATCTGGCCGAGAGGGGACTCGGCGATGTCTCCCGCGTGGTTCTCCGCGCAGAACGCCCTCAACTCCTCGCGCAGGTCCGATTGCAGAAGGAACGGCTTACCGAGGTTCACGTACCGCCGCAACAGCAGGTAAGCCCGGTCGCGGTGCTCTCGCAGATAGTCAACCAGCGACTGTTTCATACGCCGGTACCTTTTGATCAGGGATTCGAATCTGCCCCAAGAAGTTGTACTGCCCGATACCCTCGATGATGCCCCAGGCGTGATGCCCCTGGGCGAAGTAGATCCGCGGGTTGCCCCGCAGCTTCTCCAGGTCCGGATCGTAGTTGCCCACCACCACACCCAGCGTGTTGCCGGTCAGCATCTCCTCGTCGTTGCCCGAGTCACCCGCCACCAGGCAGCAGTCCAGAGGAATGCCCCACTTGTCGGCGATGTGCCGCAGAGCCCGGCCTTTGGACGCCCGGATGGGCAGCAGATCCAGGTAGGCCCGGTGGGAGTAGATCACCTTGGCCTGAAGACGCGAACGCCGCAGGTGACGCCTGATCTCGCGCAGACTGGGGGCCGCTTCCGGATCGACGTCATAGCTGATCTTGTGCCGTGACTGCTGCTCGGCATCCTGCAGCTTCAGGCCGGGCAGCTCGGTCATCGCGGCGCTCAGCGCCTCGGGCCGCCAACGGTAGTTGATGTGCCGGTCCCATCCCCGGTCCTCGACCAGATGAGGCCCGTAATGGATGGCGCTGCCCACCGAAGTGATGAGTAACTGCGGCGTGGGGATGTCCCAATGTTCGAGCACGTCCCGCGTCAGCTTCAGGTTGCGCCCGGTGGCGATGCCGACGGCGACCCGTTCGCCCGCCTCCCGGAGCAGCTCCAGGAGCCTCTGCAGCCCCTCAGCGTCGCCGGTCAGGGTGTTGTCGACGTCCGTCACGATGAGTCGGTCGGCGGTGATCAGCCGGCTCTTGACGCTGTAGAACACGTGTTGCGTTTCCGAGTAGGTGATCGCCGTGCGCGCCGCCCGCATGTACTTGTCGGCGTGGGCGGTCCACGAGAAGTGCTTGTGGGCGCCGCGCAGTCCCGATCGGGACCATTTCTTCCATTGCTGGCGATCGCCCACGGCCTGCAGCAGAACCTCGCCCATGGCCTTGACGTTCAGCGGATCGACCAGCAGCCCGTTCTTGCAGTGGGCGACGATCTCCCGCGGGCCGCCGTCTTCGGTGGCCACGATCGGCAAACCGCTGGCCGCCGCCTCGAGTAACGTCAGGCCGAAGGGCTCCGTCAATGCCGGGTTGACGAACACCCCCTTGGTGTCGGCCGCGATCCGGTAGAACTCGGGAACGTCGTCCGGTGCGTGCCGCTTGGGATAGGCAACGCTCCCGTACAAGTCGTATGCGTCCACCAGGTACAGGATCTCGCTCAGCACTTCGCGAGCGCCCTTGTCCATCTTGCAGATGTCGTCGCGCGTGCCGGCCACGATGACCAGGTTGGCCAACTCCCGGAGGTCCTCGTTCTCACCGAATGCCCGAATCAGTGTGGCGATGTTCTTGCGGGCGTCCGGCCGCGAAATCGCCAGGATCATCGGTTTGCTCCGGTCCGCAAGGAAGCGCGTGACCTCATGGTAGATCGGCGGGCGCGGCTTGGAAGACCGCGATGGCGGAGTGAACCGACTCAGGTCCACGCCGGGAGGGATTACGATCATCCTCCGCGGCTGGTGGTTGTCGTACGACGAGTACTGGTCCTCCACTTCCTGATGCGTACTGGCGATAACGAACGCGGCGTTGTCCAGCGCGGTTTCCTCGGCCTCGATTCGCTGACTGATGTGGTACCGCCGCTCGATCGCTTCCGGTTTACTGCCCTGGGCCAGCAGGCGCTCGCGCTTGACCCGTCCCAGCGAGTGACCGGTGAACGCCATGGGGACGCGCAGCAGACCCGACACGCAGGAGGCCACGTAGCCCGCATCAGCGTAATGACCGTGGACCAGGTCCGGCGCCCGTCCCTTCGACCGGATGTACAGCACCAGATTGTCGGCGAAACTGTCCAGGTGCGGCCACAGCGACTCTTTGGGCAGGTAGCGGTCCGGACCGCACCGAATCCGCACGATCCGGGCTCCGGGGGCGAGTTCCTCCACCGGTTCGGCGTAGCCGGCGTCAACTCTGGGGTCGACAACCAGGCGGGTGACCAGATCGACCTGAGACACGGCCGGATGCTGGATCAGGGCTCGAGCCAACTCGACGACGTACGTCGTCTGACCGCCGGTATCGACGTCGCGACCCAGCTCCATATCGCGCCCGCGGATCAGTCCGTGAACGCTGATCAGCATGATGTAGCGACCGTCCTGGTCGACCATCCGTCCGCTCCCGCCGATGACACCGCGATGCCGCGCCTCCAGCGCGGTATTGGCCGCCCGCAGGTTCGCAGAGCTTCGTTGCCCGCCGGCCTTCCCCGTCCCGACACAGTATGACAGCAACGAGGTCGATCGGCCAGGGCGTGTCGGCACGAGCTAGCGGCGAGCTCTCCCGTCGAACTCCGCCACCAGCCCGGCAAAATCATCTTCGAGCGGCGGCATCGCCCCGGGACGCCCGGCAACCATGGCCCCGACCGCGTTGGCGAACTCCGCCGTCGCCGACAGCGGCCAACCTCGAAGTTGGGCCGAGATCAGCGCCGCCGTGAAGGCGTCGCCCGCCCCGACCGCGTCGGCCACCTCCACCGCAACACCCGGCACGTCCGCCGTTCCGTCCCGTCCGATCAGCAGGCAGCCGCGCTCGGCCCGCGTGACGCACACCAGGTCCACGCCGAAACGCTCCTGCAATGCACCCGAGAAGTGCGCCGGTTCGGCCGGCCCCGTCTCCAGCAGCTCGCTCAACACACGCAACTCCTCCGTGTTGAGCTTGGCGACGTGCGAGGCCAGCAGCGATCGCTCGATCCACTCGCGCTCATACCACGTCTGCCGAAGGTTGACGTCGTAGACAATCAGCGCCGTCTTCGCCGCCGACAGACAGCGATGGATCGTCTCGCGGCTCTGCCGGCTGCGCTGGGCCAACGTGCCGAAACAGACCGCAGCCGCACCACCCATCAGCTCTTCCACCGATCCGTCGAACCGGAGGTCATCCCACGCGGCGTTCTCATGAATCACGTAGGACGGCCGCTCGGGATCAGTGCTGTCAACGGTCACCCGGCCGGTCGGCCTGTCGGAGGTTCGCTGGACGTACCCGGTATCGAGCCCACGGGTCCGAACGTACTCCAGCAGATGGTCGCCGAGTCGGTCCGTGCCGACGCGCGAGCAGATGACCCCGCGATGCCCGAGCTGGTTGGCATGGAACGCCACGTTCGCCGGCGCGCCGCCCGGCCGGCGCGAGTCCGCGAAGCAGTCCCACAGCACCTCGCCCAGCCCCACGACGACTTCTTGGGATGGCTTGGTCATTGCACGAATCCGTCGGTGCGCCGTTGGTGGCTGAAACAGACGAGCATGGACAGCCGGGCGATCCGGGACTTCGACCTGCGACCACCCGCATGTCGAGCGGCATCCCCGCTCGAGACCGCACGCCGCGAGTCGGGGACCCCTCTTTGCTTATACCCGAATCGGGCCGACCCGTCATCCGGCGGCGGCCTGACAACGGATGCAGCTCGACCACCAGCCCGCGATGATCACGCAGGACATGGAGTTCGCGAAGGGAGACGAGTTCCGCGGGGTAGTAGGCGTCGACGTCGTAGGACCGGCCGAAAGTGCAGGGTACGTCCACGGGGTCCGTCGCACGCGGAACAGGCCCCTTGGAAGGCGCAACGTCGATCCCGGTGACCTCGCGGAATCCAGATTCCAGGACACGCGCTTCCATCTCGGCGTTGTCCGCGATGATGATACTGCAACAGACGCTCGGCCGACCTTTCGATCTTTCGCCCCTCTGACTTTTCTCAGGGCGTTGTGTGCCGCGACCCGCGACGGGAGAGCCTCAAGGGCTTGTGAGGCCCGCGACCGGGCGCGGGGAGGTTGTGTATCCATCATAGTGCGAGGAACGACCATGGGCGATGAAGTGGCGGCCATAGCGTTGTCTGCACATCGGCTGTCGCAGTCGCGAGGAGGTGTTCTATGAACGTCAAGTGTCTGTTGGCGGGTTTGCTGATGCGGGGGGCGGCGATGGCCTTGGCCGAGCCGCCGCGTGTGCCGGTGACGGTGGACCCGAACGACCCGGAGAAGAGGCGGGCCATCATCCCCCGGGAGGAGAGGGAGCAGCTCGGCCTGGCACCGCACACCTGGACCGGGGTGGTCGATCCGCAGGCCTACGCCACGCTGGAGCGACTGCTCGAGACAATCGAGAGGCTGAAGGAAGCCGGTACCGGCGATGCCCAAATGACGCCGTTCCTCATGCAGTTTCCGGGAACCGTATACGTGGAGGTGCACCTCAAGCACGACGCCAAGGGCACCGTGGGTTTCCAGGAGAACATGGCGGGGATACGGGACGCGCAGCACCGGGTCCTGCGGAGCATGACAGCGGCGCAGTTTCACGTCCGGCAGCTATTCGAGAGGGCGCCGGGCCTTGTGGGCTACGCCACCAGGGAGGCGCTGGACAAGCTGGCGGCGCACCCGGACGTAGCCGGCGTCTGCCTGGATGAGCAGCCACTGCCGGAGAGAGCCAAGGTCGTTTCCAACGACGATCTCCCGCCCGCCAAGCCTGGGGAAGCGGCCGACGAACCGGGAGTGGCGGAGGGGAAGGTCGATGCCGACGTCTATCGCGCGTTTGCGTTGACTGATCGGGTTTACGTCAGTCTGGACCTGCGCGGCGCTGACTCGCTTCCCCCGTCTGCGGACGCGCCTTCGGAAATGTGGGACCGCGACAGGGTGCGCGAGGAAGTGGCTAGGGAACTCCAAAACCGGTTCCTTGCAAGCTTCAACGCGGACGAACTCTGGGCATGGACCGTACCCCTCGGCCAGCTCTTCATCTCGGCGTTCGTTAACAAGGACGGTCTCCAGAAGCTGCGGCAGCATCCTGACGTGCCGAGAATCAGGTTGCCGCATGTCTACCGCTCGGGCCCCGAAGTGTAGCCGGTGCAACGGTAGCCGCGCCGCCTGACGATGCAAGATAGACCATGCGCAGAGCAACCATTGCGATCGGCGCGATTGCCCTCTCGGCCGGGCGGCACTGGGCACGGAATCGAGCGTGCCTTTCATCAACGCGGACGACGTTCACGCGCTGGGGATCACCGGGCGCGGCGTGACCGTTGCGATGATCGACACCGGCCTTTGGTTTCCACACCCTGGGCTGGCGGGCAGCATCGCCGGAGGCGGCGTCAGCATAATCGACGGCCAGTTGACCTTTGACGGTGGCGCGGCACCTCCCGGGCAATATCACGGGACGCATGTGTCGCCGATCAGCATCCGCCTGCGCCGCGCCCTTATCATATTAAATTCGTAGCCGGTTAAAGGCATGCCGAGCGCACACCACAGATGTGAGAGAGTGGCGGATGCGCTACGCCGGAGCGTCGTCGGCAACCGTTTCGGTGATCTTGACTGCCTTGTTGTCCTTGAACCGGCCGAGCCGGGCCCGGTACTTGGTCCGCCCCTCGATCTGAACGATTACCTCTTCGGCCGCCGGCTTGGCGGTCTGAATGATGTCACCCGGCTGCAGGTCCAGCAGCTCGCGCACCGTGATCGTCGTGTCGGCCAGATGAGCCTGCAGCTCGACCTCGGCCGTGTTCAGCCGGCGGGTGATGTCCTGTTTCCGGTCGTCCGCCACGCTCCGCCGCTGGTACGCGACCCAACCCTGGGCCGCCAGCTTGGTCATCACCGGCTCGATGACGTTGAACGGGATGCACAGGCTCATCGTCCCCGCCCGGGCACCCATCTTGATCTCGAAGCCGATCACCACCACCACCTCGTTCGGCGCCACGATCTGCACCAGATGCGGATTGCTCTCCACCTCCGATACTTCGAACTTCACCGGCACCATCTCGCACCACAGCTCCGTTAGACAGGCCAGGGCCCGGTTCGTGAGCTGCCGCACGAGCCGCAGCTCGATCATGGTCAGCGGCCGCTGCGGGATGAACAGTTCCGTGCTCGAGCCCCCCATCAGCCGATCGATGATGGGGTAGATGATCAGCGGGCTGATCTCCAGGCACATCTGCCCTTCGAGCGGCTCGCATTTGAGCAGGTTGAAGTTCGTCGGGTTCGGCAGCGAGTGGATGAACTCGCTGTAAGTGAGCTGTTCCGTCGTCGCCACCCGGACCTCGATGATCGTTCGAAGGAAGCCCGACAGCGACGCGCCCAGGTTCCGGGCGAAGCCCTCGTGAATCCCCTCCAGGGCCCGCATCTGGTCCTTGCTGACCCGCTCCGGACGCTTGAAATCGTAGCTGCGGACCTCCTTCGGGCTCAGCTCGGCCCGCCGCGTCGGCTGTTGAGACTCTTCCAGATCGCCGGCGCTGACCGCCTCCAGCAGCGCATCGACCTCGGTCTGGTCCAGTACATCGGCCATGGGTAATCCGTCGGCTCCGAGCTACCGGCGCCAGGCGCAACGCCCGGGTGCCCACCGGCATCCCTCGGTCCGGCGCCGCCGTTCCTTCACGATCCACGTCGGCAGGCGCGCTCGCACCATCCATGGCGCACACCGACACCGTCCACCGGGATTATCGGACACCGGCAGGCAGGAACTTGAGAGCGGCGATCGGCCCCCGACGGCCGACCACACTCCGGCCACCGCGCGGGCGGCTGGTTGCCCGCCGGGGCTCATCCGCCCCTCGCCGCCCACTATCCGGCGTTCGCCATTCGCCGCCAACGGTCGAAGAAGTCGGGGAACGTCTTGGACACACAGCCCGGATCGTTGATCACGATCCCGTCGGCCGCCAGCCCCGCCAGCGAGAAGCTCATGGCCATGCGGTGGTCGTTGTACGTGTCAACGGCCGCCGGAGTGACCTCGCCCGGCGGATGAACGGTCAGGCCGTCGGCATGGACCTCGACAGTGGCCCCCAGCCGACCCAGCTCACGAGCCAGCGCCGTCAGTCGGTCGGTCTCCTTCAGGCGCAGGTTGGCCACGTTGCGAATGTGCGTCGGCCCCTCGGCGAACAGCGCCACCACGGCCAGCGTCTGAACCATGTCCGGCATGTCGTTCAGGTCCACGTCCACGCCGCGTAACCGTTGGCCCCCGCCCGGACCTTGGACGGTCAGATGCGTAGTCCCGCGACCGACGCTGCAGCCCATCCGCTCCAGCACGTTCACGAACCGGGCGTCACCTTGCACGCTCGCGGTTCCCAGACCGCGCACGGTCACCCGCCCCCCCGCGACGGCCGGCGCCGCCAGGAAGTACGAGGCGTTAGACGCATCCGGCTCGATGGCGTACTCCCGTCCGCGATAGCGCTGCGAAGCGGCCACCACGTATTTCGCGCTCCTGGCATTCACCTGCCCGACCACCGACACGCCGAACTCGTCCATCACCGCCAGCGTCATGGCCACGTACGGCGCGCTGACGAGTGGACCACGAATATCCAGAAAGACATCCCCGCGCGCATACGGCGCCGCCATCAGCAGCCCGCTGATCATCTGGCTCGAAGGCGGCGACGAAAACTCGACCGTCCCGCCGTCCAGACCGCGGGCGTGCACGGTCAGCGGCGGGTATCCCTCGACACCCAGGTACTCGACCCGCGCCCCCAGGCGCCGCAGACCGTCCACCAGCGCTCCGATCGGGCGCTCGTGCATCCGCTGCGAGCCCTCCAGCCGGTATTCACCCATCCCCAGCGAGACCAGGGCCGTGCAGAACCGCATCGTCGTGCCCGAGTCACCACAGTGGAGTTCCGCATCCCCGACGGGCAGATGCCCACTGCATCCGTGGACCGTGGCCGTCGCCGCGACTGCATCGAACACGACCTCGACCCCCAATCGGCACAGGCAATCGGCCATCTGACGCGTATCGTCGGCCGGCAATGCACCGGTCAGGCGGCTCTTGCCATCGGCCAGGGCGGCCAGAACCAGCGCCCTGTTGGTCAGGCTTTTGGATCCGGGAACCTCCACGACTGCGTCAAGAGGCCCGTCGGCCGGTCGCAGCATCAGCCCGCTCATGACCGGCACCATATCCCGGAAAACAGCGGGTTGCGAGCGGCGAATTCAGAGCCCCCCTCGACAATCACCCCCCCAAGAATCGCGGCGCCCCCCGTCGGTTCATCGACCCGTTCGGGCGAGCCTACAGGTTCTGACATTTGCAACGCCGCCCTCAACCCTCTACAGTCCTTGCTCTACGCCGCGAAGTGCGGCACAGCGTGCCGCATGCGCAGGCGCGTCCGGAGCCAAACGAGGAGAAGCCTATGAGACATCGACAACTACGAATCCTGTCGGCCGCCCTGCTCGTCGGCCTGTTGCTCGGTCCGACCGGCTCGCTGGCTGCGGGCGACAGCAAGGGTGTCCAGCCGCGGGTGGAAACACTGGACAACGGCCTG
>DATKXO010000287.1:0-30924 GCA_035528995.1 Phycisphaerae bacterium | reverse complement strand
GCGTCGGCCGACTCGCGCTTGGCGATCTCGCGGACCTGGGCGCCGCAGTAGACGTCGAAGCCGCTCTTGAGCAGCCGCTCCTCGATCTTGGACTCCAGGATGCTGCTGTCGTCCATGACGTCGTCGATGTGCTCGGCGATCATGACCATGATGCCGGGTCGGCCGATCTGGTCGAGCACGTTCTGCACCTCGCCCCAACTGGAGGCGATGGCCGTCTTGCTGACCTTGGCCTTGATCTTGCAGAAGTAGACGCCGCCGGCACCGGGCCCCTCCTGGAGGATTTGGTAGTCGGTGACGATGCCTTCGGCCCGGGAGTAGATCGAGTCTCGGATGAGCTCGAAGTTCTCGACCTGGGAGTAGGAGGATATCTCCTGCTGGCCGCCCTGTTCGAGCGCCCTTCGCAGGGCATCGGTCTTGGCCGCGTCCTTGCTGACGCCCTGGCCGGTCACCTCGACCACGACGACGTCGTCGGCCACGGCCGCCACCACGAAAAACCCGGTGAACAGGGCCGCCGCCAATAGGGTCCAACGTGAGGTCATCTCCGGTCTCCTGCCTGGTTTCGGTTTTCAAACCCGCCTTGAGGGTCTGATTCTGTCAGAACGGTGCGGGGGGTCAAGTACGGGTCATGGCGAATCCGGGGGCATCCGGTCGGAGCCGCGCTCGCCCGGGCGTGGCCCATCGGCTACAATGGGGTCCTGCCGTTGGAATGGGCGGAACCGACGTACCATGATCCGATCCTCGTTCGCCAGGATTTCCGAGTTGACGGCCTCGTTCGAACGACCCCTGGACGAGCAGTCTCAGCGTCTCCGCGACGCGTTGATCGCGCTGATCGAGTCGGGCCGGCACATCGTGCTGGGTGCCCAGGCGACGATGTTCTACACCAGACCCCGCTACACGGCCGACACCGACTACGCCGTCGGCGGGGAGGACTTCGTCAAAATCCGCAAGTGGTTCGAGGGCTCGGGCGTGGCCTACGAGTTCAACGGCGAAGCGATCGAATGCCCGGGCCTGCGGGTGGACGTGATCGACGGCAGCCGGAACGCCGTGATCGAGCAGGTGCTTGACCGGGAGAGCGGCATTCCGTCGCTGGAGGCGGTTGCCGCCCTGAAGTACGTGGCGGCGATCAGTCCGACACGGGCCTACGAGCGCAAGCAGCAGGACGCGGCCGACCTGGCCGCCCTGGTCCTTCGACCCGGGTTTGACGAGCGAGCTTTTCTAGCGCTTTTCGTCGGTCCATACCAGGCGGAGGCCGAGCGGGCCGCCGGCGTCGTCGCCGATATCCGAGCCCACCGCAAAACGAGTCTGTGATCCTGTCGCAAGGAGGCTGTGATGAGTCCGTCGAGGACGAACCGTCGTCGTCTGCTAGTGGTGTTTGCGTTTTCGTCGGTCCTCTTGCTGAACCACGTCGCGCTGGCGGCTCCGCCGCAGGTCACCGGGCGGCTGGAGACGGTGCAGGGGGTGCGGGTGCTCAAGCTGTGGGGCACGCCCGAGCAGCGGGGCTACGCCCACGGCTACCTGCTGGGCCGGGACATCGTCGAGATGTTTGACGGGGCCGTCCTCAACCCACAGGTGCTGGAGGACCCGCGGCAGTACGAGACCGAGGTGCGGGGCAAGTTCCTGCGGCAGATGCGCTTCAGTCCCGATCGGCGGGCCGAGTTGGAGGGCATGTTCCGTGGGATCGTCGATTCGGTCGGCCTACCGCAGACGCGGCTCGAACGACTGGGTCGCAACCTCGACGTGCAAGATCTGATGGCCATCAACTCGATGGCCGACTGGTACCGGTTTTTCTGTTCGAGCTTCAGCGCCTGGGGGCAGGCGACGGCCGACGGTGGGATGCTGACGGCGCGGAACCTCGACTTCCTGGCTTTGCCCGGGTTGGACACCAGCCACGTGATCATCGTCTACCTTCAACCCGGCGGCGGGAAGCGGGCGTGGGTCTCGGTGGCCTGGCCCGCCCTCATCGGGGCGTACACGGCCATGAACGAGGACGGCGTGACCATCCTGATGCACGACGCGCTGGGACGGGCCAACACGCACCAGGGTGCCTTCGTGCCACGGTCGATCGCCTTGCGGGACGCGCTGGAGTCGGCCCGGGCGGCGACGGCCGTGGGCGACGTCAAGCGCGTGCTGCTGACCGAGCCTTCGATCACGGGCAACAACATCCACGTGAGTTCACCGTTTTCCGGGCAGATTCACCCGGCGGCGGTGTTCGAGTACGACGGCGACATCTCGGCGGACGGCGGGCTGAGCACTCGGTTCTCGACCGCGCCGCCGCTGAAGGACTGGCTGGTGTGCACGAACCATTACTGTCTGCGCGAGACACCCCACCGGCCGTGGGACGACTCGACGCAGAGGTACACCACCATCGAGACGGCCTTGAAACAAGTCCGCCAGCGACAGGGCAAGATCGACCTGGCACTGGCCCGGCAGATCATGGCAAGCGTGGGGGTCAAGACGACGTTCCACAGCGTAGTGCTGCTGCCGAACTCGAAGGAGCTGTACGTGAGCCTGGCCCGGCCGGGGACGCCGGCGCACCTGATCCAGCCGGTGCACTTGCGGCTGGCGGACCTGCTGCGGAAGTAAGCCGTCTGGCATCCCAGCCGGGGGCATCTATAATCGCCGATTCGGATATGGGCTCGCAGACGGCAGGCGAGGCCCGATAGCGCGGAGAGGCAGATCGTGCAGGTGGTGATCAACGGCAAGGACGAGCAGATCGACGCCGGCACGACCGTGGCCAGGCTGCTCGAGGGACTGGCCATGCCGCCGCAGAAGGTGGCCGTCGAGGTCAATCGCGAGCTGGTCACGCGGCGCACGTTTGCCGAAACGGTTCTGAACGAGGGCGACCGCATCGAAATCGTCACGTTTGTAGGGGGTGGCTGATGGACGCTGAACCATACAAGGTCGGACCGTTCGAGTTCGAGTCCCGGCTGTTCGTGGGCACGGGCAAGTACGCCAATTTCGACCTGATGGAGGCGGCGCTGGAGGCGTCGGGGTGTCAGGTGGTGACGGTGGCCGTCCGCCGTGACGTGATGGCCACCGACGGTAAGGCCAAGCCGGACAACATCATCGACCACCTGGACCCGAAGCGCTACACGATCCTGCCGAACACGGCCGGCTGCTTCAACGCCGAGGACGCCATCCGTTCGGCCCGGCTGAGCCGCGAGCTGCTCGACGGGCTGGGCAATCCCGGCGCCCAGTGGGTCAAGGTCGAGGTGCTGGCCGACAAGAAGTCGCTGCTGCCCGACCCGGTGGGCACGCTGGAGGCCACCGAGAAGCTGGTGGCCGATGGATTCACCGCTCTGGTCTATACGAACGACGACCCGATCCTGGCCAAACGGCTCAAGGACGCCGGGGCGGCCAGCGTGATGCCGGCCGGCTCGCCCATCGGCAGCGGGCGCGGGATTCTGAACCCGGCCAACATCCAGCTCTGCCTGGAGTACCTCAAGGAGGGCGATCCGGACTATCCGGTGGTCGTCGATGCCGGCGTGGGGACGGCCTCGGACGTGACGATCGCGATGGAGCTGGGCGCGGACGGCGTGCTGCTCAATACGGGCATCGCCGGGGCGAAGGAGCCGGTGCGGATGGCGTCGGCCATGAAGCGGGCGATCGAGGCCGGCCGGCTCGCCTACCTGTCGGGGCGGATCCCCAAGAAGCGTTACGCGTCGGCCTCGTCACCGCTGGATGGGACGATCGGGTAGCAGATGTAGCCGAACCGTCCCGGCGCGCTAATCAAACTAATATATCACAATGGACCATCTCCCGAGCGATGGGTGGGATGGGGGCGTGAGGTCGCCAGGACACGATCCGAAGTGCGATTCGGCACCTTCGGCAAGGTTTGAGCCGCGCCCCGACGGCCCGATTTCCACACCCTTGACGCCCCCCCCCACCGCTCCGTACACTGAACGTCACGGTCTGCAGTCCGGGAGGATTGACCGATGGCGGCGGGGACGTATCCCGGCGCGCCGGGAGAGGTCGGGGCCAGGATGGGAACCGGCACGTCGGCCCGCGAACTGCGTATCGAACGCGTGGACTCGACGCTGACGGTCCTGCCCACATAGGGGCGCCGGAGCCGTAAATCGGGTTTCGGACGTTCGGGTGTGGCACACTGGGCAATTCGCATAAGCTGTGCGGCAAAATGAGCCCCGGAAAAACCGTTTCCAAGCCGAGATCGGCTCCCGCGCCTTACTTGGCGCAGGCGCCCGCACCCAAGCTGGGAGTCGGTGTCGACCTCAACAGGAGTCGGGACCGCGCAGGCTGCCTACTCGGTCCCGATACCGTGCTTACTCGGTCCCGATCTCACCGAGGTCCGGACCCGACCTCACCGAGACGCGGACCCGACCTCACCGAGTTGCGGGCCCCGCGTCACTGAGGTACGCGGCCGACTTCAAGTTGGTGGTCCTCAGTGGACGATCCGCTGCCATCAGTAGTCCAGCCGCTGCCACCAGGGGAGCAGCTACTGGCGTCCGACGGAAACCAGCTACCCTCGGTCAGCGGATTCCTGGTACAATTGGCATTTGAGCGTCCGCAATGGGGTTGGACGAACGGAGCAGGAGGCGGCAGCCGGGGGGCAGCGTCACGAGTCACACGAAGGGCGAAAGACATGGTACGTCACATCACGATCGGATTGGGTCTTGTTGTAGCACTGGCCGGGATGGCGCAGGGCCAGACAATCATCTACGTCGATGCCAGCGCGGACCAAACGCCGCACGACGGCTCAACCTGGTGCCACGCCTATCTTGAACTCTATGAGGCGCTGGCCGCAGCCGGGCCGGACACGGTCATCCGCGTGGCCAACGGGACTTACCTGCCCGACTCCTCCGGCTTGGGCGATCCGCGCGAGGCCACGTTCCAGCTTCCCAACGGCGTGACCTTCGAAGGCCGCTACGGCGGCTGCAACGACGGCGGCGATCTGCGCGACATCGAGCTGTACGAGACCATCCTCAGCGGCGACATCGGCACGCCAGACGATCCGAACGACAACTGCTACCACGTCCTCATCGGTAGCGGAACAGACGCCTCCGCCGTCGTCGATGGTTTCACGATCACAGGGGGACACGCAAATGGTCCCTCGCCCGATGACGATGGCGGCGGCATGTACAACGACGCGGGCAGCCCAGTAGTGAGGTATTGCACCTTCAGTGAGAACTACGCCGGCGGGGACGGCGGCGCTGTCTTCAATCGCGACAGCAGCCCAGAGATGAGTTGCTGCACCTTCACCGGGAACAGTGTCGGTGACGACGGGGGTGCCTTATGCAATGCCGCCGGCAGCGCAGCCACCATCGTGAATTGCGCTTTTGTGAGTAATTCATCTAGTGGTTCAGGCGGCGCCGTAGCAAACCTCAGCAGTAGTCCGGTGTTGGTCAACTGTATCTTTAGCGCGAACACGGGTGGAACCAATGGCGGCGCGGTGTTCAACCACAGCGGTAGCCCAACACTTACCAACTGCACGATCGCTGCAAATGAGGCTAACAAAGGTGGCGGCGTTTACTGCCGCCTCAACAGCAGCCCGACGTTGACCAACTGCATACTCTGGGGCGATACGCCGCAGGAGATCTACGTCGAATCCGGCGACCCGGAGCTGACCTACTGCGACGTCGAGGGTGGCTGGAGCGGTACCGGGAACATCGATGCCGACCCTCTATTCGTCGATCCGGACGACGAAGACCTGCACCTGCAGGCCCTTTCGCCGTGCATCGACGCTGGAAATACGATGGCCTTACCGGGAGGGTTGTACGTTGATCTCGACAACGGCGGTCGTGTGCTGGACGACCTCTGCACGTCTGACACGGGCGTACCGGCCTCGCTTGTGCCGGCGACTGTCGACATGGGTGCCTACGAGTTTCGAGGAATTCTAGCTGATCTTGACGCCGACGGCGACGTGGACCTGGACGACTTTGCGCTGTTCCACCAGCAGTTCACCGGCCCACAGTAGTGATGCCGCAGACGCGACGACCGGCGACGAGCACAACCTATGAAACCAACGGTCTATCTCGAAACCAGCATTATCGGTTATCTCACGTCACGGCCGAGTCGTGATCTGATCACCGCCGCAAACCAACAGCTTACGCACGAATGGTGGAATGACCATCGCGAGAGCTTCGACATCTTCGTCTCACAATTTGTCATTGATGAGTGTGGCGAAGGAGACGCCGGTGCTGCCCAAGAGCGATTGGATGTCCTGACCGATATACGACAGCTCGATACAACCGAGGACGTTGAAAATGTGGCCGTGGAACTGGTCAAACAAGTGCCGCTACCAGAAAAGGCGGGGGTCGATGCGTTGCACATCGCTGTTGCGACTGTCCACGGCATGGAATACCTGCTAACCTGGAATTGTACTCATATTGCCAATGCTGCGTTGCGGCCTCAGATTGAGGCGATTTGCCGATCATTCGGATACGAACCGCCGACAATTTGCACTCCGCAAGAGCTTATGGAGATATAACGTCATGTGGCGCGATCCAATCGTTACAGAAGTCCGTCGCAATCGCGAAAAGTACGCGGCCAGATTCAATTATGATATCAAGGCGATTTGCCGCGCTGCTCGCGAACAACAGAAAATGAGCAACCGAGAAACTGTCTCATTGCCGCCACGACGTGTCACAAGAGCAGCCGGGTAGGGTTCCGCCGGGTGCCACTGCTTTTGAGCAGTGCGTTCGTGAGACGACGGTTCCGCCCGGAGCACTGCTGAACCTTCGGCTGCGCTCAGGGTAGGCGCCGTCGCGACACACCGGCGGGCGAAACGCCCGCCCCAGCCTGAACCCCAGACCCTGAACCCTGAACCCTCCGCCTGCTCCGCAGGCACACGCGGCTTGCAACGACGGTGAGAAGCCGATCGACCCCTGCCTGCGCAGGCAAGTGTTCCAGCTCGGATGCCTGTTCGTCATCCGGTCGTCGCAGAAGGTCCTGCCGTATCGGCAACGCGCTCCGTACGTCGGGTCTGTAGACCCGAGATCACGCGTTTGACGGAGTGTCGGGTCTGCGGACCCGACCTACCGGCTGTCATCCGGTCCTTGTGCTGGTCCTGCCGCGCGGGGTGAACCCCGCGGCTCTGGTCTGCCGCGCGGGGTGAACCCCGCGGCTCAGTTCTGACGCGCGGGGTGAACTCCGCGGCTCTGGTCTGCCGTGTGGACTGTGCCGGTCGACCCGAGCGGTGACAGCCACCCTGCGGCGTGCTAGCATCCCGGCATGACGCGGCAGCGGCGGAACTGGATTCTGCTTTGGATCATCATCCTGGGGCTGGCTAACTTCGTCAGCTACACGGTGATGTACTGGTACCTCCAGGGCGACGCCAAGAACGGGGCCTTCACCGAGGGCAACTACTACGTTCGCGGACACTTCATCCACGGGACGCTGGGCCAGGAGTCGCAGGTGGGGCGGGGGACGTGGCTGTACAGCTTCGTCCACTCGATATCGATCTGGCCGACGGTGGGGGCCGTCCTGATCGCCATGTTCATCCTGGCCCGCCCGCACATCATCGCCACCATGGGCACCGACACCTGGATGAGCGGGCGGACGTTCATCACCGTGTGCATCACGGTCATCGTGCTGATCACGGGGGCCAGCACGCTCTATTTCATCCTCAGCTTCGCCAACGCCCTGGTGATCATCGGGCGGGGCGAGAGCTGGGGAGTCTGACGAATAGCGAATTGCGAATAGCGAATGAGTGAGGCTGTGCGCGCGCCTCGTGGGGGCGGGCGGATGTTGGGCGCAAGGCGCGGCGCTTGGGCAGCGAGGCGGAACTACCGGCGCTGGTTACGTCCCGGGGGCTGCGATGAACTGATCCTGCTTGCGGACTCGGTGCCAGCGGGCGAAGGCGGCGGCCTCGAAGACCAGCCAGATGGTCAGCAGCATCAGCACCAGGCCGACGAAGAAGAGTGAGGCGTGGCCCCAGTCGCCCTCGGCCTGCCAGCCGTCGTAGAACGCGGTCAGCTTGCGGCACATGGCCCACAGGACCATGAAGAGCATGCCGATCATGGGCAGCAGGGTGTAGATGATGGGCTTGCGCTTGGAGAACAGGTAGACGCTGACCACCAGCAGGCCGATGGCCGCCAACAACTGGTTGGTGGTGCCGAAGAGCTGCCACAGGGCCATCCCCACGGGCTTGCCGCCCAGCTTCAACAGGGCGAAGAAGCCGATCGCGACCACGGCGATGAGGCTGGCGAAGTAGCGGTTCCGCAGCGGCGGGAGGTGGGCGACCTTGCCGATGTTCTCGACGTTGAAGCGCAGCAGGCGAGTGCCCGAGTCGAGCGTGGTCATGGCGAAGCTGACCACGACCACGGCGATGAAGCTCTGGCAGAAGATGATGACGCCGTCTTCAGTGGTTCCCAGCGGACCGGCCAGCCACACGAACGGTCGCGAGATGACCAGCCCGGCGCCCTGCAGGAAGGCCCCCAGTCCGCTGGTGCTGGCCGTCTGCCAGTTGCTGTAGAAGCTGTCGAAGCCCTCGCGACCCAACCCGGCCACACAGGCCAGGACGACCAGGACGGCCAGGAAGCCCTCGGTCAGCATCGCACCGTAGGCGATGACCGGCGCGTCGCGCTCGCTGCGGATCTGCCGGACGGTGGTGCCGCTGCTGACCAGGTTGTGAAAGCCGCTGACGGCGCCGCAGGCAATGGTGATGAACAGGAAAGGCCAGATGGGGTCGGCTCCGGCGATGGCTTCGCCGCTTCGGATCGGGTCGACTACGATGGCCGGTCGCCAGACGATCAGGCCCAGCATCAGGACGGCCAACCCGATGTAGAGCTGATAGCTGTTGATGTAGTCCCTGGGCTGGAGCAACAACCACACCGGCAGCACCGAGGCCACAAACGCGTAAACCAGCAGCGTGTAGGTCCAGGTCTTGCGGGCGGAGTCTTCCGCGCGGTGCACCTGGTCGGCGTAACCTGCGTATTCGGGATGCTGCTCGGCGCGGTCCTCGAAGTATTGGGCGGTGGGTGCGGCCCGTGTGGCGGCAATACCGTGCACCCGGGGGAACTCGGGATCGTCGGTGGTCGCGATGAACCGCTTGACCTCGTCGCCGACGTAGGCCTTGTAGAGCGAGACCGGAACCTCCAACCCGATCGCCAGAACGATGAACATCAACCCCAGGCCGATGAGCGTCACCCGCCCCAGCCGCCAGCGCAGCTTGTAGACCAGCAGGCCGATCACCACGGCGATCAGGATCAGCGAGAACGTCGGCGTCACGGCCTGCGGCGAGAGGTTGACGAACAGTTTGGCCATCAGCAGGGCGAACACGCCCATGGCCAGGGCCAGCAGGAAGAAGATGATGATCAGGAAGAGCACGCGGGCCCGGGCACCGATGATGTCGTTGGTCAAGTCGCCGATGGTCCGGCCCTGGTGCCGCAACGAGATATACAGCGTGCTCAGGTCGTGGACGGCGCCGATGAAGATGCTGCCGAAGACGCACCACAACACCGCGGGCAGCCAGCCCCAGAACACGGCGATGGCCGGCCCGACGATCGGCCCCAACCCGGCGATCGAGGCGAAGTGGTGGCCGAACAGGATAGCCGGGTGCGTCGGGACGAAGTCCACACCGTCCTGCCGCTCGTGCGCCGGCGTGCGCCGCGCCGGGTCCAGGCCCAGGATGCGACGCGAGATGTAACGGCCGTACAACCGGTAGGCCACGATGTAGCCCACACCTGCCAGCAGGGCGATGGTCAGGCTGTTGTTCAGGATGGCAACGGCGAGCATGGTTCGGTGATCCCCCAAACCGGCGGTAAGCCGCTCAGAACTTACGCCACCGAATCTTAACGAATGGAGCGTCGGCTGTCACCGCAAGACCTCGCCCCGCAGCGGGGCCGGCGCGTCAGGTGGACGCACGATCAGGGTCGCCGTTCTCGGTGGGTCCGCGCGGCGATTCCATCGCGCCCGACATCTCGAGCACGACGGAGGCAAGGCGCAGGCCTACCTCGTCCTCCTCGTCCACGGCGACTGCCGCTCCGGAGCGGATCAGGTCGTGCCGATGGACGTGGTACCGGGCCCGGGCAATGATGGGGGTCTGCGGCGACAGCGACCGCACGCGCTCGACCACCTGTCGCGCGGTAGTGGGATCCGGAATCGTCACGACGACGCATGCGGCCGTCTGAACGGACACGTGCTCCAGGATTTCAGTGCGGGTTGCATCACCGACGTATGCTCGGAGGCCGAAGTCCCGCGCCGTTGCCGCGGTCCTGGAGTTGAGCTCGACGACCACCAGACGAGATGCGTGCAGCGGCTGCATCGCTTCGGCCACGCGCCGGGCCGCGGGGCCGAATCCGACGATCACGACGTGGCCGATCAGGTCCGCCTGGGGGTGTGTTGCCGCCCGGTCTGACGCAAGAGGTGCCCGCCGGCCGGGCGCGGAGAGCCGGCTGACGGCGACCGCAATACGAGGGGCCCACCGCACCAGATAGGGAGTCAGAAACAGCGTGGCAACAGTTGCAGATATACCGAGTTTGAACAGTCCACCGTCGATGAGCCCGCGCTCCCGGGCGATCTCGGCGAGCACGAACGAGAACTCACCGACCTGAGCCAGGCAAACGGCCGTGGCGGCCGCCTGACCGGGCCTAGAGCGGAACAGGCGAGCCACGCCGAACACCACCGCGGCCTTGCAGAGCACGACGGCCGCAACGGCCGCCAGAACCAGCGACACGTGGTCGAACACCCACACCGGGTCCGCGACCATGCCGATGGAACTGAAGAAGAGTGTCACGAACAGGGTCCGGAGCGACGAGACGTCCGCGCGAATCTGCACCGCGAACGGGGACTCCGCCAGCAGCAAGCCGGCGATGAACGAGCCGAGCATCGGCGACACGCCGACCCGATGTGCGATCCAGGCCGCGCCCAGCGCCGTTGCGATGGCCAACAGGATGGGCAGCTCGCGATTGCGGGCCAACTCCGTTGCGGTGATCAGACGGGGCATGGCGTACTTGAGAAGCAGGTACATGGCCCCCGTGGCGGCCACCGCGACCGCCACGGCCCGGCCCGCTTCCCACCCGATCGCCCCGCCCGAGCCTCCATCGCCCAGCAGCGTAATGAAGAGCACCAGGGGCACTACGGCGATGTCCTGCAGCAGGAGGATGCCAAGCGCGTGGCGACCGTGAATACTGTCGATCTCCGCCCTGGCGACCAACAGGCGCACGACACAGGCCGTGCTGCTCAAGGCCGCCATGGCTCCGAGGACAAGGGAGGCCCGGGTATCGACTCCCAGGGCGATGCACGCCCCGGCCACGACTGCGCCGGTAATGACGACCTGGAGCGTGCCGCCGCCGAGGGCGATCGGGCCGATGTTGCGCAACCGTCGCCAGGAGAATTCCAACCCGATGGTGAAGAGCAGAAGGGTGGCGCCGAGTTCGGCGATGGTCGCCACCGCTCTGTGACTGGGCATCCAGTCGAGGGCGTTCGGCCCCAGCAACGTGCCCGCGAGCAGATAGCCGAGTATGGCGCTCTGCTTCAGGCGCTCACACAGCGTGCCAAGCAGCAAGGCCGCGAACAGCAGGATCAACACGTCCAGCAGTGCGGCCCACATGTCCATGAGCGTTCTTCCGGCACCGGACCTACGCATGGGACCCGTAGTGCGAACACGAGCCACGACGGTGGCTTGCTCGGCCCGATTGCCCCATCCCGTCAGGCGCCCGGGGAGTGACGCCAGCCCCTGGACGCCACAGACACACCGGCCAACGACGATCGGCGCGAATCTCGCGCTGTCCGATCCGTGCGTTCCGGTGGATGACCGTCACCGCGGAGCTTCGTTTGATGCACCGGCCCCTCATCCGCCCGCGGCGCACAGTTCGGAATGCCCCGCCGCCTTGCTAGAACCGCTCGGTGATGCTCTTGGCCTGCATGAACAATTGCAGGTAGTCGCGCCCGCCGGCCTTCGAGTCCGTGCCGGACATATTGAAGCCTCCGAACGGCTGCACGTCCACCAGGGCCCCGGTGCACTTGCGGTTCAAGTAGAGATTGCCCACGTGCAACTCGCGGCGGGCCCGCTCCAGGCGCTGACGGTCGTTGGAGTACAGGGCACCGGTCAGCCCGTAGATCGTCCCGTTGGCGATGCTCAGCAGGTCGTCGAAGTCCCGGCCCTCGATCACGGCCAGCACCGGGCCGAAGATCTCCTCCTGGGCGATCCGGGCGTTGCGGTCCACGCCGTCGATGATCGTCGGCGGCACGAAGTAGCCCTTGTCCGGCACCTTCCCGTCCGCCAGAACGGCCTTGCCCTCCTTTTTGCCGATCCCGATGTAGTCCCGATTCTTCTTTTGGGCCGCCGGGTCAATCACGGCACCCATGAAGAAGTTCTCGCTCGTGGTGGTGTTGCCGATGGTGATCCTGCCGGCCCGTGCGACCACGCGCTCCAGCAGCGGCTGATGAACCTCCTTGTGGACGATCAGCCGCGAGCAGGCGCTGCACTTCTGGCCCTGGAACCCGAAGGCGCCCGCCACGACGCCCTCCGCGGCCGCGTCCAGGTCGGCCGTCTCGTCCACCACGATGCAGTCCTTGCCGCCCATCTCCAGGATGGTGCGTTTGAGCCAGATCTGCCCCTCGGACATTCTGGCGGCCTTCTCGAAGATGCCCAACCCGACCTCCATCGATCCGGTGAAGGCGATGAAGCGGGTCAGCGGGTGGCAGACCAGGGTGTCGCCGATGGCTGCTCCGCTGCCGGGCACGAAGTTGAGCACTCCGGCGGGCAGACCGGCCTGGTGGAGAATCTCGACCAGCTTGGCCGCCACGACCGGCGCCGTGCTGGCCGGCTTCAGCACCGTCGTGTTGCCGGTCACCAGCGATGCGGTGGTCATGCCGCAACAGATGGCGAAGGGGAAGTTCCACGGTGGAATGATCACGCCCACGCCCAGCGGCATGTAACGGACCTCGTTCTCCTCGCCCGGGAACGGCGTGACCGGATGGGCGCCGTCCAGACGCATGGCCTCGCGGCCGTAGAAATCCATGAAGTCGATGCCCTCGCAGACGTCGGCGTAGGCCTCGATCCAGCTCTTGCTGACCTCGTAGCACTGCCAGGCGGCCAGCTCGTAGACTCTTCGCCGGGCGATCGCGGCTGCCTTGACCAGGATGCGCCCGCGGGCCTCACCCGACCAGGACGCCCACTCCTTGAAGCGCTCGGCCGCCAGCTTGACGGCCTGGTCCGCCTGGTCGGCCGACGCCTTGCTCATCACGCCGACGACCAGATCGGGGTCGGCCGGGCTGACGGACTGAATCTTGTCCTTCGTCTCGACGGTCTTGCCGCCGATGTGCAGCGGGTAGTGTCGGCCGAGTTGCTTGCCCACCTGCTCGAGCGCCGCCAGCATCTTCGAGCGGGGACCGTCTTGCGTGAAATCGACGTAGGGTTCGGGGCTGAACGGCATCAACATGGCAGGAACTCCGTGAACGTATGGATCAAGTGGCGCCGCGCGGCAGCGTGACTCGGGCGGCCGCAACGACACCGGTATTGGCTGTTGCACCCCATCGGGGCGGACGGGGGCGATTCTACCCACCCCGGCGATCCTGATCCAGTTCCGCGGTCAGTGCGTTGCCGTCGGTCGGCGCATATAATCCGTCCCGGTGGTGCACGGCGTCCGGCCGGCGGGAACGACCGGGCCGGTGCAATCTGAATCCGCCGCAGTTCGAGCACCAGGAGGACACAACGCATGATCGCGGTGATCGGCGGGACGGGCCTGGGCGAGGCGTTCGCCGAACACGCCCGCGGCGAGGCGGTCGAGGTGGACACGCCCTACGGGCCGCCCAGCACGCCCCTGGTCCGCTCGCACTGGGGTGGGACCGAGATCATATTCCTGAGCCGCCACGGGCTGGGCCACCGCTTCAGCCCCAGCACCGTGCCCTATCGGGCCAACATCTACGCCCTCAAGACAGTCGGCGTCACCACCATCATCGCCAGCGGGGCCACCGGAAGCCTGCGCGACGAGATCAAACCCGGAGACCTGGTGGTCTGCAACCAGGTCATCGACAAGACGTTCCGCCGGGCGGGGACCTTCTATCACGACGAGCTGGCCGTGCACGTCGAATTCGCCGAGCCGTTCTGCCCGGTGCTCCGGCGGCGAATCCTCGAGCAGGCGGACGGCGTGGGGGCCACCGTGCACGACAAGGGCACCTACGTCTGCATGGAAGGCCCGCAGTTCTCGACCCGGGCCGAGTCAAACATGCACCGGCAGTGGGGGGCGGACGTGATCGGCATGACCGCCATGCCGGAGGCCAAGCTGGCCCGCGAGGCCGAGATGTCCTACGCCTCGATCGCCCTGGTGACCGATTACGACTGTTGGCGACCGCACGCGGGGACCGACAAGCAGGCCTTGCTGGCCGAGATCATGGGCAACCTCAAGACCGCCACCGAGAACAGCATCGAGCTGATCGAGTCGGTGGTGACCGCCCTGGGGCAGCGCCCCATCGAAGACTGCGAAGCGTTCCACGCCCTGGAGTTGGCCGTCTGGACGGACAAGAGCGTCGTCCCGCCCCGCGTGGTGGAACGGCTGAAACCGTTGATCGGGCGCTACTTCCCCGACGCGAAGTAGGGCACGACCGCCGGTGGTCCGGCGCGGGCCCGGTGCACTCGCCGGGCGGAAGTACCTCGACGTGCGAATATGAAGGTCATGCACTTCGATCCTGTCCGTTTGGCCCTGGTGGTGTGTTTGGGCCTGGCCGCCTGGCCGACGCACTCGCAGTTTGTGCTCGCTCAGGACGAGGACGCGGGACCCGGTCCGCCCGAGGACCGACCCCCGGCCGCCGATCCATCCGATGTCTACCTGGACGACAGCTTCGAGGCCGACGAGTGGATCGCCAAGGCGGCCCGGCAGGCGGCCGAGGGCGACTGGAAAGAAGCGACGCGGAACGTCAGCCGCGCCCTCGAGGAGCATGCGGACAAACTCTCCCGTACGGCGCCCGGAAGGTTCGTCAGCCTGCCGGAGCGGGCCAACAGGCTGATCGCGTCATGGCCGGCCGAGGGCTTGCGGGCCTACCGTCGGATTGCCGAACCGGGCGCTGGACAGCAGCTCGCCGCGGCCCGGACGGATCGACGCATCGAGACGCTGTTGGCCGTGGCCGACTCCTACTTCTGCACGGTCGCGGGAGCCGAAGCGTTGAAGCTGGTCGGCCAGGCCGCTCTGGAGGCGGGCGACTTTCCCGTTGCGGTGCGGGCCTACCGCAGGCTTCTGGACGACCATCCCGATCGCGCCCGCCTGCGAGGTGAAGTCACCGCCCAACTGGCGATCGCGTATGCCCTTGGGGGCCAGGCGGAGAAGGCTCGTGAACTGGCCGCTGAGACCGCCGCCGGAGGCGACGCTGGGTCCGTCGTGTGGATGGGCGAATCGCGCCCGGTGGCGGAGCTGATCGAGTCTCTGTTGGTCGAGGTGGAACCGGTCGAGCAGCCAGGTGCCGGGCCGGCCTGGCCGACGTTCGGAGGCCATCCCGGGCGCAACCGAGCCGGCGAGTTTGCCGTCGCTCAGTTGGCGGTGCTCTGGCGCGTAGACTCGATCGGCGACGCATCCGGCGTCGCCGAGACGGACATGTCCAGCAGCTTCCGACGCGCCTTGAGCAAGGGCCGCTACCTGACCATGAACCCGGTGGTGGCCGACAACACCGTCTACGTCCAGGACAGCCGGCGCGTGTGGGCCCTGCACCTCAGCAGCGGGCGGGTGATCTGGCGCTACGCCGGCCCGGGCGATCCCGGCGAGATCGGCCTTTCCGTAGACAGCGAAGTCCCGCGCTGGTACGCCCCGACGGTGGCCGGCGCACGGGTCTACGCCTGCCTGGGCAGCGAGGTGGTCTCCTACTACGGCTACGAGCCGGCGGCGAACACCTCGGCCCTGGTGTGCCTGGACGCCGGAACCGGGGCCGAACTCTGGCGAGCCGACCGGGCCGCGTTGGGCGAGTCGTTCGAGGAGATGGATTTCGAGTCGACGCCGATCGCGGCGGGCCAGCGCGTGTACGTCGTCGCCCGCCGCACGCGCAGCTTCGGGTTCGAGGATTGCTTCCTCTATGGCTTCGATGCGAACAGCGGGCGGCTCGAGTTTCGCACGCACTTGGGCAGCGCCTCGACCGGCGGGTTCGGGTATCGGCGCTCGACGTTGGCCGTCCCCTCGCTGGTGGACGACACCGTGTACCTGTGCACCAACCTGGGCACGATCGCGGCCGTTGACCGCCACAGCGGCCGGGTGCGCTGGCTGAGGCTCTATCCGCGGATCGGAGAAGCGCAGTGGCGGCGGGAGGGCCGGGCATCATCACACGAAACAAGCCCCTGGCAGCTCAATCCGCTGATCTGCGTTGATGATCGCCTGGTGGCACTGCCCACCGACGCGGCCACGCTGCTGGTGCTCGACCGGGCCAGCGGCGACATCGAACGATCCATCCCCCTCGATAAGCTGCACAACGCCCAGACCATCCTGGGGGTGGACGGCTCAATAGTCTACGGCGTGGGCGATCAGGTGTTCAGTTACGACCTGGAAGCCGGGCGATTCGTCTGGGAGTCGCGGCTGCCCGACGATGCGGACCTGCTGGGCCGAGGCATCTGGACCGCCGAGCAGGTCTTGATTCCAACCCGCACCGCCCTGTGTGCCTACTCTCGCAGCGATGGTCAACTCACGCAGCAGCCGTGGGAGGCAACGGAGGGCGGCAACATCCTGGCCGTTCCCGGGCAGTTGATCGTCGCGGGCAACGACTGCGTCACCGCCTTCGCCCACAAGGAAGACGTGCTGAACCGGCTGCGGCTGGCCATGGACCGCGCCCCGCAGGACCCGGTCCCGGCGCTGGACCTTGCCGAACTGCTCTTCCGCACCGGTGACACGGATGAGGCACTGGCCATCCTGGATGAGGCCATCGCCCGGGCCGGCGGCTTCGCCCGACCCATCGAGCCGGACCTGAAGAGGCGCATCTTCGACGATTGTCTGGCTTCGGCCGCCGCGCTGGCCCGGGCGGAGCAGCCCGACCTCGAGCGGATCATCTCCCTCTTCGAGCGGGCCTCGCAGTGCCCACCGGACACGCAGGCCCACCTGACCTATCGCCTGGAATGGGCGGCGGTGTACGAGCGAGCCGGCCGGTTCGCCGACGCCACCGGCCTCTACCAACAGATCATCGCCGACCGCACGCTGCGAGAGGCCCGGCGCGACACAGCCGAGGGCCGGTCGCTTCGAGCCGGTGATCTGGCCGAGTCGGCCATCCGTCGGCTGATCGGCGAGCACGGACCCGACGTGTACCAGCGGTTCGAGCGGCAGGCCGCCGAGTGGCTGTCGGCCGGGCGGACCGCCGGGGATCTCGAGCTGCTGGCCCGCGTGGTTCAGGTCTATCCCAACTCGCAGGCCGCCCCCGCCGCAGCAGCCGGCGGCGGACACCTGCTCCGCCAACAGGGCAAGCCGCTGGAGGCCGCCCGGGCCTTCGCCGAAGGGCTCTCCCGCTATCCGCAGCAGCCCGATGCTCCGGCGGTGATGCGGTCCATCGCCGACTGCTACGTCGACGCCGGGCGGCCCGAGCACGCCTGGCGCTGGCTGACCAAGGCGGCTCGCCAGTACCCGCAGGCCACCGTGGACGTCGGCGGTCGGAAGGTGCGGTTCAGCGAATACCGCGACCGCGTGGCGGACGCGCGCGCCCGGGTCACGCCGTCGCGCCCGCACCTCGAGCCGCCGCTGGGCGACACGCCCGGGACGATACGCGAGTTCGACGAGCCATTCTGGTTGCTGGACCCGCTCTTCGGCGACACACCCGGGGCGAGCTGGGGCTTTTACCTGATCTATGCCGGCGGGAACCTGCAGGCCCACGACGCCCGGACCGGGCGCGAACTGTGGGACGATCCGTCGCCCTGCCCGCAGCGGCCGGACCTGCTGCTGGCGACGCCATCCACAATCGTGCTGGTCACCCAGGACCAGATCCTGGGACTGGAAGCGACCAGCGGGCAACGGCTGTGGGAATTCGGGGAGGCTCATCCCGAGCGAGACGATCCGCTGGCCGATCCGGAGGACCTTCCGGCATTCGCCACTTTCGCCCTGGCCGGCAATTCGCTGGTGGCGGGGCGCACGGACGCCGAGGCGGTCCGGCTGGATATCAAGACCGGGCGTGAGATCTGGCGCACCAAGCTCGAACACGCCCCCACGGGGCCGATGACCTGCGGTGACCCCGGGATCGTCTACCAGGCCGCCCACTACGGCGAGCCGATCTTCTGCCTGCTCGAAACCGACACGGGCAAGCTGCTCAGGGTCCTGGACCCCGAGGACGATCGACGGGCGGAACACGTCTTGTTCACCCTGGAAGGCCGTCTCATCCTGGTGACCTCCGAGACGGTGCACTGTCACGATCCTGTCACCGGCCGGGCGTTGTGGAGCGTCCGCCGCGAGCAGGGCATCCTCAGCGGCACGGTGCAACTCGACCTGGACGGGCTGTACCTGTCCGACGACGGCCGCCATCTCGAGAAACTGAGCCTCGCCGACGGGCGCACGCTGTGGCGGTCTGAGACGCCGGCCGATCGGCTCTGGCGCGGGGCCGACGCCATCACGGTGACGCTCTTCGACGAGCAGGTGCTGGTCGCGACCGAGCGAAGGGTGTTCGCCCTGTCCGGCTCCGACGGACGGGTGCTCTGGGAGGGGACCACGCGCCGCGGGCTGCGCTTCGATCACCGCTTCGTGGGCGAGTCCTTTCTGGTGGCGGTCGACGCCGGGCCGGAGAACTTCCAGGACCTGCGCACCGTCTACTTCTACGACCTGCGCAACGCCAGCGGGCTGATCCCATCCAACGGAGGCGTCCAGGCTCTGGGCGTTTTCGAGGATCTCAAGCGGATCACCATCCGCGACGGGGCCCTTCTGCTGCAGGACGGGCGAACGCTGAGCGTCTGGACCTCGCCGGCCGGGGAGTGAATCGGCCCGACCCGCGCCGCGTCGCGCGAGGCGACCGCACGCCACAACAATCCAACGAGACTGGATAAACGAAACGCGGCGCCCCAAAGACGGACATTCCCATCAGAAAGTCCATCTCGCCTTGAAACAAGCGCAACGCATTAGGGTCGATCCTGCCACGAAGATGACAGACGGAGAATCTTTGTTGATTAATCGTCTAAATAGACGTCCGAAAACGTCGTCTTTAGCGTTTACTATCTCAGCGTTTGTCCTTGTGGTTCCATATGGCCTGGAGGAGGTATCATGAGAAAGCTCGTCGCAACTGCCGTCGTGTTCTGTGTAGCGCTGGGTCTGTGGGCCGGGCCGGCCTTCCCGCGGGCGAAGGACCGCACCGCCGGTGTTCCGATCGCGATCGCACCCAGCACGTTGATCCTGGGAAGAACCCAGGGCGGGTTCGTCACGGTGCACGCGGCCATCCCCTACGGGCAGGTCGATCCCGGCACGCTGGCGCTCGACGGTGTGCCCGTGGCGTGGACCAAAGCCGACAACCGGGGCGAACTCGTGGCCAACTTCGTCGAGACGGAGGTCAAAGCGATCGTCGAGCCCCCCGATGCAACGCTCACGCTGACCGGGCTCACGATCGACGGACAACCGTTCTCCGGATCGGACACCGTTCGGGTGATCATCGACCCGGCCGGAGACTGACCGGATCGCGGTACCGGACGCTGCGTACGCTCGGAGCTCGCGCATGGCGGGGCGACGGATCGCTCTTCCCCTGCGCGCCAGACCTGCTGACTGCAACCAGCCTGGAAACCGTCATGGACGGAAGTAGGTGTACACGTCCATGCAGAATCGGGACTACATGATCTCGCCACCGCCGCCGGGCTGTTCGCTGGGCGGGTCGACGCCGACGGAGCCACCGCCGATGGCGCCCCCGTATTCGATATCGATGGGCAAGGCTTCGACCGGGCCGGGCAGCTTCTGCAAAACGCGGCGCAGGTCGCCGACGGTCACCCGACCGGTGCCCGCCGCCACTTTTATGATGACGCGAAGCTGTCCGATGCCCAGCACGACGCTTCCTTCGTTGTTCGGCGCGCCGTAGCGGTCGAACGTGACCTCGAGCTGACCCTTGAAGTTGGCCGCGGCGATGTTGGTGTGGTAATCCCTGTCGGCCCCGAGGCAGACCTCGTAGCCGGTGGAGCCGTCGGCCTCGGGAGCGAGGCCGGACACTTCGTACGCGTCGTAGTCGGTGTTGAATGCGACGGTCACGTTCTGCTGCTGGCCGACGGCCTCGCTCTGGGCCAGGCGGATGTCCATGGCCAGCCTGGTGGCTGCCCGCCGCACGCGATCGCGCTGGATGGCCGATGCCATCCTCGGCTGGGCGACGGCCAGCAGAACCGCCATGATGGCCACGACCATGACCAGCTCGAGCAGCGAAAACGCCGGTGTGCGGATGTCGGTGCGTTCCATTGGATTCCCGCTCCATGGAAGGGTCGGTGACTAAGGGGCGACCTCCCTGATCGACCCGGGAACCAGGTGCAGCTTGCCATCGGTGAACCCGGGCACGAGCCGGTCCTGCAGGTCGGGGTCGTCGTCGATCCGAATACCGTTGTACATGTGGACGTAGTTGCCGATCGCGCAGCCGGTCAGACTCCACGAACCCCTGAGCCAGAGGTCGGACGCGTTTGTCCAGACGACCCCGCCGACGGAGGGGGCGAAGGTATCGTCGGTGTCGCCGTCCTCGTTGAAATCCACCGAGCTCTCGTCCTCGTCCAGTTCGCCCGCCGACATGGCGATCCAGACCTCCCGACCGGGGGCGTACACGATGATCGTCGGATAGCCGGCGTCGCCGGGCTCGATCCAGCACGGCTCGGCGAACCAGACGTAGCTGTAGACATTGGTGATAATCAGCGTGCCTCTCACGTGCGTCCAGCTGATTTCGAGGTCGTAGCCCCCGGCGTCGATCCAATAGATTCCCTTAGGGTTGGCTGTGCCCAACGTGTTGTTCGTGTCCGTGAGATTCACGTCGCTGATCGAGCGCGGGTTGCCCGAGGCGGACACGACCGTGGCCTGATTGGCGTAGAACGCGAGGTCGGGCGCCGGGAAGCTCATGGCCTGGTCGGTGTAGCCGGCCGGCTCCAGCGACGAAGATATCCAGTTACCCGAGACCGTCTGGAAGGCAGCGTTGTCGGTCAGGGCCACGGTGGAGTAGGCGATGATGTCGCCGTTGGAGCGGATCGGTCCGGCCACCGTCGCATTCGATTCGAAACTGACGTCGCGGTTGCCGAACACGGCGAACTGCAGGGCCGGATGGGTCTTCGGAGTCGCGACGGCCTGCAGCGTCTGAGACGACCCGCCGTGACTCGCCGTGACGCTGAGCTGGACCTGATCGGTGTCGTCGTCGGCAAAGTCACCGTCCGGGTCGGCCACCTTCATGCCCAGCGTTCCCAGTCCGCTGACCTCCAGTGTCGTGGCGTCGGGATGGACCCGGGTGGTGCGCCAGTCGGCGTCGTTGTTGACGTCCCAGAAGAGCCACTCCATGCCGGTCTGCGCGGTCAGCGCCGCCTGCTCGCCTCGACCGATGTTGCCCTGGATGCGTCGGTCGGCCCGCTGGACACTGATCAACGTGATGCCGGCCCCGGTCAGCAGCATGGCGATCAGCAGCACGGCCATGTACATGGCCACCGCCCGCCGACGGTGCGTCGGCAGGTCCCGATTACTTGAGCAGCCATTCAAGGTCGAACACATCCAACTTGGTCCGCACGGGAGCCGTCTCGTCCTGGTACATTTTGACGGCTTCGAGCCGTGCCCGGAGCCGCCCGTTCCGCGTGACGCTGACCACAATCCTCTTGGCATCGGTAGATCCGGCGATGGCCGATGTGGTCAGGTTGTTGGCGTTCACGTTGTAGACATCCACGCTCCGTACGAAGCCCTCGTACCCGGTCAGTTCGCTGCCGTCCGCCGCTTGGGGCGGGGCTTCCGTCCAGCCGTCGTAGTCGTCCACGTCGTCGAAGTCGGTTCGATCGGTCTCGCCCACGCCCAGGCCGAACGAGCCGTGAGCGTAGTCGGCGTCCTCGAAAGCCTGGGCCGTGATCTCGGCCATCAGCCCCGCCGCCAGTTCCTGGGCGGCCGCCGTCTCGTTGGCCTGCAACACGCCCTTGGCATACGAGCCGTAGAGGTGCAGGGCCGAGACAATACCCACCGCCAGAATCGTGCTCGATATGGCGGCCTCGATGTAGCTGAAGCCGCGGCGGCGGCGGCCGATCGGCCGGCGTCTGCTGCAAACGGGCGTGGCCGTCCTGCGTCTCACGTCCCGGTCACGTCCGACGAAGTCGTCCGCGCTCCGTGTCACAGCTTGGTCACCTCCGGTGCGTTGAGCACCTGCACGCCCGAGTCCAGCCGCGTCGGCGGGTCGGTGCCCACGGTCAGGCCGACCGTCACGGCGGCCAACCGCTGCATCGCGACCGCCGGACCCTTGGTGGTGACCGTGCCGTACACGTAAAACAGCAGCGCCTTGTCGGTGTAGATGGCCGTCCAACCCGGATCGCCTTCGGCCAGCGCCATGTCAGACCTATAAACGCCACCGCTCCGGTAGCGCAACCTGGCCGAGTTGGCGTCATAGGTGATGAACGCCAGGCACAGCCCCTCGTCGGGTGAGACGTTCGTCGCGTTGGCGAACGATTTCTCGACCCACTCGTACTGGTCGAGAAGCGCGAGCTGATCCATCGTGGTCTGGTCGATGACCGTGTCGCTGGGCGTCATGTCGGCCTTGGCCAGGCGTAGTTGAATCGTCGTCGTCGTGTCGTCGCTGTGGTCCCGCTTGGCCTGGAAGAAAACGCGAGTGACCTTCCAACCGACGGCCTCAGCGGGAAGGTCCGGCTTGAAGTACTGCGCCCACCACTGATTGTCGTGGACGCGAGCGTCGCTCAGAATGTAGCTGCTGTCGTAGTAGATCAGCCGTTCCTCGGCGCCCTCCTGATCCGGACCGGGAGCCTCCTCGGTCCCCTCCTTGATGTCGTAGCTCAGCTCGAACCGCTGCACCCCTTCGAGCATGGGCGCGGCGGCAGCGGCGTTGACCTGGCGGGTGAGCGAGTCGCCAGCACTGCCGGACCAGGCGTAGCGGATGACGTCATCGCCGCCATCACCGTCGATGTCCGGATGCGTGAACGTGACCGCTGTGGCGGACATCTCGCTCACCGCGAGCGCCATGCGCAGCTCGCGGCGCATGCGCAGCATGGCCAACTTGGCCGCGTTCTGCTCCTGGGCGGCGCCGCGGGCCTGGATACCGGTGCGGGTCATCAGGTGCACCGTGGAGGCCGTAGCGCCCAGCAGGATGCCCGTGATCATCACAGTTGCTACCGCCTCGATCAGAGTGACGGCCCGGCGGCGGCTTAGTCTCGAGCGTCCGGCTGTCATGGGTTTGGTGAGTCCCCCTCTCGCACCTGGGGCATGCCGTCGTACGTACCCCCCCTTAGGACATCGGGTTATAAGGCCCTTGCGATGATCTTCGAATCTTCGCTGCGGTGCGCAACGCTCGATCGCGAGCCGCCCATAACCTGAGGTTCACCCCATCGAATCAACGTTCCCGGCAGGACCGGCGCATCGCGGCGCGGGGGGGCGTCATCTCAGAGACCCTTGACCTCCACCATACCCTCCGCCACCGACCCCTCGGCGATCTCCTCAATGTGAGCGGCCGTGGTGTTGATACCGAAATCGCCCGTGGACAGCACCGCAATCCAGCCCGTGCCCCCGATGGCGACGGCATCCCCGGGATTCTGTTTCACCTTCACCGTGTCGAGGTTGTTGAACGGGTTCGTCGGGAAAGGCGGGCGAAGATACGGACCGTAGATGAAGGGATGCCCGTAGCTTGCCTGCGTGTTGCCCGTCGCGTCGCTGTATTCCAGCAGTTGCCGCGTGAACCAGGTGTCATTCGGTGTGGTCGTGCCGGGCGTGTAGCCCGGATACTGACCGTGCTCGGCGTAATACAGCTCGATGGCCTGGCGAACGGTGGAGATGCTCCCGACGACGTAACTGGCGGTGGCCGATTTGCCGGCTCGGCTGAAACGCGGCGCCGCGATGGCGGCCACGATACCGATAATCACGGTGACGATGACCAACTCGATCAGGCTGAAAGCGCGAGGACCGCCAGCGGTTGGCGGCCGGGAATGCGCCCGGCACTGGCGGCAGGCTGTCGCGTGGGTCGCCATACTCCCCCAAGCTTACAATACACGCCGGATATCAAAGCGGGCCGCCGGCGAGCGGGGACGCTCGTGCCGACGGCCCGGTTGGGTTCGCCCTAATGTCGCGACGCTGCCCGGCTAGTAGTCCGAATACAGCGTGTCCGCCTCGTCCTTGGCGGTACCGGTGTTGGCCTCGATGTCGCCGGTGGCCACGGTGTACAACCACCCCACCCCCGCGGCGTCGATGGCCCCCACCTTGACGTCGCCGATCTTTCCACCGGTAGTGCCCCCGCCTGCCACCGGAAGCGGAGGGATGGCCTTGAGATACGGCCCGTAGATGTGGGTCGTGTCCTTCGTGGCGCTGTAGACCCCGCCGACGGTCGAATACCCCGTCAGCAACTCCAGGTCGTTGGTGATCGCGGGGAAGTCGCCGCCGTGCTCCGCGGCATAGAGGTCGACCGCGTTGCGCAGCAGGGTCACGTCGGCCCGGAGGGCGGCGTCCTTGGCGCCCTTCGCACCGCGGCTGATCCGCGGTACCGCAATCGCGGCGATCACTCCGATGATGACGATGACAATGACCAACTCGACCAGACTGAAGCCCCGTCGTGTGCCTTTACGCTGAAACATCGTTTCGTGCCCCCTAAGGTTTGCGGTGATCTTAACGGTGTACCCCCTCCTGGCCGTGTATCGGCAGCGGCAAAGGGCGCCTTTAGCGCGGCGGCACGCTATCGTTTAATGTCGAGACGGTCAGTTCGGCCTGTCCGTCCGCACACTCGAACAACGCGGTCTGTCCCATAATTTCGAGCAGGCGGCACCCGTCCACGGCCTGTCCGATCTGCACCCACTGCTCGTCCACAATGGCCACCCGGGTCTCCGGAGCGGTCATGACTGCCGATAGTTTGTGCGATTCCTCGAATTCGGCAGCCGCGGATCGGCGGGACACGCGCCGGCCCGTGTCCGGGTCCAGACCTTCGGGCTCACCCAGGATCACCTTGCGCGCCGCCGGCGTCAGGGCGAAGGCGTCACGCAGTGAATCGACCGCCTCCGGGCCGGGCAGGTCCGTTGGGAACGGAGCGGCCGCCACGCGACCGGTCAGGGGGGCGGCGTCCGCGACCGGCTCCGCTGCGGGCAGCACGCTGCCCCCGGTGACCGTCGCCGCGGCGGGCAACGGCTCGGCCAGGAACAGGCGATCCGCCAGCAGGGCCACCAGACCCAGCACCATGATCAGCCCGTAGATCTTTTTCTTCTTCACATCCACGTTTATGGCGTCGTCGTTTCGGCGTCTTCTTCCCGGATCGCAGAGTAGAGGCTCACCGTGAACTCGCCCGGCTTGCCGTCGCCGGCGCGGGCGTCCGGCGAATCCAACTTCAAGTAGGTGATGTCCGCCCACGAGGAGCTGGCTTCGAAGTCACGCAGGAACCGCACGTAGTCATTGAAGCTTCCATTGGCCGTCAGTCGATACCGTAGCTCCTTAACGCCGGGATAACGCTCTACTCCCACCGGCGTGAACTGGATCAGCTCCAGGTTATTGACCTTGGTCAGGTCGGAGATGGCTTTGAGGTCGCGTTCTATGGGGGCTCCCTCCGGCAGCAGGTCGCGGTCGCCGAACTCGCTCTCCAGTCGGCGGTGCTCGGCCCGCTGGCCATCCAGCGCCGACCGCATCTCGACCAGGTTGTCATCCAGGTCCTCGACCTGCGCCTTGAGTTCCGGGATACGCTCGGAGGCGCCCGTGGCGTCCGGCAGCCCGTACCAGACGCCGACACTCAGCAGCCCGGCCACGATCAGGCCGCCGAGCGCGTCAACCGCATGAAGAGAACTGACTCTCATCCCCGACCTCACTACCAGGTGCAGGTCAACTCGAAACGCACGCCCCGTGAACGCAACACCGGCTCCTTGCCCGCCTTGACCAGTTCGACACCGGAGAAGCTCCGTGAACCCTTCAGCCGGGTCATGAACTCGTAGAGCTGCTCGTGGTTCACGGCGAAGCCCTGGAGGGCCAAGCGACGCGCCCCGGCCAGAATCGCCACGCTGCTCGTCTCGGCACCGGGGGTCGAGGAAGCGGGCGCGGCCTGCTGGGGGGCGACCTTCCCTCGCGAGGCCCTGGCCGAGTCCTGGGGGGTCTCCGTGGCCAGCGAGGTCAGCCAAACCTCATCAGGCATGCACTGGACGACGCGGGCCAGCAGCCCGGCCCAGGAGCGCCGGGTGCGAAGCGTGTCGGCCCGTTCGATGCCCTCGCCCAGGCGCCTCAGCGACGTGCCGACCGTCTCCACGCTGGCCCGTACGTTCGCCAGCTCCGCCGACGTGGCCTCCCGGCGCTCGACCAACCGCGCCTGGCGGGCGTGCTGACGCACCTGCAGGAGCACGGGCACCGCACTGATCGCCGCCGCCACCAGCGCGGCCACCGTCCAATGCCGGATTCGACGGCGGCGACGACGCGCCCGGAGCACGCCGGCCGGAATCAGGTTTACGCCGATCATGACTCACCCCCCAACGGCACGGCCAGTCCGATGGCGCAGAAGTAAGCGGCGACCATCCGGCGCCTGGAAGCCGCGGGTCCCGAACGCGACAGCGTCGGGGCGACGGTGATACGGGCCTCGGGCCTCTCCAGATAGGCGTCGGCAGCGGTCACGGGAATGCCCAGCCGGCGGGCCAGCCAGGTGTCCAGGTTCTTGAGAGCCGCCCCCCCACCGACCAGGATCAGGTCGGCGGCGCGCCGTCCGGGATAGCATTGCAGCACGTATTCGTAGGACCGCTCGATCTCGCCCGCGATCCGTTCGAGTTCGCCGCCAAGGGCCGAGAAAACCATCTCTCCGACCATGGCCAGCGGACCCGCCTCGGAGCCGGCTTCGCTCGACTCCACCGGGCCTGCGCCGGCGATGGAACCCGGTGGGCGGATACCGTGATCGCACTTGTGCAGTTCCGCGCTGTCGGTGCTGACCTGCAGCGTCAGGGCGACGCTCTCGGTCCAGGCCATGCCGCCCCCCTCGATCGAGCGGGCCAGCACCGGCACCCCGTCCACGCACAGGACCAGCCGGACCGCTCGGGCGCCCAGGTCCAGGATGCCCCACACCTCGTCGGACTGGGGCGGTCGTAGCAGGACACCCGCGCGGGAAAGGGCGCAGGCCGCGGCGTCGATCCGACCACAGTCACCTCGAACCGTCTGGCACAGGCCCCATATCTCGCCTAGAAGCTCTTTGGGAGCGGCCACCCCGAAGGCCGTCGTCCGCGTCCCCCGCCCCGGCGGCAACCGCCAGTGGGCCGTTTCAGTGGTGCCCTGCTCGAAACGGCCCAGACGTTCGATCTCCCAGCGGGCGGCGGACTCAATCTGGCTCTCGCCCAGTCCGCTGCCCTGTTCCGGCAGCTCCAGGGCGTGTAGCTCGACATCGGGCTGCGACAGGCCGAACACCAGCGTGCGCCCGGAGAACTCGTTGTGCCGGAAGGCCCGGCGAAGACGGTCCTCGACGGCGCTCACGCCCTGTTGCTGGTCATCCGCCCGACGCAACTGCCAGTGGACGGCGCGCGTCAGGCTCCATTGACCGCGAACCTGCCGCAGTTGGGCGGCACGCACGCCCGTCAGGCCCACGTCCATCCCGATGGGCGTGACCGTCCGGTGTCGTGGAATGGCCAAGGTCTTGAACATTACTACTGTTGCACCATCGAGGTCATGTCGAACAGAGGCAGGAATAGGGAGATGGCCACCGCACCGACCAGCACGCCCATGATGATCAGGATGGTCGGCTCCAGCAGCCGGGTCAGCGTGTTTAGCAGCTCGGTGTTGTCCTCGTCCAGCACGTCGGCGACGTAGCTCATCGCCCCGCCCAGGTTGCCGCTCTCCTCGCCGGTCCGGACGGCCTGACAGATGGCCGCGTCCACCAGCCGCGACGATTCCAGAGCACCACTCAGTGAGTTACCCGAAGTGACCGCCCCTTCCACACCATCGAACAGGGCCTGGAATCGGTTGTTTTTGGTCGCCCGCCGCGCCAGGTCCAGAGCATCGAGCACCCCCACATGGGCCTCCAGGAGCATGCCCAGGGTGCGGAAGGTCTGTCCCTGGATCAGGCCGGACAGCAACCGGCCCAGCAGGGGGATGCGCAGTTGCCCGTTGGCGCACCATTGCCGCCCTCGTGGGGTCACGACCAGATAGACCACCCCACCCGCCATGCCCAGCACCAGCAGAACCACGACCGGCCAATAGTGCCTCAGGCCTTCCGCACCGGCCAGCAGAAGCGTGGTGAACGTGGGCAGCGGTACGCTCATCATGGCGAACATGTCGCCGAACCGCGGCAGCACGAAGAACATCAACACGCTGAGCACGGCCGTGCACAGCACGATGAGCAAGCCCGGGTAGGCCATGCTGCCCAGCACCTTGTTCCGCATGGCCCGACGTTTGCCGATGATCCGGCTCAGGCGATCAAACATCTGCGGTAGGGTGGCGCTGGCCTCACCCGCGGCGATCACGGCGCAGTAGGTCGGGTCGAATGCCCGAGGAAAGCGGCACAGCGCCTCGGTCAGCGTGCACCCCTCTTCCAGGTCGTCCTTGACCTTCTTGATCAGAGAGCCGTGGTCGGGGTTCCTGAGCTGGCGAGCGATCGCCTCCAGCGCCGGCACCACGGCGCTGCCGCTGGTCAGCAGCATGGCCATCTGACGCGTGAACAGCACCAACTGCTTGAGCGGGAGCCTGGACCCGGTCGTGGCCACGTCCGCGCTGCGGGCCTGGCGTTCCACGTCGCGATCCGAGGCGGTCTGGATGTTGGTGACCATCAGCCCGCGCTGACGCAGTTGCTCGACGGCCGCCTTGATCGAGTCCGCCTCGATCAGGTCCTGGGTCGTGCGCCCGGAGGTATCGATGGCGTCGTAGGTCAGGTTCACGGTATAGCTTCCTCAGTTGGGGTTCCGGTCGGGTCGCCAACGCTCAGTGCCTCCGCCCGGGTGACGCGCATGACCTCCTCGAGCGTGGACTCGCCGCGCTCCACCACGTCCAGCGCCTTCTCGCGGAGCGTCCGCCACCCGGTCTGGGCGAGATACTCGCGTATCTCGACCTCCGGCACCGCCCTCTCGATCAGACGCTGCATCTCCGCGTCGATGAGCATGACCTCGTAGATCCCGATCCGCCCCTTGAAGCCGGTGTTGTGGCAGGCCCGACAGCCCTCGCCCTTGGCGAACAGCTCGTTGGTGCGGTGCCCCCAGCCCACGGACTCGAGCAGATCGGGCGAGGGGTAATAGGACGTCTTGCACGACGGGCAGATGGTGCGGGCCAACCGCTGGGCCACGAAGCCCAGACAGCTCGCGGCGATCAGGTAGGGCTCGACGCCCATGTCCGCCAGACGCATCACGCCGCCGGGGCAGTCGTTGGTGTGCAGCGTGCTCAACACCAGGTGTCCGGTCAGGGCCGCCTGCACCGCCACCCGCGCCGTGTCCTCGTCGCGGATCTCACCCACCATGATGATGTCCGGGTCCTGGCGCAGGATCGAGCGCAGTGCCCGCGAGAAGGTCAGCCCTACGCCGACGTTGACCTGGATCTGGTTCACCTCCTCCAGCTGGTACTCCACCGGGTCTTCCACCGTCACGATGTTCAGCGTCTCGCTGCGCAACAGGTCTATGGCCGAGTAGAGCGTCGTGGTCTTGCCGCTGCCCGTGGGGCCCGTAACCAGCATCAGCCCGTAGGGGCTGCGCAACATCCTGGAAACAGCCGCGTGGTCTTCCTGGCGCAGCCCCAGGGTCTCGAACTCCAGGCTCAGGTTGCTCTTGTCCAGGATGCGGATGACCAACTTCTCCCCCAGCACCGTCGGCATGCTGCTGACCCGCAGGTCGATCTCCCGCCCGTCGGCCACCAGGTGCACACGACCCTCCTGCGGGAGCCGCTTCTCGGAGATGTCCATCCGCCCGATCACCTTGATCCGCGAGACCAGGGCCGCGTGCATGTTGCGCGGAGGCCTGAGCAGCCTGCGAAGCTGCCCGTCGATCCGGTACCGGATGTGCGTCGCCTTGCGGTCCGGCTCGATGTGGATGTCGCTGGCACCCTCCCGAAGGGCCGTCAGAATCGCCAGGTTTACCAGGTTGATCACCGGAGAACCGTCCACCATCTTGTCCAGGTCGGCCACCGAGCCCTCGTCGATGGCCTCCGTTTCCTCGATGGTGACGTCGCTCTCCTCGATCGAGGCCAGGAACGCATCGACGGTCACCTCGGCCTCGAGGTATTTCTTCTGGAACTCCTCGATGTTCTCCTCGAGGGCCAGGACGGGATGGATCTGGCAGCCGGTCAGCGCCCGCAGCCGATCCAGCGTGGGCAGCGACTGCGGCTCGGTCATGGCCACCGTCAGGGTTTCGCCGCCATCCGGTCGGTCCTTGACCCGGAACATGGGCAGGGCGCGAAGGCGCTCCGCTTCCTCTCTGGGGATGCAATTGGCCACTTTCGGATCGATCAGCCCGTGACGCAGAACGCAGCTTTTGACCCCCAGACGCTGGGACAGAGCGCCGACCAGGGCCGCCGCACCGATCGCCCCGATCTCGATCAGGGCGCTGCCCAGCTTTGCCCCGCTGGCCTGCTGCTTGGCCAAAGCCTGAGCGAGCTGGTCCTCGGTGATGAGCCCGGCCGAGATGAGCTGCTCGCCAAGTCTGGTCGTCTGTCCGATCATTCAGATGACCCCGATCCGGCCGGCCGAACCTGGTACGACGAACGCGCCAGCCGGCGCACGCGACCGTTCCGACCGGCCGGCGACGCACCGTCGCCCGTCTGCATCCCACTTTCCCGATTCCGCATCTTGCACTGCGCCTTCCGCATTCGTTACAGGAAGCTCCTTACGGCGTCCTGAGGATCTTCGAAGAACTGGAAGCGTTGGCTCAGGCCGGTCAGCTCCAGAACCTCGCGGCAAGTAGGGCTGACCGCGACCAGCTTGAGGCGCGTCCCGCGGGCGGCCATCTCATCGGCGGCGGCCACAAGCCCG
>DATKXO010000286.1:0-4616 GCA_035528995.1 Phycisphaerae bacterium | reverse complement strand
TACGTCGTTGATCCCGGGCGCAAGCGGCTCATCGGCGAGTTAACCAGGGCTGCTAAAAAGGCAAAGACGGTTTATCTTGCCACCGACCTCGACCGCGAGGGGGAGGCGATCGCGTGGCACTTGGCGGCCGCCCTGGATCTGCCCGCGGAGAAAACTCGCCGCGTGGTCTTCAACGAGATCACCAAATCCGCCATCCAGCACGCCTTCGCCCATCCTCACAATCTGGACATGGACAGGGTCAACGCCCAGCAGGCTCGGCGCATTCTCGATCGGATCGTGGGTTATCAGCTCAGTCCCCTGCTGTGGAAGAAGGTGGCCAAGGGGCTGTCGGCCGGGCGGGTGCAGTCCGTGGCCGTACGCCTCATCGTCGAGCGCGAGTGGGAGATCCGCGCCTTCGTGCCCACCGAGTCCTGGAGGATCACCGGCTGCTTCGCCACCCAGGTCGACAAGGCTGCGGGTTTGGCGGTCGAGTGGGAGGAGTTCCTCGAAGGCGGGGCGGACCCCGACACCGGTCGGACGACCAAGGAGCGGTTTGCCTGGCTCAGCAGCCACGGCTGCCTGCAGGCGCAACTGGTCAAGCTCGACGGCAGGCCCTTCGAGCCGGCCAACGTCGATGAGTGCCGTGCCGCGGCGGAGGGCCTGGGATTCGTCTGTGAAGCGGTCGATGAGAACGCCTGGGAGGAGTATGCCGACCACGGGCTCAAGACCATTGACCTGAATGGTCGGACGGCCCCGCAATCCGCCCCGGCATTCACCGTCGCGGACATTCAGACCAAGCGGACCAGGACCAAACCCCCCGGACCGTTCATTACGGCCACGTTGCAGCAGGCCGCCAGCACCCAGTTGGGCTTCTCCACCTCGCGCACCATGCGCGTGGCACAGCAGCTCTACGAAGGTGTCGATCTGGGCAACGGCGAGGGGCCTGTGGGCGTCATCACCTACATGCGTACCGATTCGACGGCGCTGAGTGGCGAGTCGATCCGCGAGGTCCGCGCCCTGATCGAGGAGCAGTTCGGGCGGGACTACCTGCCGGCCAAGCCGAACCGCTACGGCAGCGGGAAGCGCGCCCAGGAGGCCCACGAGGCGGTTCGACCCACCGACGTCGCTTTGCCCCCGGATGCACTGAAGGGCAAGCTCAGCGCCGACCAGCATAAGCTGTATAGCCTGATCTGGCGTCGTTTCGTGGCTTGCCAGATGCCGCCGGCCCAATGGGACGCCACCACCGTGCTCGTCACCGCGCCGACATCACAGGGGGAAGCGGTGTTCAAGGCCACCGGGCGCCGACTGGTGTTCGACGGCTACCAGCGAGTGGCCGGCCAGTCGCCAAGCAAGGATCCGGTTCTGCCGGATTTGGCCGCCGGACAAAGGGTGGCCCCCTTGCAGATCGACCCGCAGCAGAAGTTCACCTCGCCGCCGCCGCGGTACAGCGAGGCCTCGCTGGTCAAGGCCCTGGAGGCCGAGGGCATCGGTCGCCCGAGTACCTACGCCCAGATCATCCAGACCATCCAGGATCGCGGATACGTCGAGCAGATGGACCGGCGCTTCTTTGCGACGGACAAGGGCCAGATCGTTACCGAAAAGCTGGTCAAGCACTTTCCCCGCCTGATGGACGTGAAGTTCACCTCCCACATGGAGGACGAGTTGGACAAGATCGAGGAGGCCCACCTCGACTGGGTCCACGTTCTGAACGAGTTCTACGGGCCGTTCAAGCAGCAGCTCGACAAGGCCGACGTCGAGATGGAGGCCGCCCGGGCGGAACCCAGCGAATACAAGTGCCCCAAGTGTGGCAAGGAGATGGTTTACCGTTGGGCCCGTACCGGCCGCTTCCTCTCATGCACCGCGTACCCCGATTGCACCGGGGCGTTCAACGTGGATCGTGAGGGCAAGCCGATTATCCCCGAGGAGGTGGACGTCGCCTGCGAGGCCTGCGGCGAGACCATGCTGCTGCGGCAGTCGCGGCACGGGCCGTTCCTGGGTTGCAGCGCATACCCCGAGTGCACCAACACCATCCCCTGCAGCGAGCGGGGCGTGCCGCACCGGCTGGTCACGGAGAAGGAGCTCGAGGAACCCTGCGAGGCCTGCGGCGAGGGCACGATGAAGGTGCGTCGCGCGGGCGTCCGTAACTTCCTGGGCTGCGACCGCTATCCCGGATGCAAGAACACGAAACGATTGCCCAAGGACGTGCGGCTAGAGCGGAAGGTGGTGCCGGTCGAGGAGGCGGGCATCTCCTGCGAGCGTTGTGGCCGCCCGATGGTCATTCGCACCGGACGTCGCGGGAAGTTCATTGCCTGCCCCGGCTATCCGCGCTGCCGCAACACCAAGCCGATCGAGAAGCTGGACGAACTGCAGGCGCTGGCCAGGGAGAACGGCACGGTGCCCGCGCCGGCCGGCAACGGCCGGGGCGGCAAAGCCCAGGCGAACGGGCGGGCCCGATCCGCAGTCCCCGGCACCGTCCCCAAGACGCCCGAGGGGAAGGTGGATTTCGAGGCATTGGGACCGCCGCCGCCGGGTTTCGCGTGGACCCGCACGGGACGGCCGGTGGTCGAGACCTGGCCGGAGGATACGTTGCAGTGTCCGCAGTGCGGCAGCGAGATGGCCGTGAAGTCCGGGCGGTTCGGACCGTTCTTCAGTTGCACCAATTTTCCCAAGTGCCGCTGCTCGGTGAACCTTCGCGGCGAGGCCAAGAAGCGCGGCGAGATCGAGATGCCCGCGCCGGTCCGGCCGAAGCCGATTCCCACGGACGTGCCCTGCGAGGAGTGCGGCGAGAAGATGGTCATCCGCGTCGGGCGCAGCGGGAAGTTCCTGGGCTGCAGCAAGTACCCCAAATGCAAGTTCACCAAGCCTTTGCCGGAAGAGCTGAACGCCGCGGCCTCAAAGGCCGCCGGCTGAACCGATTCCCCACGCGCGAATGTGGATCGCGAGCTTCCGAACGCGAATCGAGCATCGCGCAATGACATGTCGGCGAGCTGTCACCGGGTTGCCACGTTCGACTCTGTACTTGCTACGCGAAAGGGATGTGAACGCCGCTTCACGTTTGTCCAGCTTGCAGGGCGTGCAGGACGCGGTCCTTGCTCATGACTTTGTGGATGTGGACGCCGGTGGCGATGAGGCGCTCGCCGTCGAAGACGGCCACGTCGATCCGGGCGCGTTGGTGGCGGAACTCGATGAGCTCGGCCGTGGTGCTCAGCGTCTTGCCTTCGCCGCAAGTGGCCAGATGCTCGACCGATATCTGCACGCCGAGGGCTTCCTCGTCCTCGTTCAGATAGGGCTGGATCAGTTTGCGGCTGGCCAGCTCCATCAGGCGCACCAATTCGGCCGTCGACACCACCGGGAAGACCTGCTCGCCGTTCAGGACGGGCAGCATGTCCGCACTGACCTGAGCCTCCATGCTCACCGAGACGCCGGGCTGGAAGGTGTCTTTCATCGGAGTGTCCTCGATCGGCCGAATCGGCAACGGGCGACCCCGTCCGGAGCCTCCAGTGTAACCGGGCGGGGCGGTTGACGCAAAACGACCGGGCAACGCCGAGCAGCAAGGGGGTCCGTGACACTTCCGGCGGCATTTGGTTTTGGGTGCCACGGGCGGTTTGTCCGCCCGTGCGGTCTCTCGGGTGGACGTGTGGAGCACACACACTGGCAGGCAAGCTGCCAGTGGCACCCGGCACAGACACTGGCAGGCAAGCTGCCAGTGGCACCCGGCGACCGCCAGGCCCGCGCCATTCAATCTGCCGTGAACGTGGCGTGGCCGAACAGGTGGGGGGCGGCCGACGCTCCGTGGGGCGGTGACCACCACAGGTGGACTGGGGCCCGGTCCGGGCGAGCGGTCACGCGCCGGTGTATCTGCAGGCCGACGGTGTGGCCGGCCTGCGGCTGGCCGCCGAAGAGCGCTGCCAGCGGCAATGCCATTTCGATGACACTTGCGGTTCCGGGCGGTGATGAGGCGACGGTCCGCGCCACGCGGGCTTCGGCGGGCAGATTCCAGAAGTCGTGATCGTCGACCGAGTCCACGAAATCTCCCCAGCCGTCGATGCCGATGCGCCAACAGGTCAGTCCGTCACGATCCACGTCCAGGAGCATCTCGACGTAATCCGCGCTGATGGCGGCTCGATGGTGCTCCTCGTTCGGAGGCGGCGAATCGGCCGCGGTGGCAACGTAGCCGGCGGCGCGGACGGCCACGTACAGGTACTGCGTGTCGTAACCCAGCCGCACCGTCGTGCGGAGCGAATCATCCGACGGGCGGCCCGTCTGCCGTACCAGCGTCAGATGGTCGGCACGACCCCACACCGGCTCGTCCAGGCGACCGTCGATCACCATCTGGCCGATCAATGGGTGGATTCGAGCGCCCAACGGGAGTGCCGCCGTCGGTCGGCCGGGTTCGGGCGAGAGCAGCCGGATTTGCGCCTGGGCGAATCGACCCCAACGCGAATTGCCCGCTCGCAGGGCCACTTCCTGATAGGCCTCCAGGGCCTCCTTGTCGTTTCCAAGCTGACGCAGGTTGAACGCCCGCCCCAGCGCTACGGCCGGATGCTGGGCCAACACGGGCTCGTCCTGCACGAGCGCATCGAACCAGGCCAAGGCGGCCGCCTGCCCCTGCTGCCAGCCTCGGAATCCCGCCTGGT
>DATKXO010000285.1:0-4009 GCA_035528995.1 Phycisphaerae bacterium | reverse complement strand
CCGCTGTTCAACACCCCGACCAAGCTGATCCTGCTCGGTGGTCTGGAGGTCGCACAGAACACGCTCCTGCGCTTCTATGTCGGGCACGTGATCTTCCTGCCCGGGATCGCCGCCACCTTCCTGGCGGTCCACTTCTGGCGCATCCGCAAGGACGGAGGGATCTCGGGGCCGCTATGACGATCCATCGAGGCACGAGCCATGTCTGATGTGAAGACGCCGCCTGAGACGGAGAAGCGGGTGGTGCTGCCCGTGGATCCGACGCGCCGGACGGAGATCGACAAGCAGCGGGTGCCGATGTCGGCGCGCCCGTATCGGCTGCTGGCCCTGGTCAAGCAGGATGCCGTCGTCCGGGTCCAGAAGGAACCCGACGATACGGTCATGACCTGGCCGCACCTCCTGACCATCGAGTTTCTCGCCGCCGGCGTGATGAGCGTGTTCCTGCTGATGATGGGCTTGTTCATCAACGCGCCGCTGGAGGACCTGGCGAACGGCAACGTGACCCCGGCCGTGGCCAAGGCCCCGTGGTACTTCCTCGGTCTTCAAGAGCTGCTGGCCTACTTCCACCCGACCGTGGCCGGCGTCCTGGTCCCGACATTCGTTCTCGTTGGGGCGGCCGTGATCCCATACGTCGACCGGGAGAACATCCTCGTCGTGCGGCCATCGGAGCGCAAGACCGCGGTCATGCTGTTCACGATGTTCGCCTGCCTGGGTCTCATCGTGACGTTCGTCGGCATCTTCTTCCGGGGCCCAGGCTACTCGTTCGTCATCCCGTTCGTGACCAGCCCCGGCTTCCACTTTGCCCTGTGATGTGCCTCGAGGGAGCAGGCTCGCATGAGTAACTACCAGGTCGAGCTCATCGACAAACCCGCCGCCCTGACCAAGGAGGCGATCAAATCGCTGCGCAAGCAGCAGGTCCAGGGACTCTCGCGACGACAGCTCATGCGGACCGCCCTGGGGGTCGGGATCGGGCTGTGGACCCTGGAGATCCTGGCCGGGACACTCGCCTTCGCCTGGCCGAACCTGAAAGGCGGGTTTGGCGCGCCGATCCCGATCGGCGACCTGGACACCGTGGTTCTCCAGAATTCGAGTCTGCCCATCGACGAGGGGTACCCCGCGTACTACCCCGAAGCGCGGGCCTTCGTCATCCTGTATGACCCGGGGCAACAGCGTTTCCTGCCCGGTGAGGACACCACCGGCGACGGTCAGGCGCTCAACGTGCGGGCGCTCTATCAGCGCTGTCCGCATCTCGGCTGCAAGCCCAATCCGTGTCTCAAGAACTTCTGGCTCGAGTGCCCCTGTCACGGGTCGCGCTACGACCGGCTTGGGATCAAGGCCGATGGCGCGGCGTTTGGTCCATCGCCGCGGAGCATGGATCGGTTCTCCATCACCGTAGATGCCTCGGGCGTGCTGACGATCAACACCGGCAAGATCACGCTCGGCCCGCTCCCCGTCGCGTTGGGCCAGCCCGGGATCATCCCGCCGCGAGCGCCGACGGGCTGCATCTGATGGGACATCGATGAGCGACCCTACCGGATCCGAACCGGAGGAGCGCCTGCCCGCCCCCCGACCACCCGCAGAGGTGGCCCCAGTCGACCGCTTCTCCGCGCCGCCACAGACCCGGAGCGTGGAGCTCTCGCCAGAGCGGGCAGCCCAGGTCGTGCGCCAATCATCCAACGCCCGGTGGGTGGGATTTCTGGCGGTCGTGATCGTGATCCTGTTCATCACGATTCTCTGGTTCTATGAATTGGCGCCGCTGGGGATCTTGGAGCCGCGTCTTGATGCCGAAGTCAACGCTCAGCAGGTGACATCGGTCGAGCGGGGTTACAACCTGTACGAGGCGAACTGCGCTCGATGTCACGGCAAGGATGGCGAAGGTGGTATCGGCCCGGTGCTCAACCGCCAGGACAAGCTCTACGCGCACCTTTCGGTCGACTATCTGAACAGCATCATGCTGGCCGGTGGGCGATACGCGTGCGGCAATCCCGATTCGGTGATGCCCGTGTGGTCGAGCGAGGGGAGTCCGCCCGGCCCACTGAACTATGTGCAGGTCGACGACGTCATCGCGTTCATCCGGGCACCGAGCAACGAGACGTTCACGATCCGCGATGAGGAGCTTTTCGAGCCCAAATTGGACCCGGTGACCGACGAGGTCCAGACCTTCAATGGTTGGGTCGATCTCGACTACAAGCCGGCGCCCGAGGCCACCCCGTATCCGGCCTGCTGGTCGGACGAGTTCGCGTCCGCGCCGGGCCCATCAGGGGCACCGGCCGCATCCATCGATCCGACCGCCGAGGCGGTTTCCGTGGTGGCGTTTGGGATCCAGTTCACGACGCCGACGATCAGCGCCGCGGCTGACAAGCCGTTCGTCATCGATTTCGACAACCAGGACGCCAACGTCCCGCACAACGTCGAGATCAAGGACGCTGCGGGCGCCGAGGTCTTCAAGGGCGAGATCTTCCCGGGCGTGGAGACGAAGCCGTACCAGGTGCCGGCGCTCGCCGCCGGGACCTACCCGTTCTTGTGCACCGTGCACCCGAACATGACCGGGACCCTGACCGTTCAGTGAGATAGGACCGGCCGGACTGGTCGGTGGATGAGGGAGGACGATGGCGCAACAGGCGCTCGGACCGGGTAGCACGGTCCCGCGACGGCGGGCCTTGTTCGGCTTGCTCGATTCGGACGGCTGGGCCTGGGCATCGACCAAGGCGTTCGCCTGGCTCATCATCATCATCTTCCTGCTGGGCTATCTGCCGGATCGGGCCTACTACCTGACGGTCGGACGGACGGTGGACCTCGGAGTGCTCGCCTGGTCGCCGATCAATCTGTGCCCGCCTTCGAATGGGGATCTGCCCTGCCCGGTGCCGGCCGGTGGAGTCGTGCCCTGGGAGACTTCGCCGGCCGAGTTGTATCTGCCGCAGCCGCGGACCGACGGGTCGCTCCTCCAGGTCGGGACCCAGATCTTCTATTTCGGCGGCTCGGATGGCCAAGCCGCGACAGCGACGGTCTACGTGGCCCAGACGGTCGGGATCGGCAACTTCGACGCGTGGGAGGATGGCCCGCCGCTCCCTGACGCGCGGTCCAACGCTTCGGTCGCCTATGTGGCGGGCAGCATCTATGTCATCGGCGGACTTGATGTATCCGGTGCGCCGACCAGCTCGGTCTTCGTCCTGAGCCCCGACTCGCAGACCGGCCAGTTGGGCGAGTGGCGGGTCGCCGATGAACTCGTCCTGCCGGCACCACGCAGCAGCGCCTCGATCGCGATCACGCCCGATGGAGTCCTGCTCGTGGGCGGTCGCGATGCGATCGGTCCGGTGGCCACGACCTGGAGCACGAAGCTGAACTCGACGGGAGCGCTCGGCGCGTGGTCCGAGGAGCAGGCCTTGAACGCAGCGCAGGCCGACGCCACCGCGGTCCTCGTCGGTGACTACCTGTGGTTGTATGGCGGCAGTGACGCCAACGGCCCGGTCGCGACGGTCCAGCGTGGCGCGTTCGGCGAAGAGGCCGAGGAAGGCCTGCCCGCCAACCCGAACGAGGGCAAGCTCATCCGCTGGGACCTCAGCCCCACGAGCAACCTGCCTGCGGTTCGCACGAACGCGTCTGGCTGGGGCGCCAATGGTGCGATCTACCTCGCGGGCGGCAGCGACGGCACTGCTCCAAAAACCGAGGTCTACTGGGCGGTCCCGACCACGGATGGCGATATCCCTGAATGGAAGCATCTCCAGGTCAGTGATCTCCCGGCCCCGCTCGAGGGCGCGCCGGCCGTGGTCAATGGCCCGACGGCCATGATCGTTGCGGGTGCCACGACCAACGGCACGATCGTGAGCTCAAGCGTGCGTGCCAACACGGCGCCGCTTAGCCCGTTCTTCCAGCTCGGCCTCGTGGGGGCGACCGTTCCAGGCTTGAAGATCGAGGGCGAGATCGGCCAGCAGCTCGGCTATCTCAACGCGTCGACCGTCGGTGCCATCAACTTCGTGCTCTTGATCCTCGTCGGCGTGGCCTTCGCTCACAA
>DATKXO010000284.1:0-2631 GCA_035528995.1 Phycisphaerae bacterium | reverse complement strand
CAACCAGACCCGGTAGTCCTCGGCCATCACCAGGATGGAGTCGTCCACCTGGAATTTGTAGAGCTTCATCCGGGCGTCGGTCTGCACGAACTGGCTTTCCTTCACGACGACCAGCTCGTAGTCGTCTTCCTGCCAGACCTGGCTCTCGACGCCGGTCAGCCAGTGCTTCCGCACTCCGTCCTCATCGGCCGAGTCGGAGAGCTTCCACTCCAGGTAGATGATGTTCGCTTCGCCGGCGACGTCGTCGAGCGTGACGACCTCGGGGTCAGGCCGATAGATGCGCTCGGCAATCTTGAAGGCGAGACAGCCGGCGATAGTGACCTCGGTCAGGTCGTCCGGGTCGTAGGTGGCGGCGGCCGCGCCGAGCAGGTCCTTCACGATCCCGGTCCCGTCGCCGGTCAGAGCGATGAGCCGGAGCTTGATCGCGGACTCGAGGGAGTCGCGCTGATAATTCAGATCGCGAACCTGCGGCTTGGTGCCGGAGAAGGGGTTATAGCGGTTCATGGGGCCTCCAGGGAGGAAAGGTTGAGGTTGAGGTTGAGGTTGAGATCGAATCCGGACTTGACCTTAACCTTAGCCTCGACCTGTTTTTTCACAGGATCGCCTCGTAGTAGGCGGCGCTCGGGTAGCGGACGTAGGCGCGGGTATGGGCGGGTTTGGTGCGGCGGATGATGTCCTGGACCTCGGACTTGGAGTACTCGGCCGAGCCGGTGAGGGTGAGGTAGAAGACGAAGTACTCTTCTTCGGAGTCGTAGACCCGGGTGCCGCGGACGGCGCGAGGGTCGGACTGATCGGACGGATCGGACTCATCGGACGAGGCGAAATCGAAGAGGTGGCTGAGCTGGTTTTCGGGGACGGGGCAGGCGTCTTCGGCGCTCAGCAGGACCCAGGACTGAGGGTCGCCGGCCAACTCCTCGAGGAGTTCGACTTCCAGGCCGGTGCGCTCGAGCTCGCGGACCATTCCGCTCGGCGTGCCGTAGGATTTAACGTCGCTCGGGAACAGGATCAACCGCGCCTCGAACTCGAACCAGGTCTCGGTCGAGCGCTTGTAGAGGCCGCGCGAGACGCCGAGGAGGTAGAGGTCGTCCATTCGCTCCTCGGACGGATTGGTCGGATCGGACGGATCCACGTAATAGTCGGGGAAGGCCGAGGGATAGGCACGGTTGGCCAGGCCGCGAGCAGCGAGGAGTTTGCCCGTGTCGAGCGCGAGGTCGGCGTCGTCGCCGATGGCGCGGCAGATGGACCAGATGAGCGACGGGAGACCGGTGGTCGGAGAGAGCTTGGGGGCGCGCTTGAGGAACTGGGGGAGAAAGCTCCACAGACGATCAGCAGTAATCAGGAGAGGACTCCCGGAGAGAACATCCACAGATTACACAGATTACGCAGATTGCCCGGGCAGAAGACGAAGGACGAAGGACGAGGGACGGTCCGCGACGTTACCACGATATGCCGTAGTAGCTGCGGGTGGCATCAAAGAGCTGAACATCCAGCCTCCCCAGCAGCAGCGTCTCCGTCGCATCCGCCGTCACGTTCGCGCTCGGCGTCGCGATCCGCAGGTCGTCCAGCCCGGCCACGTCCGAGCAGGCGGCGAGGAGCTGGAACAGGATCAGGTCCTCGCCCGGCGCGAGGCCGGCGAAGAAGGTCTGCACCGCCGCCGCGACCGCCGTCCGCACCGCGGCGAACGTGTAGCCGGTAGCAGGCCGGAGCAGGATGCTCACGTCGACCACGGCGCCCTCGGGCTGCTCGACGTAGAGCCGGGTGCAGAGCGGCCGGCGGAGCGGGTCGTCCAGGTACGCCTGGACCGCGCTGATCAGCGTGGCGGAACCGGGGACGAGCTTGCCGGTGGAGTCCTTCGACCAGACGTACAGGACCACCGAGCCGGGGCCCCGGCCGCCCTCTTGAAGCCTGGCTTCGGCCACGCCGCGGACGCGCAGCGCGACCGAGCGGAAGTAAGCCTCAATGCTGCCGGCCGCGGACTCGTAGGGCGCCAGCATTGCACGCTGGCGATACGACTCTTCGTCCTCCGCGGGCTGTCCTCCGGTCGCGGCCGCCAGGTTGATGGTGGCCGTGATGCCGGCGACGCTCTGGGGCAGGAAGGCGATGCGGCCGGCAGGGACGTTGCCGGCGACTCCGGTCTCGCGGCAGGTGATGGCCACGGTGACGGTCGTGGCGCCGGCGGGAATGATCGCGGCCACGTCGGTCGTGAACTCGACCTTCGGATCCACCGCCGGATCGGTAGTGACCAGCGTGCCGGCGGGGACGGTAGAACCGGCTGAACCGGTGAACTGTTGAAGAGTGCAAGTGGCGGCCTGAATCTCTTTGTCGTCGACGCCAAGCTCCAGCCCGCGCCAGCGCAACGCCGGATCCCGCGCGGTCGAAAGGAACAGATCGGCGTACATGCCATCCAGCCGGAACCACACCTCCTGGAACAGCACCGCCGCCGATTCGAGCAGCGACCTGATGTCCGCGCCGATGTTCCAATCCGTGACCTTCGCATAGAGGCTGAGGAATTTCGACTCAAGGCGACTGTAAAGCTCAGTGGCGGTTTTCAAGGGGCCTCCTGTCCGAAGCTGTAAGCTGTTAGCTGTAAGCCGTTAGCTGTTCTCATGGTAGCGCCAGCGGAAACGGGAA
>DATKXO010000283.1:0-3541 GCA_035528995.1 Phycisphaerae bacterium | reverse complement strand
AACACCGGCGCGGTCACCCTCGGGCTCGCCGGGCTGCGCTTCACTGAGGGGATCGACTTCGACTTCACCACCGGGGGCGTGCTGTTCCTCGACCCGGGAGCGAGGGTACTGCTGGTCAGCGACCTGGCCGCCTTCACCAGCCGCTACAGCACCGCCTCGATGCTGCTCGCCGGCGAATACGAAGGCAATCTCGACAACGGCGGCGAACGCCTGACGCTCACCGACGCTCGCGGCGCCAACGTGCTGTCCTTCAGCTACGACGACAGCCGCGCCTGGCCGCCGGAGTGCGACGGGGCCGGACACTCGCTCATTCCCCTGGTGGAGGATACCACCGGCCGGCGGCTCGGCTACGGCGGCAACTGGCGGGGCAGCGCCGTGATCGACGGGTCGCCCGGGGCGGCCGATCCCGAACCCGCCGTCGGCCTGCGCCTCAACGAGGTGGCGGCCCACACCGACTACAGCGATCAGGGGCATCCGGATTACGACTCCAATGACTGGATTGAGCTCTTTAATGCCGGCGCCACCACCGTCAACCTGGATGGTCACTACCTCAGCGACCGCGCGGATGCGCTACGCAAGTTCGCGCTGCCCGCCACCAACCTTCTGCCGGGGGCGTGGATCGTGTTCGACGAGGTCAGCGGTTTCCACAGTCCGATCACTGAAGGCTTCGGCCTGGACAAGGCGGGGGAGCAACTGTTTCTGTCCTACCTGCCGGGGACGGCGGCGGACCGGGTGGTGGACGCGGTGCGCTTCAAGGGGCAGGAAAACGGACCGACCCTGGGGCGTTATTCCGACGGCGGGGACTGGTGGCAGGCGACCGTGGCGACCCCCGGCACGACCAACGCGCTAGGGCCTGAACACGTGGTCATCAGCCAGGTCATGATCGATCCGCCGGACGGTACAAACGAGTATATCGTGCTGTACAACCAGACCGACAGCCCGGCGGAGTTATGGAACGAGACGGGGCCGTGGCGTCTGGACGGCGGGGTGGCCTACACCTTTCCAACGAACACGTCGATCGGAGCGGAAGACTACCTGGTGCTGGTGCCCTTCAGTCCTACCAACGAGGGCGCCCGGGCGGCTTTCATGGCCGCCTACGGCGTCACGGGCGAAGTCTACCTGCTGGGTCCTTGGGATGGACGGCTCGACAACGCGGGCGAACGCGCGGCGCTGGAACGTCCGCAGGCGCCGGACGCTGAGGGCGATACGGTTTCGTGGGTCATCGTGGACGAGGTGATATACTCCGGCTACGAACCGTGGCCGACGAACACGCACGCCACGGGCAATGCCTTGCAGCGGGTATCGCTGCGCGAGTCGGGCAACGATCCGGACAACTGGATCGGGCTGACCGCCGGTCTGCGTCCGGCCAAAGTCTTTGTCACCAACCCCAAGTCCGGCGGCACGCTCTACGTGCCCTTCAGTACGAGCGCCAGCGCGGTCGTGGACCCCAACCAGGTGTCGGGCTCGGTGCAGCGCGTCGACTTCTATCTTAACGACAGCCTGCTGGGCACGGCCACGACCGCGCCCTACGCCGTTCCGTTGGACTATACCCGCGTGGCCACGGTCGGCCTCTACCGCGTGCGTGCGGAGCTGATCGACGACGGCGGCACCAACAGTTCGGTCGAGATCTACTTCCAGGCGCGGATGGCCGAGCGGGTGCAGCTCGTCGACCCGGCCGACGGCAGCTCACGCATTGCACCCTTCACGCAGCTTGTCCGCGCCACGGTCGACCTGGATCATGTTGTGGGCGCGGTGCACGAGGTCACGTTCCTCTTTGGCGCCAACGTGATTTACACCGACACGACGGCGCCCTACGAGTTCCTCGCCGACATGACGCACCTGCCGCCGACGCGGTGGCACGCATTGCAGGCGGTGTTGACGGACGATTTCGCGACGACGACCTCCCAGACCGTCAACGTTTACATCTACGATTCGGTGTGGAGCAACCGGACGCATCGGATGAAGATTCGCTTTCCCGGCTACGACGGGGACAGCACGCTGCGGGACTTCCCGGCGCCGGTGCGCTTCAGCGAAGCGTTGCCGGGGTTCAGCTACAGCCAGGTGGGCTCGCCCGGCGGGGCTGACCTGCGTTTTGCCGATCACACCGGCACGAACGTGCTGTTCCATGAGATCGAGAACTGGGATCCGGCGGGCGAGTCGGTGGTGTGGGTCAGGTTGGCGGAACTGAGCGGGACCGGCACATGGGTCTGGGCCTACTGGGGGCTCGAGGGCGAGGCGCTGCCGGGGTATGCGACGAATGGGGCGGTGTGGGCGGATGACTTCGCGCTGGTGCAGCACATGGCGGATGAATCGGGAGGCGCGATCGCGGAGTCCTCGGGCAGCGGGGTGAGCGTATCGCTGTCGGGCTTGTGGACGTGGGGCGGCGCCGGGGCGATCGGCCGTTCGCTGGCGTTCAACCGCCGCGACGGCTTTGCGCGAACGGGCGGCAACCCCCTGGTGCTGGGGGCCGAATGGACGCTGAGCACCTGGTTTCGTGACCTGCAGAGCACGGCGTGGGCGCGCGAGCTGGCCATCCTGGACACATACAACGGCGCGCGCGTCGTGGTTGTGGCGAGGGGCACGAACACGCTGGGCGTGACCTTGGAGGACAGTTTCTTCGGGAGCGGCTATGAACTGCTGCCCGATTCCAGCATCTGGCACCACCTCGTGGCGGTGGGCGCGGGCGGCGACACGCGTTTCGTGGTTGACGGACAGCCCGCCGGGATTGTTGTCGGCAGCGTGGCGACGGGGACGGTCTTCCAGTTGTTCGGATTCCAGAACTACGTGCCCTTCGACAAACGGCTCTTTGCCGGGGGCGTGGACGAACTGCGTGTGGCCCTGACGGTACGCTCCGCGGACTGGCTGCGAGCGGACTGGCTCTGCCAGGCCTCGAATGCGTTGTTCGTGAGCTTCGAGGAGGCCGAACGGCAGCTCGCCGAGTTCGGCGACGCGGAGGACCGTGACGGCGACGGCCTGCGTGACGCGTGGGAACTGCTGTATTTCGGCAACACGGCGGCCGATTGGGATGAGGATCCCGATGAAGATGGGATGATCAACCTTGGCGAATTCGTGGCGGGTACCGACCCGACCAACGCGGCCAGCGTCTTCCGCGTGCTGAACGTCGGCACGGGATGGCTGGACCTGAGCGCCGTGACCGGACGGGAGTATCGCGTCAACGCAGCCCCGGCCGTTGCGGGCCCGTGGACCAACGTCACCGATTGGCTGCCGCGCACCGGCGGCACCATGCGCGTGCACTTCCCCGACACGCCCGGCATGTACCGCTCCGGCGTGCGGCGTAGCGAGTAGCCCGCGACAGCCCCACCCGGCCGGGCTATTCAGCCGGTAACCGGAGCAGCACCCATGTCCGCGTTTACACGGACGCGTACAGTTTTTTGACAACTTCCGGAGTGCGGAATCCTTCAGTCAGTGCTAAGATAGCTGTGGGAGGTCGGGTCTCATGTCGCGGTGTTTTAGACTGTTCCGGTTGCGGGTGGTGCTGCAGGCACTCGTTGTCTGTGCTCCCGCCGGATGGGTCTGTGCG
>DATKXO010000282.1:0-2027 GCA_035528995.1 Phycisphaerae bacterium | reverse complement strand
AGCGCCGCCGAACGCAACCAGCGGAATCGCCCACGGGCGGTCGAATCCCGGCGACCCGCCGCCGCCGCCGTCGCCGGTGGCCTGCGGCTGCACGTAACCGCCGAGGGTGCCGAGTAGTGAATCGCCCTGGTTCTGATGGAGGCTCGAACTATTGGATTTCGACCAGGGCTTGGTCGGTCCGTTGGCCAGCGTAGAACGTGGCTTCGAACTCGGCGGGTGGCAGGTCCCCGAGGTAGCCGTGCAGGCGGCTGGTGTTGTGCCAGTGGACCCAGCCCAGGGTGGCCAGCTCGAGGTCCTCGACGGTCTTCCAGGGCCCGCCGCGGGCCGGCCCATGGACCAGTTCGGTCTTGTAGAGACCGTTAACCGTCTCGGCCAGGGCGTTGTCATAGCTGTCCCCGACCGTCCCGATCGACGGGACGGCGCCGATCTCGGCGAGACGCTCGCCGTAGCGCACAGAAGTGAATTGCGACCCGGCATCGGAGTGACATCTCAAGCCCGCCAACGTGATTCCGCGGGACCAGCGGGCCATCTCCAGTGCGTCGAGGACCATCGTGGTCCGCATGTTCGCCGCGACCCGCCAGCCCACGATCATCCGGCTGAAGGCGTCGGTGATGAAGCACACGTAGGCCACCCCGGCCCAGGTCGCCACGAACGTCAGATCCACCACCCACAGCTGGTTGGGCGCGGCCGCGGTGAAGTCGCGGCAGACCAGATCGGGATGTCGTGCAGCGGCGGCGTCGGGCCGGGTGGTGCGCACCCGCTTACCGCGGCGGGCGCCCTCGATGCCGGCGATGCCCATCAGCCGGGCAACCTGGTCTCGGCCGATGTCGTGACCTGCCCGGACGGCGGCTTTCCACAGCTTGCGGGCGCCGTAGACCCGGTAGTTGTCCTCCCAAATCTTCACCAGGACCGGGACCATCACGGCGTCGCGCTGCTCACGGGCACAGGGCTGGCGGTTGCGGGCCGCGTAGTAGGTGCCCGGGGCCACCGGCACCCCTGCTTCACGCAGGACGGTGCAGATGGGCTCGACCCCGAAATCGGCGCGGTTGGCGTCGATGAAGCCCACTATTTCTTGTGTTGGCGGTCGAGCTCCGCCCCGAAGAAACTGGCCGCTCGCTTCAGAATCTCGTTGGCACGCTTGAGTTCCCGGTTCTCCTGCTCAAGCTCCTTGATCCTGCGGGCCTCTGCGGTAGAAACCCCGGGGGCATACCCGTCGTCGACGTCGGCCTGGCGCACCCACAAGCGCACCGACTCCACCCCGTATCCCAGTTGATTGGCGACGCGCTGGACGGTGCCGTGCTCACTGCCCAACTCCTTGCGCAACGCCCGCACCATCCGCACCGCGGCGGCCTTCTCCTCAGCGCTGTAGCGCCGTGTCGTGGGCTTCCCCGGCGACTGTTCCTTCGGCATGACTCCATCCTCGTTTCCAAGGTAAGGAGCCTCCACTATTTCCAGGGCGATTCAGGACAGCGCGACCGTTCACTTCTTGAATCCTGCTACCGCCGGGCTTTGGAAGTCGCTGACGAACTTGGCGCTCAGATAGTTGCCTTTCCGCTCATCAGCACAGGCGCCTTCGGCTGGCCACGGCACGATGCCATCGCCGCGGCGATCGACACCATTGCCTCCGTCAACACTCGCGTCGCCGAAGTGCGACTGGTGGCCCTCGACGAAGAGATTCGCGAGGAGGTGCTCGCGCAGTTGACTTCGCCGACTCCAGTCCGAATCTTGCAAGGCATTCGGGTTCTGCATCAGCGGGGGTACCACCGTTTACGTATTTTGCCGGGAATGAGTCCGTCGGGCATGCACTGGCGTATCGCAATCACTAGCGCCGACAACCTGATTGACGACTCGTATGATCCGCATGTCGTCGACCTCGACAGCGCACTTTGGTACACGACTGACGGGTTCACCAAGTTCGCCGGCGGTGAGGTAACGGTGGTTTCTACACCCGAGGCGGTCGCCGATCTGATCTTGAACGCATTGCCTGAGATGGCGCCGAGCGAGGACGATCCCGCCTACGTTTCCTG
>DATKXO010000281.1:0-6920 GCA_035528995.1 Phycisphaerae bacterium | reverse complement strand
GGGGGCCAGTCGGGTCCGGGAAGTTGCTGCGACACCTCCGCGCCGCTGTCAGGCGTCGAGGACATGGCGACGACTCCGCTGCACGGCCCGCATCACCGGCAGGTACGAAGGACAAACGTAGCTGCACAGGCCACAGTCCAGACAGGCGGCCGGGTACCGACGGGCCACGCGGTCGAACCGCCGCCGTTCCACCAGATCGAGCAAGGCCCGAGGGTCGATGCCCACCGGGCAGTGGTCCACGCACAGGCCGCAGCGGATGCAGCCCAGTGGCGGGCGGCTTGCGGGTGTCGGGACTCTTGTGAACACCAGGGCGCGCAGACGGTTGGTCAACACGGTCTGCAGGTGGCGGATCGCCGGACCTGACAGCAGGCTCCCGGCGATCACGCGCGCGGCCGTCGCGTGCACGCCCACGTGCCGGGCGACGTCCGCGACAGCGACGCCGAGCGGCATGCGGTAGTTGCCGGGCCGTTCCACCGCGTCCCCGGTGACGGTCACGATCTCGTGCGTGTGCGGCCGGCCGGCACCGACGGCCCGAAGGATGGCCAGCAGGTCGCAGACGTCAATCACCCACACGCCGACGTCCATCGGGCTTTGCCGGTAGGGAACCTCACGACCGGTGATACTGCGGGCCAGAAGCATCGGGAAACTCTGCGGGTATTTGTCAGGCAGGCCGACCACGCGCACCGCGGTGCCGCGGGTTGCACGGCGCAGCGAGGCCGACTCGCCCGCCAACACGCGACGTCGGCGATCCACGACCAGGGTGACGTGCTCGGCGCGTGCCGTCCGGTGCAGCCACCCGGCCGTCGAGATCACCTCGTCCGGCCGTTCAATCAGGCTGCGAAGGTTGGCGGTCTGGAGCGGCTCGGATTCCAGAGCATTGACGATGATCCATTCCACGTGTGACTGAGGGGTGGTCTGCGGGCCGTCTTGAAGCTCAATACCGGCGGCCGACGCGGTTTCCAGCAACTCAGCCAGGTTGCAGGTCGGCAGTTGGATCGGCGCATCGGGAACAGGCGCCGGCGCCTTCGCCGTGGGCTGCAGTTCCACGGCTGGCACCTCCTCGCTCCAGGGCGTGTCCACCGTCGTGAAGCCGCCGACGGTTGCGTCCACGGGGGCATGAATCGGAACGGCGCCCTTACCGGAGGGATCGGCGATGACCTGGCCGGCGGTGACTTGGTCACCGGTGCGAACGCGTGCCACCGCCGGGGCCTCCAGCGATTGTGCCAGCGGAACGCGAAGGCGCGGTGGCGTCGGCAGATCTCGGATGGGCCGGCGGAGCGTCTCGGCCTTGCCATCGGGCAGGTGCATACCGCCGAAGCAACCTCGATAGCGACCCAACAACCCCATGGAGACCTCGTCGGTAGACCTCGCGCGTCGATCGATCGGGGCCCGTCTCGACCGCGGTGATTTCTAAGCGGGTCGCATGGCAGACGCAAGAGGTGCGTGTCGGCGCGGCCCCGCACTCTTGCGGGCCGGGCTTCATTGGTGACAGGACGGGTGCTGCTGCACGACGCAGGTCAACTCGACGGTCCGGTCGTCGCGTTGGATCTGAATGGGCATCGGTTGTCCGATCGTGCCGCTTCGGACAAGTTCCGAGAAGTGGGCGGCGTCGCGCACGGGCGTCGAGGCCAGGCGCACGATCGTGTCGCCGACAGCCAAGCCGGCGCGGTCAGCCGGCCCGCCGGGGATGAGCCTTTCGATTTGAACTCCCTCGTGATCGCCGGAACAGGCGCAGACCAGCACTCCCAGGTATCCGTGCACGACCGGGCGGCCGCGTGCCAGTCGGTCGATCACCGACCGGACGTAGGCCGACATGGGAATCGCGTACCCGGTCCGGCGCCCGGTGCGACGGTTCGTGACGGCGGCGGTGCTGATTCCCACCACCGCCCCGCGGCGGTCGATGAGGGCCCCGCCGCTGTGCCCGGGCTCGAGGGGCACCGTGGCCTCGAGCAGATCGCCGTAGTAGCGGTTGTGCATCGGATCCAGGGCGCTTTGCAGCGACCGGTGCAGGCCTTCGAGCGAGCCCCGTAGTGCGTCGGGACCGGCGCCGACGTCATCACCCGGCGCGTGACCGAGGGCGGCGACGGCCTGGCTGATCCGCAAAGCGTCCGCATCGGCGAGCCGGGCGGCGCAGCACAGTTGAGCGTCAACCGAGATGACGGCCAGATCGCCGTAAGCGTCGGCGCCGACCAGTCGTGCCGGCAGCCAACCGCCGCCGCGGACCCAGACTTCCAGTTCCGAGGCGTCGCGCACTACGTGGTGGTTTGTCAGTATCAGGCCGGCGCGGTCGATCACCACGCCGCTGCCCTCGATGCAAAGGTGAACCGGTGCGGCCTGTGCGGATTCTGATGCCAGCACGTGGCCGTCGTCAGCCCCGGGCAGGTACGCGCTTCGCCGGCCTCGGATCGCGACGGTGAATTGGCGGGCGGCTTCGATCGCCGCCGGCGAGACGGTGCGTGACGGTCGGTCGGCGGCGGAGCCCCGGACCAGGATCAACTCACCGCGACACCGGTCGCCATCCCGGTCCGGTCGCTGACGCAGGGGGGCGGCGCCACGGCCGTGGGGCTCCCCACAGCCGGCCGGCCAGACCAGCAGCAGCAGGATCAGGAAGACCCGATAACGCGTCACGGAAGCGGTCCCCGATGGCTCCGCGCTGCAACGTGGGCGCAGGCCACCGGAGGAAAACTACGATACGGCCGCCCTGCGGCGGAAAGAATAGTGACACAATCCCGTCACTCCGACTCCCTGGCGTTTTTATCGGTTTGTTGTGGTTATGGGGTGTCAAGTCGGGGCTCGTTCATTGGCGCCGGGCGGCCCCTGCCGCCGGCGGCGTCCGTCGCCCGCATCGTGTACAATGCAACCCATGAGCGACGTACGTGGGACGTCGGGTGGCTCCCGGGCGCCGGGGGACGGCCCTGCCGATGCGGACCCCCGTTGGGATCAGGTGCCCTTCGAGGTCTCCTGCGGTCGGTGCGGGGCCGACCTTCGCGGGCGGTCCGAGCCCGTCTGTCCCCAGTGCGAACTGGCTTTCGAGTGGGGCGACGTGATTCCCCTGGAGGACCTGCGCTGTGCCGAGTGCGGCTACCACCTGAAAGGCCTGACCCGCCCGCGATGTCCCGAATGTGGCACTTCCTTCGAGTGGAGCGATCCCCTCGGGGCCGCCCGGGCCCGAAGGAATCGCCTGATCGAACACTGGCGCAGCCATCCGGTCATCCGCACGTTGTTGCGCACCTGGTGGCTGGCGGCGTTTCGCCCGCGGCGGCTGTGGGCCGAATTCAGCATTCACGATCCGCCGAAGGTCGGACCGCTGGTGGTGTTCATCCTGCTGCAATGGATCGTCTTCGCCGTCGGTTGGCCGGCAGCGGCGGCCGTGGTGGATCCGGTGATGAACGGTCTGGCCCGCTGGGTGTACACCCCCCCCGCCCAGCCCGCCCCGCAGGGCGGCGCGCCGGTCGGCGCACCTCCGGAGGCCGGGCCGGAGACTTCGGACTCTCCTGACCTGAATGGAGAGTCCGACGATCCCGGCACCGGTGATCTGGACGATGGTGATTCGGACGGTCTGGCGGACGCGGACACGGCCGGTGCGGCGGGCGCGAACGGCGCGGCCCAGCCACAGACTCCCGATCTGACCGGTCGGCGGGGGGCCGGACGCGTGGCGCGCGGCCCGGTGACTTTCGTCTACCGTTGGCGTCCGCGGGGCAACTTTTTCACCTTCCTGGCCTTCTGGTATCTGGCGACGTTCGCGTCGTTTCAGCTCTTCATTGTGACCAAGCGGCGCTACCGCATGCGGTGGCAGCAGATTCTGCGGGTGTTCGCCCACGCGACGGCCTTCACCGCGCTGTGCACGGCCCTGTGGTGCCTGCTGGAGGGTGTGACGGACTCCACCTGGTTGATCACCACGCCGTCACAGCGCCTGATGAACACGATCTACGCCAGGTTGATGCAGGGCGTGTTCGTGTTGGGCGTTGGGATGACCTGGCTTTACCTCTGGCTCGGCTTCCGGTGCTACCTGAAGGTGCGGTACGGCTGGGCGGCGGCCGCCGCCTGCATCGTGCTGGGCAACCGCCTGGCCTTTCTGGTGATGATCTACTGGCCGCAGGGGCTGAGGCTGCCGCTGCCCTTGCCGTTCTGATTCCTGCGGGTGAGCGTGCCGCGCCGACGCAGCATCACGGCTAGACGTCGACAGCCGAGTCGGTGATGCCGTCGGCGGGAAGGCGGGCGGCCAGGAGGTTTTCGTAGAGGCGGGCGTGCTGGTCCACGCAACGGCGGAGGCCGAAGATCTGGTAGGCCTGGCCGCGGGCGGTTTCACTAACTGCGGCAAGCTGCCGGCGGTCGTCGAGCCGGGTCACCAGTCGCAGAGCCACGCGTTTGAAGCTGTCCGGCTTGACCAGCAGGCCGTTGTGCCTGTCGGCCAGCATCTCGGCCGTCGCGTAGACCGCGGTGGCCAGCACCGGCACACCGGCGGCCATCGCCCAGGCGATTCCCGTGGTGGGCACTTCGCCGCTGGACGGGACCAGCATCGCATCGGCAATGGCGATCAGCTCTTCGCAAGGGACTCCCTCGCCCGGGCAGCACAGCAGGTGGGACAGGCCGACCTGGCCGGCAAGTCGGGCTACTCGGGCCTGCTCAGGCGATTGCCCGGGGATGATCAGCCGGACGTGGGGCTCGAGGAACGAGCGTACGCCGGTGGTCCAGAAGGCGGTGAAATGCCCGCCACGGCGGGTGGCGGGCTCGGGCGCGATCAGGACGCGGTCCGTCCGGCTCAGGCCGAGTCGCCCGCGCAGGTCCGACCGCCGGGCGGCGTTGATGAGCGCGAAATCGACGCCAGGGCGGATCACCACGCAACGGTCCGCCTCGAGGCCCTTCTCTACCAGGCAACGCCTGACGGTCTGGGTCGAGCAGACGATGGCGAAGCGCCCGGCACCGGCGATGGAGCGCAGCATCTTGGCCTGGCGATCGGACAGGCCGGGATCGAACAGCTCGATGACAATGGGCGTGGTGTCTGCGCCGACGGCGGCGGCGGCCAAGGCGGCCCGGATGCCCCAGGCGTGAATCAGATCAACGCGCTGGTCCTGCAGATACCGCCGCGCGGCGGGTGCGCCCAGGAAATCGATCCCCCAACACTGGGACCACAGATCGACGCACTGTCCGCCCGGCAGGACCCAGCGCCGCACGCGCCCGCTCATAGCGGCGGCCCGACTGGTGAACCTTTCCACCGGGAGCCGGTCGATCAACTGCGACGCACCGACCCGCTCCTGCCATCCCGAGTTGTCGTCGAACAGGTGTAGGATTCGGATCACTTAGGAAGACTCGACGTCGGCCACGCGATGGTCGTAGAAGAGTCTGGCCAACTCGGCGGCCAACTTCTCAAAAAGGTGATCTGCGATCGCCTCCGGCGTTTTGGCCCGGATGACCTCCGTGGCATCGAGCTCGGCCGACACTAGGCGTCCGTCGCGCTCAATGGGCCAGACGCGGACTTTGCCGGCGTCCTCTTTCTCGAACACGTTGAGCACCTTGACCGCGACGGAGATACGGGCGGCGCCGGTCGCTTCTTCGACCTGTGACTCCGCGTAAAAGTCGCGGACGGCCAGGTAGAGCACCTGGTGGGCCCCGACTTTTTCGCCCAGTTCGCGAGAACTCATCTGCTCGAAGCCGGCATGTTCGCGGCGCAGGGCGTCGACCTTGGTCTGCGGAATGATCTCGGTTACCGCCTCATGGGTCTGCAACTCCGCACCCACCTGCCTGGCCAGCACCGTCCGGTTTCGTGGCGACTTGAAACGTTCCTCGAAGTCGTCCACCAGGACCAGCACCGGTCCCTTCCGGGTGAGGTCGAACTCGGCCTCGATCTTGGGTCCCGCCCAGGGGGCAAGGAAATAGAGCAATTTCCCCTGGGTGATGCCGCACCCGCAGAGTGCGCACGCCACGGTCGCCAGACCGACGCATGCGGCCGATGCTCGAACAGCCAGCGCAGGTCGGGCCCACGCCTCGATGCGCCGCCGGGAGATGAAGGTTGGGCTACAGTTCCTCGTCATGGGTGTAGAACTTCCGGCTGACCAGATCGGCGAACTTGTCGTAGGTTTCACTGCGGAGCCTGTTGGCCGCAACCAGGCTGAACAGGACCGGTTGGTCAGGGTGCTTGGCGTCGACGCCGGCCAGCTCGTACTGCTCTGCTTCGTCTATGTCGGCGGTGAGGTCGTACACGCTGACGGCTGCGCGGATGTGCCCCTGAAGCAGGGCGGGCGCGTCGGGGTCACGCATCTGGAACTCCAGAAGCTCGATGTAGACCACCATGTCGGCGCCGAGTTCCCCTCCGACTCGCTGGGGGTCGAGGGCGGCCTGGGGGCTGTCCTGAATGAAGTCCTCCACCTTCCGGTTGTCCGTGAGCTGGACATCCTTCACGTGGGCCCGGAGTTTGTCGCCGACGTAGCTGGCCAGCTCCAGGCGCACGTAGGGATAGTCGTAGAGGGTCTCCGGCTCGGCCCAGACCATGACCGCCACCGTCCGGCCCTCGAGCTTGGCGAACTCCGGCGGGACCTTCTTCGTGCCCGGATGCAGGAAGACGAGCGGGATGAGCCAGTTGCAGCCCGCAATCAGAACAGCCGTGCCGAGCACGATCCATCGGAGGCTTGCTGGTCTCATGTGTTCCACTCGCAGGATCTAGTAGTCTTCGCAGTGCGCCGATCGCTCCCTGAGCGTCGGAGGCCGCGCGTCGGATCGTTCACCACAACCTGGCGTTCCTGCCCGCCGACCGATCACCTCGCCGGCAGGGTCCCGTCCAGGACGCCAGCGGTGATTTTGTAGGCCCATCCCGCAAGAAGCAAGCCGACCAGCCCCAGCGCCAGCCAGGTGGGCGAGATCCGGTACCAGTTGACCCGCCAGGTCTTGCCGGTAAGCACCACACTCACGGCCATCCCCGCGAC
>DATKXO010000280.1:0-4136 GCA_035528995.1 Phycisphaerae bacterium | reverse complement strand
TGCCGGAAGCGGGGGCCCTTGGAGTACAGGTCATGGAGTCGGCGGTAGTCTTGCTTAGCGGTGGGGTGGGCAGCGCGGTGGCCGCGTTCCGCAGTCGCGAGGACACGGCGATCTACCCGGTGTATCTGGACTACGGACGGGCATCGGCCAAGTCCGAGCGCCTGGCCGCATCCGCCGTGGCCAAAGCACTGGGGGCGCCGCTTCAGGTGCTCGACCTGACCCACGTCGCCCAGATCGCGGCGGCCGGCGACGGAGAGCCGGAGCGTCGCGAGCAGGCCCCGTCGCCCATCCCCCACCCACCCGGCGACGTGAACGGGTTGATGACCACGATGCTGGCGGTCGGCGCGGAATTCGCCGCAGCGGTCGGTGCGGCCGTGCTGGTGTCGGGGCACGCCGCCGCGATGCCCAGCCCGCAGGCCACCCTGCTGTCACAGGAGCGCACGGTGAATCCGCGCCAGGTGTTTCACGCCTTCTCGATTCTGCTCGAAGCCGCGCTGCCGGCCGTGCGACCCATCCGATTGGAAACACCTCTGATCGACCTGCAACCCACCGAGGTGGTCAAGCTCGGCCGGCACCTGCAGGTTCCCTTCGAACTCACCTGGTCCTGTCATCGCGACGCACCACCGTGCGGAACCTGCCCGGGTTGCAGGGTGCGGCAGAGCGCGTTCGCGACGGCCGGCGTGCCGGACCCGTTGCAACAGGAAGCCCTGCTGACGGTCGGTGACAAAGTCAGGCATTGAAGGTGTCGCCAACGACTCGCGGCACGCTATTAGCGGACGATATTGACCACGCCGACGCCACTGGGTACGATGCAGTGGAACAGTGTGCCCGGCGGCAAGTACGCACTCTCCCGCAGCCTATCGGAACAAACCAGTGCGGCAAAACGCCGGGGTGCGTGTGAACGCGCATGGTCGCGGAGGGGACATCCCGCCCAGCACAGTCGGGTTGTCGAACCGGGCTGTCCGTCGAGAGCGAGACGCGTCTATGACGACACATCAGGGCAGCCGATTCCGTTTGGTGATCGCGGCGGCCGGTGCGGCCGTCGTCGCATCGGTGGCCGTCGCACAGGCCGGCACCGTTGTTCCCATGAACGTCGAGACCCTGGCGAACCACGCCGGACAAGTCCTGCTCGGGACCGTCACCGACGTTCGCTGCTACTGGGCGGATGATCCGCGGCGGATCGAGTCGGAGATCACGCTCGAAGCGGTGCAGTATCTCAAAGGGGCGCTGGCCACCTCCACGACCGAATTCAGACTCGTCGTTCCCGGCGGAACGATGGGTGATATGCAGATGCGAGTCTGTTGCGCGCCGACGTTCGCGGTCGGAGATCGATGGCTGCTGTTCCTGCTGCCGACGTACAAAACGTTCCCGGTAGTAGGGATCACGCAGGGGGCGTTCCGGATCGCGGCCGACGACCAGGGCATCCAGCGCGTCTACAGTGAACGGCTGTCGCCGGTCACCGGCATCGACACCGAAGGATTCGTCAAGGTCGGCGGCACCCGTCGCCGGTCGGGACATCATCATCCGGTCGGGCAGGTCAACGTTCGCGTCAAGGCCGAACCGGCGCCGGTGGATGTGGAACGGGCGATGACGCTCGGCGACTTTGTAGACCGGGTGCAACCGGTGATCGACGCCAGTACGGACCACCATCTGACCGAGCCGGCCGGTCGCCCCGCGCCGGTTTCACTGAAGGCCGTGCCGCTGATTCGCAGCACGGGCACACCGGTCGGGGCGTGGGACGACGCGGGCCGCATCGCTCCAGTGCGCGAAGCGGCGCAACCCGGCGAAACGCAGGCGCGGCCTCGCGGGTCCGAACATGACCGTCGAGGAGCCACGCCGTGACACAGGTACGCAGGTATCTGATCGCGCTGCTGGCCCTGGCGGGCAGCGCATGGCTCGCAAGCGATCGGGCCGACGGGTTTTCATACTTCCAATACGGAGGCGTCAACGTCGTCTGGGCCGGCGGACAGGCCACCCGCTGCCTGTCCCCTACCACGTTCCCCGAGGGGAGCGACCCGGATCTGCACGTCCTGGCGGCCATGGGCCTGTGGAACCTGGTGCCGTCGGCCGACTTCGAATACTTCTACTTCCGCCTGGACCAGGATTACCCCATCGACCACTTCGACGGCTACAGCGACACGGTGGCCGTGCCGACCTCCTCGCTGGACCCGGGTGTGCTCGCCGTGACCTACCTGGTCAACGACGGGGCCCAGTGGTTCGACACGGACATCCTGTTCAGCGACTTGCCGGAGGGCGTAGGCTGGCACTTCGATCCGAACCCGGACTGCGACATGACCACCAACCCGTTGGGCGGGAACGGGTTCTCGTTCCTGCTGGTGGCCACGCACGAGTTGGGGCACGGGCTGGGGCTGGGTGACGACCCGATCGGCACCGAGCCGCCGGGCACGCCCTGGTTCATCGCCACCATGAATCCGCGCTATCCCACCGGCGGACCTGTAGGCCAGAACAACATCATCGAGCTGCACACCGACGACCGGAACGGCCTGCGCTGGCTATACCCGCATTCGGGGCCGTCCGAGCCACCGGTGGTCGATCTGGCCAACGCCGGCTACACCACCGGACCCATCATGGGGCAGGTGATACCGGTCTACTTCGATCCGCCGGACGCGGACCCGGCCGCAACCGTTACGGCCCGGAGCGTCATCGAGAACTTCGGCACGACCAACGAGGTCTACGTCCGGCAGGGGTTCTACCTGTCCACCGACGACGTCATCGGCACGGATGACCTGTACCTGGGCGAGCTGCGCTGGGACCTGGCCTTCGAGGACGCATTCGAGTTCGACGTCGATATCGACATGCCGGCGGACATCGCTGCGGGCGACTATTACCTCGGTTCGATCCTGGACGACCTGGACGAGGTGCTCGAGGAGTACGAGGACAACAACCACGCCCTGTATTGCCAGCCGTTGACCATCAACCGGCTGGTGCCGGTCATCAACCAACTGGTTCAGGAGATCATCCCCTGTGAGGTGCCCTACACCGGGCCGACGCCGACGGTCACGCACCCGCTGAACATGAACCCCATCACCTGGAGCATCGACAATCCCGAGCCGGGCATGACCATCGACCCGAACAGCGGCGTTGTGTCCTGGCCCAGCCCGGTCCGGTCCGAGTTCCAGTACGTCATCTACATCCGGGCGACCAACAGCACCGGCTCATCCACGCAGATTCTGTTCCTGGGCGTCTCCGAGGCACCACCGCAGATCGCGACCATCGGCAACGAGCAGGCCGCGTGCGGCATCCCCTACACCGGGCCGACACCGCAGATCACCTCACCGGACTGCATGGAGCCGATCATCAACTGGTCGCTGGACGTCGGCCCGGCGGGCATGACCATCGATCACGATACCGGCGTGGTCTCGTGGCTTGATCCCGTTCCGTCGGACCAGCCGTACACGATCACCATTCGGGCCACCAACGGCGTCGGTAACGGGATGCAGACGTTCACGCTGCACGCCAGCGGCAACGGCGACCTGGACGGCGACTTCGACGTGGACCTGGACGACTACGACCTGTTCGACGTCTGCCTGACCGGGCCGGCGGGCGGCGTGCCCGACGGGTGTCTGTGCGCGGACATGGACGGCGACGCAGACGTTGACCTGGCCGACTTCGCCGACGTGGCGGTCGGCTTCAGCGGCGAGATTCTGCACGTCGGGGCCTGCTGTTACAGCGACGCCACGTGCACCGACGGCCCGGTGGAAGACTGCACCACCGACGGCCTGTATCAGGGTGACGGCTCGACCTGTGCCACGGCCGTCTGCGATGGCGCGTGCTGCTTCGACACGGGGTTCTGCACGCAATGGAGCCAGGACAACTGCGCCGCGGCCGGCGCGACCTACATGGGCACGGGGACAGACTGCGGGTCGGTGACCTGCCCCACCGATCCCTGACACGCGCGTCGGCGCGTGGTCGGTGTTGATCGCGGGCCCCTTATTCACCCGTTCCCGGGTAGGCACTCGTGCCCTTTATTCAGTTGTGTCATGGGACGGATTCGTCCGTGTCACCTCCTTTGGATCGGGCGCCGGCGTTTCCGGCGAGTGCTAGCCCGTGCGCGTCTCGTGCCCGTGGCCCTTTTCTTGTCGGCGTCGCGGCCTCCGGTGGCGTCGGCTACGCGC
>DATKXO010000279.1:0-18216 GCA_035528995.1 Phycisphaerae bacterium | reverse complement strand
AGAATCGTGCCCTCCGTGGCACTGTCTGGCATCCCAAGCCTCCATGCTGGCTATGTGCTAGTTGTTCGCTTCACATAACCATATGGAGGCTACTATTTTACGCTCGTCAATTGTCGGACAGCCTCGGCTTGTCCGCCCGTGTGGTCTCTCGGGTGGGCGCGTCGAGCACAGACATCTGGCAGGCAAGCTGCCGGTGGCACCCACCTGAACCGTCACACACCCGGAAGACCGCCCCACGCCCGCGGGCGGCCGGTCCGCTCGACGCCCGGGTCGGCACCAACGGCTTGGACTGGGTCCCCACGTTGCCCGATGTTGCGTAGGGTCGTGTGGGCTTCCATTTCGTTTCCTGGTTCCTTCCTTGACAAATCGCCCAGTGGGGCCGATAATTAATAGATCACTTCCGGCCAGCGGGTTGTCGGGGCCCGCGCAGACGGCGCCTTTCTCATCAAGCGCCGGGAGGTAAACACAATGACAGCACACAGTACGCAGACCATCAGCGCCAACGGCAGCAAGTTTCTGTTGACCGCCGTTCTGGCGGTCGCTGTTCTGGCCGTCTTTGGCCTCGGCGTTGCTGTGGCGGCATCGCCGCCGGAGCCGACTGCTGAGCCCGAGTCCGGCGCGCCGGGCGCCGCCGGCGTTTTCAAGGAAGGGGCCAGGTCCTTGATCTGGTACAGCGGCGCGCCGCAACTCCAGGGGCTGCATGAATATCTGTCTACCCGGCTTACGGAGTTGCACGTCGAGTCCGCGCAGTGGGATGGGTCGGGTGAGAATCCCAGGGTTCAGGTCGACAAACCGTACGACTTGCTCGTCCTGGCCGCCGGCAACCGGCAACAGTTGGCCGAATGGCAGAAGATCGCCCCTGAGGCCCGGGTTGTCCTGTCGGTCGTCCCGGATGGTGACGACGTTCGTTTCGAGATGAAGATTACCTTCGGGTTGCAGACACAACGTCGCGTAGTGCATGTCTCTGAGCGCGCGGAGTTGCTCGACCAGATCGACCAGATCGAATCGGCCTCCGAGACCAGGACCACCAGCAAGAAGCAGGATGGCGATGCGATCGGCCAGCAGGAAGAAGCGAACACCGATGTGCCCGCGACGCAGATGCAGAGGGCGCAGATGCAGACTCTGAGAAAGCTTATCTCTTGCATCTACGCAGCCCTCGGGGATCTCGATCTTGCCTGGTCAATCACGATTGGCCCGGACGGTTCAATCCAGAGCATCGCCATCTCCGGCAACGGACTCGCCACCCTGTACAACATATTGGCATGTTGGTGAACCCATAGCTGCGCCCTGAGAGTCAGTCATGGTGAGCCAACGCCGCCCTGCATCGGCCTCGAACGTGGATGCCGAGGTAACTCTTCAGCCCCTTCGGCGGACCGACAGCCGCGGCGTTGCAGGCCCGACTCTCAGCTTCCGCGGTTTCGGCAACGGCGGGCTGTGGCCCGGTGGCCGCCTGGCCCTCAGCGGCACCTACACGTTGGAGTACCTGATCACCTGCCCGGATGGCGCGGAGCGGCTGTGAGGCACGCTTGGCGGGGGCATGTTAGCCAATCCCGTCTTGCTGGCCTTTGGGGTCCTGGTCCTCGCGCTTGCTGCGCTGATCATCTGTAGTCGTCTCGGACTGTTCGGCCCTTACAATTGCACGCCTGGGACGTGGGCCTGCGACTGCAACGGATGCCTGGTATGTTGACCTGCGAGAACTGTGGCGGAACGATCGTCAAGACGGGGCGCCGAAGGGTGCGTTGTCTGCTGTGCGGCCATCGGCAACGGGTACCGATGGCCACGTGGCGCAAACTGCTGCCGTCGCACCATGCACAGCCTGGGCATTACTTCCTGGACGACTGCAACTTGGCTATCCACCACGATGGGTGGAGAGCGTGGCACGGGGCGCTGTTCGTCGCCGCGCTGCTACTAATAAGCTCTGCCGGGCTACTCATCTTCCTCGGTGACCCGTGGTTTGCCGTCCTTGTGCGGTTTGTAGGTCTGGGTCTGTGTGGTGCCGTGCTGTTCACTCTCCTCATAGGCCTCGTTTACCGGTACAGCGTCAAAATCTCGATCCCCGGCCATTGCCCGAATTGCTACTACCCGCAGTTGGAAGGGGCGACACGCTGCCCGGAGTGCGGATCGGCGCTGCCAGAGTCAACGGAGAAACACCTTGGGTCCCTGAGGACCCAGCGGGCCGATCACGATGAACGCGATCAGTGCCTCAAAGCGGGCCGACAATGAGCCCCCGGCGGCCTACAACGGCGCCGCCCGGATCGCGGTCGAGGGGCAGGCGCTGGACGAAATGTTCTTCGTGGCGGACTCGTCAACCAAGTTGCTCCTTCCGGCCGGCCTGCCGCCGGAGGCGCAGCGTGTGAGGGTTCTGGGGGACGCAAGACGGCTCGTGCTCCATAGCCGGCGTGATGAACCCGGCCGGCTCGGAGTCCGGTGAACCCGGTTCTGCTTCACGCCCAGTGGTGCTTGCGGATACAGTGATTGTACCTGAGTCGCCCTCGACTGGCGTCAGGAGTACCCTGCTGTCAGCCACTTGTGCCTTTCGTTGGCGAACCTGGCGAGGCGCTACTGCGGAGACGAGCTTGCCGTTTGCGTTGAGGCGCTCGGCCTTCTTCAGAAACTGAGGTGTACGATGTCCAACACAGGTGCCCGTCTACACACTGGCTCCCATCGCCTGCTGCCCCTCTGCATCGCCCTGCTCTGCACGACGGCCGTCCAGGCGCAGCCCGCGTCCGAGATCACGGTGAACGACCTGGTCGAGGGATACGACCGCAATCTATCTCTGGTCCAGAATCTCCGGGTCACCTATACCTTCCGCAGGACGCCGACTCCCCAGGGCCTGGCCCTGTCGAACAAGATCTTCCACCAGAGGAAGGAACTCGTCGAGGAGCAAATTGCCGCGGGCCATCCGCCGGTTTCGCCCGACGCACGATGGAACGAAGAGACCGGCACGCTGGAACTGCTGGACCGGGACGGAACACCTCTCCGGGACGACAACGGAAACGTGTTGACTCTGGATACGGCTCCGGAGGAGGAGGTGCGCTATCGGATCGGTTTGCCCCGACCATTGCGGGCAGAGGAGATATCCCACCGTTACGTCCAGAAGGGGACCGCGTTGCGCTCCTACGAGAACGGAGAGGTCTCCGATGACGGCACCTTCGTCAGCGAATTCCGCGTCAGCACCGACGCAGGCCTCTACAAGACGATCAGTGCGGACAAGCAGGGCAGCATTCTCGGCACCTACAGTTTTGACGGAGTGATTCTCCCGCATCACTTCCTGCTCAGATTCTGGGACCCGGGCCTGCAGTGGCCGGAGTGCGCCCGCCCCGAGTCTGCCCAGGTCAACCGGACCGTAATAGCAGGATCGGAGACGCCCGCAGAGATGGTCCCGACAGAGGTGACCTCACTCGAGGGCGTACATGCGCTGGACGGCCACAAGCTGTATCGCATCTCACATTCCACCATGGATCCGTATTACCGCGTGGTACTGACTGTCGACGTCGATCCTCAACGGGGCTGTCAGGCCATTCAAAGCGAGTATGAGGCCGGCATGCGTTATGGTCCGGACGAAGACTACGTCCCCTACAAGCGGGTAGTCCTCGATCAGGTGCGCCTGCACAACGATCCTGACAGCGGCGCATGGTACCCCACGCACGCTCGGCTTCGGGCCTTCCACGGCGACGTGGACATCGTGCAGGCAGAAAGTCGGGACCCCCGGCTCAGCGTTTCCGACGACCTCGTGCTCAGCGAGATCACCGAATTGATCACCCACGAGATCGCAGTCAACGAAGATATCCCGGATGCCTACTTTCGCATTGAGTATCCGGAGGGCTATCTCGTCCACGACTCCGTGACCGGGAGGTCGGTGGTGGTGGGCGGAGATTCGACCGATGCGCGGATCCGGAAGGGCGCTCAGATTCTGCACCAGATGGCGAACACCGACCGCCGGGCCGACGGTCGTCGTGACGCCGGCCCCGTTGCCCATGGTCCAACCACCGGGCCCCGGATCGAGTTCGATAGGCCGTCTCGTGACCTGGGTCCGGTGCAATACTCGAAACGCATCGTCCATGCCGACTACTCCTTTCGGAACACGGGCGACGAGCCTCTCGAGATCAAGGAGATTAAGCCGGGATGCGGCTGCACCGGCTTTCGCATCGACCAGCAAGTCTACGCCCCTGGCGAAAAAGGCCGCCTCGACATCACGGTCGATATCGAGTCGGGCCGAGGCGACTTCGAGTCCGGCGCCGTCGTGTTGTCCAACGACGCAACCACACCGGCCGTGCCGCTGGATTTCCGCTGCTTTGTCATCAGGGATATCGAGACGTACCCCGACGTTCTGTCGTTTGGCACGCTCGATGTCCGGGAATCACGCCGAGGGGCCGTCCGGGTCAGGCTGTCCGCGTACCCGCCGGCCCCGCCCCCGAGGATCCTCGCCGTGCGGAGTTCCGTCGGCCCGCTGCAGTGTGAAGTGGCGCAGCCCGGTATCCCCGTCGAGGGCGGTGTGGTCTTCGCCGTGACCTACGAACTCGAGCCGCCCCTTCCAACTGGTGAGCTCGAAGGCAGAATCGAGGTCGATTACGACGCATTCTCAGATGGCACGCACTCGATAGAGGTCTCCGGGCACGTGTGCGATGGCATCACGGCCCTGCCTGCCAGCGTCTCCTTTGGCTTCGTCACATCCGACGGCGGCGTGCTCAGGCGGGTGCTGACTCTGCGGTCATTGCGAGAGGGTCAGTTCCGTCTGGAGGAAGCACGATGCGGCCATCCCGCCCTGACGATTGAACAGTTGGCCAGCGCGAGACTGGGCATCCTGCTCGATCCTCGCAAGCTGCCCGGCCCGGGCGAGTTCACCTTGAGCATCTACGTTCGATCCAAAGACGGGGGAACCATCACAATCCCCGTCCATGGCCATCTTCTTGACCAGCGATGACCTCTTGTCGCTGGCTCCCGTGCGCCGGCGCCGACCCGCCTCGCCAGGACGACTGACTCGGCACACGCGCGAGCCGGTCGACATTGCTGGACGTACGTAGCGGTCGGGTCCGGTCCGGTTCGCGAGTCGCGCCGAAAAAAAACGCGGGTTTTCGTCAAAAACTTTACGGTTCACTGAAGGCGTGGACGTTCCGGCCGGGCCGGGCTTTGCGCGTGGCGCGGCGCTCGTAACCTCGAAAAGAACGCCTGTGAGTTTTGGCCGGCGGCCATCGAAGCCTTGCTTCGGCCGAAACGTCGAGTATATTTCATCCGTGGCCAAGAGGTCGCGTTTGCTTGGCACCACACTTCGGTCCTGTCGGCTCCGGCAAAGTCGGGCAGGTAGCCCAAAGAGCAGTCAAGGGTCCTCGGTAACGGGGGTCCGTCTGCGAGGTGAACCCATAGCCCGGGTCGCCACCGGCTTGAACGCCAGGTCCGAAACGGTGCGGAAACCCTAAGAGGGCTGTCCGGCCCCAACGTCCGGTTCGTCCGGGTGAAGGGGGCGGGCCAGTCGGGTGTCGAGCGATACTCTGAGGTGCGGGTGCTGGTGCGGTTAGCGCCGCGGCAGCCACCAAGCACGTGAGAGGAGCCTGTGTAGAGGCACAGGCAAGGCGCCCGGCAGCAGGCCCTGGAAGGGAGAAAAGCCCAAGGGAGCATCCGGCTGCGCTCGCGTTAACCGCGTGGAGGGCGGCGAGGGACTTCCGAAAGGGTCAAAGCCCAGGAGCCGCGCCCTGCCGGTCCGGCCTGAGGGTTCGCCCGAGGGAACAACGGCAGGCGGAACGGCAGGTGGGTTCATCGCGGGCGGAAACGCCCGGGATACCTTTCGGAAGGGAAAAGCTCCGAAGGGCGAAATCCCAGGAGCGCTGCCGGCATGAAACAAGGCCGGCGCGGGTCCGGGGGGAGTAAACCGTCAAGAGGGTAGCCAAACCCTGAAGGCGGACCGTAGCGGGCGAGGCAAACCCGCGTCAAGTGGATCCCCGAGCCCTGAAAGTGCTGGAGGGACGCAAAGCCCATGAGAGTGGCCGGCTTCGTCGCGACGGTGACGCGGCTGGCTAGGTGAGACCGGGGAAGACTCTGGAGGAAGGCGAAACTCGAAGCGAGTCATTGACGAGTTCTTGAAGCGGGTTCGTCAGCGCCTGGTGTGGGAAGACCACAGGGCCTGGGAAACGGCCAAAAGGCGAAGTGGGATCGCGGAACCGATGGCCGCGGTACCGGCCGGGCGCAGAACTCCGAGCGAGTAGCCGATTCCACGAGAGGATGGGGCGGGGCGGTAACGGGTCCGATCCCAACGGTCAGCACCGAAGACTCTGAAGGGCACAGCAAGCAAGCCACGCTCTTGGCCGCTTTTTTTGCGCGCTTCTCGTCCGGGGTAAGTCTGTGGAACATATCCGTGACCGGATCACTGCGGCGGGTGGTCGGCGACCGGGTCGCTGCGGCGGGTGGTCGGCCCAGATGGAGGACGTCCGCGGCCATTTGGTGGATGCCGCGTGTCCACCGAGCGTGGCAATGCCGGCGGCGGTGACGCCAACGGCTTGGTGTGCCCGGCCCGGCCGTCTCGTCCGAGGGATCGGGTTACATCAAGCTTGCTGCCAGGGTGATGGCCTGGCCGACCTCCTGTGGGAGGGGCTGCCCGACGGTCAGAGTGCAGGCCGGCAGCAAGAGCACGGTCAGCACGGCGACGGCGAGCAGAACCCCACGAAGGGTCCTTGTGGTCATGGCCGTGTCTCCAGACGGCGAGTCCTCGCCCAAAGCATACAATTCGATCTCGGGCTGTTGGTGGCCCTACAGCAAAACGGGCCGGGCGGCCGATAAGAGTTGACGGGATCGCGTCCGGCGGGCGCGGTGGTCGTGCGCCGGGGCGGCCGAGGCTGCGCCCGGTCGATGGTAGCGGCTCGGTCTCGCCGGTCGGCAAAGACGAGGGTGCGTCAAGGAGATTGACCAATCATGAGCGCGTTTTTGGCCGTAATGTTCGCCTTGTTCTTCAGCATTTTCGGGATCGTAGGCGGTCTGTTTCAACAGGCGTTGAGTTTCTAGCAGCGGTTCACGTCGAACTCGATCCGCGGGAGGGCGGTCCACTGGATCGCCTGTCCGCGGATTTCTCGTTGTGACGCCGTCTACCGTTCGTTTCGGCCGATTGGGTACCCGACGAGTTGGCGTTTCTCTTGTGACAAAGGCCGCGCGGGCTCCCGACTCCGTCGGGACGGGTTCCGCCCGCGGCTCGTAGTTCGCGGCTCGTGAATCGGCCAACTCATCCTGGGACAGGTATCACTCCGGCTGGTTTTCGGAGTCGTCCTCGGTCGGAGGCGGGCTTTGTTCCGGCGTGTCCGCAGCGTCCGCAGTCTCGTCGACGGTCGTTTCCTCGGACTGGTCGGCGGTCGGCTCGGGCTCTTCCGGGGGGCGTGGCGTAAGCCGCCTGATCTCCGGTGGGACCTCGTCTCTGGAGAGGGGAATCACCTCGACGCCTTGCTGACGAACCGTAGCATTGGGGGCGTCGGGGTGCACTCGGGGCGACACCTGCGCGTCGGTTGGGTCGGCCTGCCCGGGCGTGGCGGGTGTGACCGTCACGAACGGCGGGGTGCCGGGCGGCGAGACGGGGGTGGTCGGGACCGGGGTTGCGGTGGGCGGCGGCAGTGGGGCGGCCAGGGCGACGATCACGAAGACGTCGTCGAGGGCGTTCAACTGTTCGAGTGCCCGGGCCTTGAGAGGGGTGCCGTTGAACTCGGCGGCGTCGCGGATGCGCTCGAGGTACTGCCGGGCATTATCCTTATGGGACGGATCGCGATCGAGGACGAAGCGGTCGGCCTCGACGGTGGCCAGCCCGAAGAGGGCGGCTCCCTTCTCGAGGGTGCGATGCGGGACGCGTTGGAGCAACTCCTCGTAGGCCTCGGCGGCCAGGTCGAGGAACTCGGGGGCGGGCGTTCCGTCCTCGGCGACGCGTGCCCGGCTCATGGCCATGAGGGCCCGACTCTGGAGGGTCTGGACCAGGAAGAGTTCGTCCTCGAAGCCGGCGGCGAGTTCCTGTAGTTTCTTGCCGGAGCTGCGGACATCGGCGTCGGTGTCGTAGGGCAAGGCCCGGGCCTGTCGCTGGGCGTCGGCCAGGCCCTCGCGGGCGGTGTACTGCAAATAGAACCAGACCAGGACCGCCGCCCCCACGACCACGATGGCCCCTACAACGTAGTTGCCGTAGTTGCGGAAGAAATCGCGCAGCTCCTCGAGGGTCTGGGCGAGTTCGTTGGTTTTCAGTTCCTGTCTTCGACCTGCTTTCATCTTCTGTTTCCTTGGGCCCGGGCATCAGCGGTGCCGGCCCCGCGCTGTTGTTGGGAGACGAGGACCTGGACCTGGACGTGACGCTGCAAGCCTTGTTCCGCGTCGCGGATCTCGATATCGCACGACTCGTTGCCCTTTTCAAACCGCAGGCTGTAGACCCCGCGAACGGTCCCGGCACTGACCAAGGTCCAGCGGACCAGTGGCATCTGCTCCCGATAGAAGTTTCGTACGGCGTACTTGTCGGCCTTTCCGGTGTAGAGGTGTCGCAAATACAGTCGTGACACGCCGGTGGAGCGGTCTTCCGACGCGATGTCCATCAGCCTGAAGCCGGCCGGGATGGGGATGTCCGGCTCGTAGGGTCTGGACGACGCGATCAGACGAACGTCGTGCTTTCCCGAGGCCGACGGATCACAGCCTGTCGCGAGTCCGGCGATCAGCAATGCTCCCATCCAGAGGAATCCGTTCCGATGCAGTCCAGCCGTCATGGCCGCGTACTCCTTCACCGCATCCCACCGATATCGGCGGCGGTGTGTCGCATCCGAGCGCGCCTTTCGGCGCCTGGGTAAACGGGATCCATCCCGCATGCCCGACAGATGCACTAGGTTAGGCCGTCGCCGCCGCAACGTCAATGTGAGGTCGTCGGCGTTGGGCGGGGATCCGAGCCGGCGGGTGGGCCGCCATCGTGAGGAGCGTGTCCCGTCTGGGGATGCCTCGTGGGCGGCCGGAAGCGGGCGGGCGCTGCTGCGCGGTCGGTCTTGTCCACGAGCCTGGGGCTGGGCGTAGCGGACGCGAGGACCGGGGGTCGGGGCTGCGCCGCGGTTGGGAGGCGGGCGTGCGGGTGGCGCTTTGGAGCCCGATTCATGCTATGGTGCGGGGGTTGTACAGCAGCGGTGGGCCGACAGCCGCCCGCCCGCGGAGCCCCTGGACGCCCGAGGGAGGATCAGCACCGATGAGCATTCTGGTCGACAAGGATACCAAGGTCATTTGTCAGGGCATCACCGGCAAGGCCGGCGCGTTCCACGTGGCCCAGTGTATCGAATACGGCACGCAGATCGTGGGCGGCGTGTCACCGGGCAAGGGCGGGACGAGATCGGAGCACGGCCTGCCGGTGTTCAACAACTGCCGCGATGCGTTCGCGGCGACGGGTGCGGACGTGACGCTGGTTTTCGTACCGCCGGCGTTCGCGGCGGATGCGATCATGGAGGGGGCCGAGGCCGGCGCTTCGCTGGTCGTGACCATCACGGAGGGCATCCCGGCGCTGGACATGGTGCGGGTCCGCAAGTACCTGGACGACCGGGGCACGCTGATGGTGGGGCCGAACTGCCCCGGGATCATAACGCCCGGGGAGTGCAAGATCGGGATCATGCCGGGCTACATCCATCGACCGCCGCAGGACAAGAGCAAGAACGTAGGGGTGATCTCGCGCAGCGGGACGCTGACCTACGAAGCGGTGTGGCAGTGCACGACGCGGGGCATCTCGCAATCGACGTGCATCGGCATCGGAGGTGACCCGGTCAAGGGGCTGAACTTCGTCGAGCTGCTGGAGTTGTTCGAGCAGGACGAGGACACGGACGCGATGATCCTGATCGGCGAGATCGGCGGATCGGATGAGGAGACGGCGGCCCAGTACATCGAGCGCCACGTGAGCAAGCCGGTGGTGGCGTTCATCGCCGGGATGACGGCGCCGCCGGGCAAGCGGATGGGTCACGCCGGAGCGATCATCAGCGGGGGCGAGGGGACGGCGGCTTCGAAGGTAGCCGCCCTTCGTGAGGCGGGCGTGGACGTGACGGATTCACCGGCCGCCATCGGCGAGACCCTGGCAAAGCTGCTGAGCTGACTGAAAACCTACCTGCAAGACCTGGGCGGGACCGGCTTATCCGCCGACGACTGAGGGGGCGCGAGGCCCGTGCCGCCGTCCGGGTCAGGCTCTCAAGAGGCGACCGGGCCGGGCGTCGTGCGTCGGGACCTCCCGCAGAACGGGATTGCCCATGAGCAGCGACGGTCATGACTGGCAAGGGCACAGGGAAGCGCCGCCGAGCGCCGTTCCGGTGGCCAGGCCGGTGACGTTGGATGGTCCGCTCGTGCCGGGCGGAGCCGGCGAACCAGCGCCGGGTGCGATGCACCTGCCCGGGACGAGGAGCGGCGCTGTGTGGCAGGACCTGGGCCTGTTCCTGGTTGGGATTCTGCTGGCCATCGCGCTGCTGGTGGTGCTGGGCAACGCCGTGTACTTTCTGCACGGCAAGGTTGACGAGCGGGTTCTGACGGTGGCGCTGCTGCCGGTTCAGGGGGCGGCCTGGATCGTCGTGGTGGCGCTGATCCTGAGGTGGCGCGGTCAGCGTGCCGCGTCGATCGGCTGGGTTCGGGGTCGTCTGCTGGTGGATGTGCCGATCGGGCTGTTGGCGGCGCTTTCGGCGTTTCTGGCGTTTCTGCTGAGCGCGCTGATCATCAAGCTGGTTTGGCCGGCGGGCTTCGCCCAGCTCACCGGCAACCCGGAAGCCATCGCCAGGATGCTGCCGCGTCTGCACCCGGCCGTGCTGGTGAGCCTGCTGATCGTGGCCGGTGTGTACGAAGAGGTGGTGTTTCGCGGCTTTCTGCTGACACGTTTTCGGCGGGTTCTGCGATCGTGGTGGGCGGCGGTCCCGGTGACGAGCTTGCTGTTCGCCTTGCCGCACATGGGAGACCAGGAACCCGTTGTGGTGATACCGCTGTTCGCGGTTGGAGTGGCCTTGTCCGTTTTCACGATCTGGCGCAAGTCCCTGTTGCCCGCGATCATCGGGCACGGGCTGTTCAACTCGTGCCAGATCCTGGCGCTGTATTTCTACTACTCGGGTTGGAAGTGACTGAGCCCGGCGCGGACATCACCATTCGGCCTTTGAGGGCCGGCGATTACGAGGGCGTGTGCGGCGTCTGGCGGGCGGCCGGCCTGGAGGTCAGGCTCGCCGGCCGCGAGGCGCAGGACGCCTTCGTCGCCCAGGTGGAGCATTTCGCGAGCACGTATCTGGGGGCCGAGGCGGAGGGGCGGCTGATCGGTGTGGTGCTGGGCACGCACGACCACCGCAAGGGCTGGATCAACCGTCTGGCCGTTCACCCGGACTACCGCCGGCGTGGGCTGGGCCTGCGGCTGCTTCGGGCTTGCGAGCGGGCCCTGGAGGAGTGCGGGATCGAGATCATTGCCGGCCTGATTGAGGAGGGGAACGAAGCGTCAGTGGCCCTTTTCGAGCGTGGCGGGTACGTGGCCGACGTTCCGGTGCACTACTACCGGAAGCGGCAGCGGGCGGACATCTAGCCCAGGGTGCATGACACTTCAGGCGGGCCCACACAGTTGAAAGTCCGCGGAGCGGACGAGGGAATACAGCCCAGGGCGATGCGAAGCGAGCCCTGGGTCGGCAGTGCCAATACGAAGGGGAGCCCCTCCTGGAAGGGGCGGCGGAAGCGGGCGGGTGGCACTGGCAGCTTGCCTGCCAGTGTGTGTCTCCCACGCGCCCACCCGAGAGACCGCACGGGCGGACAAGCCGCCCGTGGCACCCGAAACCGAATGCCGCCGGAAGCGTCACGGACCCTCTAGCCCATGCGGCCTCATTTGCCGGTTTACAGACAGGCCCAAGTGTGCTATGTTCGGGGCGACGTGAACATCCACAGACCAACCGTGCGCGATTCATGAAGCCGCACCCCGGATTACCCCAAGCGTTTGCCGACCTGGGAATCGAGGTTCGATTCCTCAAGGCGCTGCAGAAGATGCAGTTCGTCAAGCCGACGGACATCCAGCGGGCGATGATCCCGCCGGCGCTGCAGGGCCGGGACATCCTGGGACAGGCCCGCACCGGGACGGGCAAGACGGCCGCCTTCGCGCTGCCGACCCTTCAGCGGCTCGACGAGTGCCCCGAGCTGCAGGCCCTCTGCGTGACGCCCACGCGGGAGTTGGCGGTGCAGGTGGCGGCGGAGGTCCGCCGGCTGGCCGAGTTCACCCGGCTCAAATGCATCCCTGTGTACGGCGGACAGAAGATCGCCCTTCAGCTTCACCTGTTGGGCCGCCGGCAGGACGTGCTGGTCGGCACGCCCGGGCGGTTGCTGGACCTGCTCCGCCGGCGGGCGATCAACTTCGATCACCTGCGTGTGATCATTCTGGATGAAGTGGACCGGATGCTGGATATCGGCTTCCGGGACGACATCAAGGCCATCCTGTCGCAGATCAAGGGCGAGCATCAGACCATCCTGGTGTCGGCCACCATCGAGGAGGAGGTCAATCGGCTGGCCCGGCAGTTCATGACGGATCCGCTGGAGGCCAACGTCTCGCAGGACACGCTGACCGTGGACGAGGTGGAGCAGTACTACGTGTCGGTGACGCCGGTCGACAAATACCGCATGCTGAGGCTGGTCATGGCCCAGGAGCAGCCCAAGCTGGCCATCATCTTCTGCAACACCAAGCACGGCGTGCGCAAGCTGGCCAAGAAGCTGCACCGGGACCAGATCGAGGCCCGGGAGATTCACGGGGACCTGGTGCAGGGGCGCCGCGAGCGGGTCATGGATCGGTTTCGGCGTCACCAGATGCAGGTACTGGTGGCCACCGACCTGGCGGCCCGCGGGATCGACGTGTCGGCCATCAGCCACATCATCAATTACGACACGCCGCAGGACCCGCAGGGGTACGTGCACCGGATCGGGCGGACCGCCCGGATGGGGGCGTGCGGACGGGCGGTCACCTTCGTCACCCCCGATGAGGGCAAGGAGCTGACCGAGATCGAGAAGCTGATCAACAAGCAGCTCACCCGGAAGGAGTTCGAAGGGTTCGTTGCCAGCGAGGCGCCTTCGCGTCCGGAGATCGCGGCTCCGGAAGACCAGGGATCATCGCGTTATCGCGAGCCGGTGTTCTCGCCGGCCGGCTCCGACTCGGACCTTCCCAAGACGACCCCACCCAGGACACTGGGCAGCAAGTTCCGCCCCCGCCGTCGCCGGCGCCTGTGACGTCGGGTTTGTTCGTAGACGCCGGTTCGGCCACGGTGCCGGCCATTGTCCCTCCGTCGATCCCCGCAATGTCGAGGCTATGCCCGGGAGGCGGACTGCGGCGCTCGACTTGCCGAAGGATGAGGTATAGAGTTCCGCGTCCCGGCGACGGGCGAGGATAAGAGTATGGCTGCTCCGATCGTGATGATCTCCAGTTATCCGCCGCGGCTGTGCGGCATCGCCACCTTCTGCGAGGAGGCCCGGGAATTCGTGCAGCGGGCCAACCCCGACCGCGAGGTGCTGGTGATCAGCCACAGCGACGGAGCGGGCCAGGGCGTCTTCCCGCTGATCGACATGTCCCGGCGGGACTGGCCCAAGCCGGTGGTGGACAAGATCCGCGAGCTGGACCCCTACGCCATTCACCTCGAGCACGAGTACGGGCTGTACGAGTATCGGGACGAACGGGGCGTCGGGGACGGCAACGCGGGCTTCCTGAGTCTGCTCGGTCAACTGAGCGACTGGCCCACGGTGGTGGAGCCGCACACGGTCCACGGACGCCTGCGGAACCCGGAGGCGGAGTTCATCCGTAAGATGGCCGACGCGGCCGACGTGGTGCTGTTCAAATGCCACTATCAGAAGTGGCGGCTGGAGTGGACGTTTACCACCCGCGGCTGGCAAGTGCCGCGGAACATCATGGTCGTCCCGCACGGGGCCCGTAGCGACTACCGCTGGGGCATGCACGAGATTCCACGCCTGCGCAGGGAACTGGGGCTGGATCGGGCGAACGGCCTCTCAACGCACCTGGTGGGGCTGGTGGGCTGGATTCAGAACAACAAGCGATGGGACCTGCTGACCTCGATGTGGGAGGACATCCGGACGGAGATCCTGCGACGGACGGGCGTGGCGTGGGATCTTCTGGCGGCCGGGTCGATGCGCGACCCGGCGCACAAGCCGGATTACGACAGGTACGTCAACTCGCTCGAGGTGTTGCAGAACAAGGGCCTGGCTCACTTCTACGAGTTCATCCCTCGGGGCGAGATCTACTACAAGGTGATGGCGGTCTGCGATTTCATCGTGCTGCCCTCGATCGACGAGACGCAGTCGGGGACGCTGGCCCGGATCATCGCGTTGAACAAGCCGTACATCACGTCGGCCCCGGTGGAAGGGCTGACCGCCCAGACACTGGAGAACGAAGGCGGGTTGCTGTTCACCAACAAGCGGATGCTGCGCGACAAGGTGATCGAACTGGCCTGCGACCAGGACCTGCGCCTGCGCCTGGGGAACAATCTGAGGCGCTACCTGGATGAGGTGGTCTGCTGGAAAGTGGTGGCCGGGCAATACCGCCAGGCCTACGACCTGGCCTACAACGCCCATCAGAACGGGCACCAGATCAACCTGCCCGACGAATTCTGATCATCCCGGGTTGCTGCGCCGAGCCCTGCGTAACGGCCGGTAGGGCTGGGCGACGCGTCCATCATTCAGTAAGGGTTTTCGACGCACGGGCACGATACAGGCGTCGGTCGCGTCGCGCACACAACATATTGTGGCGAAGGTGCTTACGGCGGCCGCAGTGGTGCTCGCGGGGGCTGGCTGCGAGTTCCCAGGCCCGCCGCACGAGGCGGTGTGGCGGCTGGTTTCGGCACCGTCGCCGTAAAGTCGCTGGGATGGCGGGACGGGCGGCCGGCGAGCGAAGCGGTCGCGGTCCTTCGGCGCGCCGGAAGCCGTTTTTGATTCGGGTTTGTCGGCGTGCTACGATTGAAAGCAGGCCCGCCGGGCCTCCCAACCGTGTGCGCCGCGACGGCGCGGCGCGCCTCCTGCCGAGGATTTCAGTCATGGGTATCCCTCCAGTCCGTCGGTCGGCTCGGGCGTTTACGCTGATCGAGCTGTTGACCGTAGTGGCCATCATCAGCCGGCTGATCTCTATTCGGATGCCGTCGCTGACGCGGGCTCGGGACCAGGCCAAGGGGGTGCACTGCCTGGCCCGGCTCAAGGACTTCGCCAACGCCCTGGCCGGCTACGAGAACATCTACGGCGACCAACTGCCGCCGGCGCACTGGTATATGACGGACCCGGCCAGGCCCAACGACCCGCCGGAACTCTACGGCTGGGCCGAACTGCTGTTCGCCTACATCTACAGGGAGAAGGTGGACGTTCAGTGCCACTTCCCGGTGATGCGGAACGTCGAGGGCGAGAAGTGGGAGGAGTACTTTCTGTGCAAGGCCTCGAACTACAAGGGCGTGAACAGCGGGCACTACCGCGTCTATCTGCCGTCCTGGGCGGCGGGGACGTACAGCCTCGAGGAGGACGGCACGTTCGGTGAAACGACTCAGCCGGACCCGTTCGCTTCCGTCTCGCGGTCGAGCATTCGGCCGCGATTGCCGCTGCTGGGCGACTCGAACGAGACATCGGAGCGCGGCGGCTCCTGCGGGGACGCGCTCAACCCGACCAGCTACATCGGTCCGGGAGAGGCAAACGAGGCGGGCACCACCGGTCAGAACGGCAACCGCTTCAGCGACCGCCACTACGGGGGCACGAACTTCCTGTACCAGGACCTGCACGCCGACTGGCAGACGCGGCTCCGTGAGAAGCTGGCCGTCGACTGGGACCTCAACGGCGTGGAGGACATCGAAGTGATCCCACCGCCGTAAAGCTGCAGACCTGCACACCTGCAACTGATCCCAGGCTCGGTCGTTCGGGCGGGCGCGCGGTATGCATGGGGCGCGTGTCCGCTCCATGACGGTCGCGGCTCGGGGTGGAGTCGTGGCCGGGGATGGGGTGGTCCCGTTCAAAAACCTTGCGGCTGGATTGCCTTTTGCCTGTTTCCGACATACAAGCATCGACCCGACGGACAACTTAGCGGAGGTTTGACCGTGGCCATTCCATACAACAAGCGGACGCATCGCAACGGGGAACTGCGGGCCGAGCACGCGGGGCAGAAGGTGCTTCTGGTGGGCTGGGTCCACGCCCGTCGGGACCACGGGGGGATGGTGTTCATCGACCTTCGCGATACGGATGGGTTGACCCAGCTTCAGTTCGATTCCCAGACGGACCCGCAGGCGCACGAAGTGGCCCAGACGCTGCGCGGCGAGGACGTGATCGCCATCCGCGGGACGGTGGGCCTGCGCGGGTCGAACATCAATCCGAAACTGCCGACCGGCGAGATCGAGGTCAGCGTGAACGAGATTGACGTGTTGGCCAAGGCCGACACGCCGCCGCTGGACATGGACGACATCGAGGAGGCGGCGGCCGAGGAGCGGCGGCTGCGCTACCGGTACCTGGACCTGCGCCGGCCCAGCGTGCAGAAGATCTTCTGGCTGCGGCACCGCATCAGCAAGGCCATCCGCGACTACTTCGACGCCAACGGCTTCATCGAGATCGAGACGCCGTTCATGACCAAGTCGACGCCGGAGGGGGCCCGGGATTACCTGGTGCCCTCGCGGGTCAAGCCGGGGACTTTTTATGCCCTGCCGCAGTCGCCGCAGATCTTCAAACAGCTCTTCATGGTGGCCGGGTTCGACCGCTACGCCCAGATCGTGCGCTGCTTCCGCGACGAGGACCTGCGGGCCGACCGACAGCCGGAGTTCACCCAGCTCGACCTGGAGATGTCCTTCGTGCAGGCCGACGACGTCATGGCCATGGTCGAGGGCTGCGTGGTGGACATTTTCAAAAAGGGCATCGGCGTGGACGTGACCACGCCGTTTCCGCGCATAAGCGAGACCGAGGCGCTGGAGCGCTACGGGATCGACCGGCCGGACACGCGCTTCGGGCTCGAGCTGCAGGACATTACCGACATCGCCGGGCAGACCGAATTCAAAGTGTTCACCGAGGCGGTCGAGGCCGGCGGCGTGGTCAAGTGCATCATGGCACCCGGGGGTGAGAAGCTGACCCGCAAGGTGACCGACGGGCTGGCCGAGGAGGTCAAGGGCATCGGGGCGGGCGGGCTGCCGCTGACCAAAGTGGTGGCCAAGGACGGGGGGATGGAGCTGGCCACGGGGTCGGCCAGGTTTTTACAGCCGGTCTGCGGGCCGCTGTGCGAGAAGATCGGGGCCAAGCCGGGCGATGCCATCTTCTTTGCGGCGGGCAAGTTCGCCGACGTGTGCAAGTACCTGGACTACACGCGGCGACGGCTGGCCGAAATCCTGGACCTGATTCCCGAGGGCAAGTGGAACCTGCTCTGGGTGGTGGACTTCCCCTTGGTGCAGTGGGACGAGCAGGAGGGGCGCTTTTTCAGCACGCACCATCCGTTCACCTCGCCGCGGGACGAGGACCTTCCGCTGCTGGACAGCGACCCGGGCAAGGTGCGGGCCAAGGCCTACGACCTGGTGCTCAACGGGACCGAGATGGCCGGTGGGAGCATTCGTATCCATCGCCGTGACGTGCAGGAGAAAGTCTTCCGCACGCTGGGGATCGGCGAGCAGGAGGCCCGGTTGAAGTTCCAGCACCTGCTGGAGGCCCTGCGCTTCGGCGCCCCGCCGCACGGCGGGATCGCCTTCGGCCTGGACCGGTGGGTGATGGTGCTGGCCGGTGCCAGCTCGCTTCGCGACGTGATCGCGTTCCCCAAGACGCAGCGGGCGGTCTGCCCGCTGACCGACGCGCCCGGGCCGGTGGACGACAAGCAACTGGCCGAACTGGGCATCGACCTTCGGCCGGAGGTCAGGGCGGCGCTGGAGCGGAAAGAGGAATAAGCCCGAGCAGTTCATCAACCACAAACTGCATCAACGGCCGAGATGGCAGAGCCCACCGAGATGTGGCCCGTGCGTTGGTGGGTTCGCGTCGCTACACCCGTTTGCTACCGGGTTCCGTGCGGGCGTGCGCGTCGGGGCGCGATCGGTATCGAGCGCGGTCCCTTATTCACCCGTTCCCGGGTATTGACCGGTGCCCGGTAGGCACCAGTGCCCCTTATTCAAATGTGTCATGGGACGGATTCGTCCGTGTCACCTCCTTTGGATCGGGCGCCGGCGTTTCCGGCGAGTGCTAGCCCGTGCGCGTCTCGTGCCCGTGGCCCTTTTCTTGTCGGCGTCGCGGCCTCCGGTGGCGTCGGCTACGCGC
>DATKXO010000278.1:0-2401 GCA_035528995.1 Phycisphaerae bacterium | reverse complement strand
AATCTGATCGGTACTGCGTCCCGTGACCTGCACAAGAGCGATGTCCCCAAGGCCATCATCGAGGATCTCCTGGCCCCGCCCCGACGTTTGGCGGATGACGCGTCGTTCTGGCAGCACCAGGCCGACGGGCTGGCGGTCTTTACCGCACCGGGCCTTTTCCGGAGGTTCCGGGTGCCGTTGCGTTTGACGGAGGAGGCCACGGTCGCGGCGTCGTTCCGGGTTCGGCCCGTGCTGCCGCTGCTGAACGATGAGGCCTTCTTCGTGCTCTCGCTCAGCCAGAACGCTCTGCACCTGTTCGAGGCGACTCGCTACACGATCGGTCCGCTCGAGCCCGACCTGGTGCCCGGGTCGATGGCCGAAGCGCTGGCTCACGAAGATCCCGAACGCCAACTGCAGTTCCACAGCTCCGGCGGGGAGGCGCAATACCACGGTCATGGCGCCGGGGCCGAGATCGACAAGGCCGCACTCGAGCGCTATCTCCGCGCCGTCGACCAGGCGGTGACCGAGCGGCTCGGCGGTTCACGACAACCGCTGGTCCTGGCATGCGTCGGCTACTACCTGCCCATCTACCAGTCCGTGAACCACCATCCGACCCTCGTGGACCGGGCGGTCGAAGGAAACCCCGAGCATCGGTCGCCGGCCGAACTGCATGCTGCAGCTTGGGAACTCATCGAACCCCTCCTAGCCCGAGGGCTTGAGAGTGACCTGGAGCGCTTCCGGAACGCCGCAGGCACCGGCAAGGCGATCACCGCGATCGAGGAGGTCATCTCCAGCGCTCGTGAAGGCCGAGTGGAGACCCTCTTCGTCACTGGAGGACCCGGCCTGTGGGGCCGGGTCGCACCCGACACGGGAGAGGTGACGATCACAACCGAGCCGTCGGTCGCTGAGGAGGACCTGGTCGATCGCGCCGTGCTGGACACGCTCGGCCGGGGCGGCACCGTCCGCTCCGTCGATGCTGGGGCGATCGGCGCCGACACCGTCGTCGCCGCCGTCTTGCGCTACTGAGCAATCGATCGGGCCGCCCGGCCAGTCCACCATCCGGGACACAAGCGCGGGTCCGCCTGGAAGCTTCGCGCTGAACTCGTCCCGACCACGCTCGGGTGGGTCGGGCCTCACAGTGCAGGACCACGGCACCGCCCCACGCCCGCCCGGCGGCAGGCCGCGGCTCAGGATCCGAGGCCCTGCTGGTCGGGCTCATCGGCGGTCCGGCGGTCCTCCCGGTCGGGAAAGCCGCGGTCCACCAGGGCCCCCAGCAGCTTGAGCTGGCGCTCGAGGGGCGGCACTCGTTCGGGTGGCGCGATCTCCTGCAGGTCCTCAAGCATGGCCCTCATGCGCCGAGCCACCTGCACTGAGCCCTCGCCGTAATGGCGAATCTCATCGCAGGCCAAGCTCACATAGCCATCCCAGCTCATGGAGCGAACCACCAGCCTGGTCTTGCCCTCCTCATCCTGGTGGGCCCCCGAGGGGAAGGGGCGGGTGGCCAACCGGCGCAGGAAGTCGTGCAGCTGGTCGAGCACCTGCACGGCGGTGGTGGGGTCGTTGATCGATGGGGAGAGGGCCCGCTCGGCGATGTCGACCAGCTGCCGAAAGCCGAAAGCGACGTCCTGGGACATGGTGCGCTCCCTGTCGAGATCCACGAAGTGCCGCAGGTCCCCGAGGTCCTGGCCACCGCCGTAGGCATGGAGGAGGGGCGCACCTCCCGGGACGAAGTCGCCCACCGCCGGCACCAGCACCAGGAGGCAATCCGCGTTCCGAGCCGCTTCCACCAGCCGCTCGGCATCATAAGTGACCACCACTCCCGAGCCGGAAGAGGGGACCACGCAGGTGGGCGGGCCTTGCGGGAGGGAGATCGGCTCCTCCGCAAGTGGCTCATCCTGCGAGGCGGGGTACAGGTGATCCATGACCCTTCGGGTCTCGTTGCCCACCGAGGTGATGATGTTGATCACCCGGATGGACTGGGCAATGTGGTTGATGTACGCCACGAAGGCCCCCAGGCTGAGCAGCACCAGACCGAAGGCGCCGGTGACCGCCAGGGCGGGGACGAACTCCGGTTCCCCCATCGGCGCCCGGATCGACCGCAGCACCAACATGGTGTAGGTGAAGGTGCCCACGAAGGTGGCCAGGGTGTACTGGCTGGCACGGTCTCGGACGAAGGTCCGCAGCACCCGGGGGGAGAACTGGGTGCTGGTGAGCTGGAGGACCACGATCAGGATGGTGAAGACGAGAGCGGTGAGGGTGAGCATCGAGGAGGCGATCACCGAGAGGATGGACCGTGATGCCTCGGCGCTGCCGGTGAAGCCGAAGACGGCCTTGCCGTCGGTGCTGGCCAGCCAGTGGTCGAGAGCCACCAGGCCCATCGCCAGCACGATGGCGATCGCCACACCCACGGTGGGCACGAACC
>DATKXO010000277.1:0-4954 GCA_035528995.1 Phycisphaerae bacterium | reverse complement strand
GCCTCCGTCGTGGACGGCTTTACGATCACAAATGCGCACGACCTCGGAGCCATCGTCTGCCTGTACACCAGCCCAACGATCATCAACTGCGTGATCGTTGGAAACAGCGCCAGCGGCGTCTTCTCCATCTGGGACAACCCGACGATCGCCAATTGCTTCATCGCGGGGAACGCGGCCGGCGCCGGCGGCGGCATCCATTGCATTCATGCCAGTCCGACGATCACCAACTGTGTCATCACGGGCAACGGGGCCCTCGGCTCCATACCGCCCGAGATCGGTGGTGGCGGCATCTACTGCAGCGGCGTCGGCGACCCCATAATCACCAACTGCACAATCGCAAACAACTGGTCCTTCTCTGACGCGGCCGGCGGGGTCTTCTGCTATGAGTGTCACACCGGGCCAACACTGACCAACTGCATCTTGTGGGGCAACAGCGACGAGGGCCCAAACGATGAATCTGCGCAGATCGACGGATGCGACAGCGAAATCGCGGTCAACTACTGCTGCGTTCAGGGCTGGACCGGTGACCTAGGCGGCGTCGGCAACATCGGTGATGACCCCCGCTTCGTGGACGCCGACGGACCGGACGACGATTCTGGTACGCTGGACGACGACCTGCACTTCTTACCTTGCTCGCCATGCATTGACGCAGGCAGCAATTACGCCGTCCCGCCGGGCATAACCACCGACCTCGACGGCAACCCGCGTTTCGTTGATGACCCGTACATGCCGGACACGGGCAGCGGCACCCCGCCGATCGTCGATATGGGCGCGTACGAATTCCAGGCCGACTGCCGCGGCGACTTGAACGGCGACCGCCTCGTGGATCACGCCGACCTGGGCATCCTGCTGGCAGCGTGGCACAGCACCGGCGAAGGTGACCTGGATTGCGACGGCCACACCGGCCACCACGATCTGGCCCTCCTGCTGACCCACTGGGGCGAAGAGTGCCCATAGGCGACACGCTTGGCGACGCAGCACCCACTGGTCATCAGCCCGGCACCTCAAACGGGCCGCAGATTCCGTGGGAGTCCTCCGGGAAAGCTGCTATACTGAAGCTAATGGTGGAATGAGGAGTGACGCCTGCGCCCCCCACGACTACCCACCGGAGAGGAGTTGCACGCGTTGGCCAGGATCCAGTGTCTGATCGTCGCGGCGGTTTGCGCTTGCAGCGTGGCGTGTGCCGACGACTTGGACGGCGATGGCTGCGTGCATCAGCAAGACCTCGGCATCCTACCGGCCCACTGGGGCCAGGGGTGTCCGTAACAACAGCCGTACCTATTCCGATGTGGCGAGAACGGCTGCGTCGGTCTAAGGTTTAGGAGCGCTTTAGAAGTGCGAAGTCCGGAGAGGAGATCTTCGATGCAGACGCCAATGCTGATCGTTCGAGCCTGCGGTCGGGCCTGGCTTGCCGCCGGGCTGCTGGCAGCAGTGGTGGCCAGCGCGGCCGCCGGGTCAGGCAACTACCTGATCATCACGGCTGAGGAGTACGACGGCAGCGCGCCGCTGAACCAGTTCATTGCCGCCAAGACGGCGCGGGGCTTCGACGTGATGACTTACACGGCGGCGCCCGGCACGAGCCGAAGCACGATCAAGGCGTACATCCAGAGCCTGTGGGGCACGGCGGACGCGCCGGATTACATCCTGATGGTCGGCGACACCTCGGGTTCCACCGCCACCGCGACGACGGTCCCGCACTGGCAAGGCGGCGGCAGCAGGCAGGCAGACACCGACCTGCCCTATGCGTGCATGGACGGCGGTGATGACTGGCATCCGGAAATCGCCATCGGTCGCTTCTCAGTGACCTCGGTCGGCATGTTGCAGGACGTGGTGGACAAGACCCTGTTTGTCGAGGCCGGCGACTTCCCCGACGCGGAGTACGTCCGGCGCGGCGCGTTCCTGGCCAACTCCAGTACGTATGGCAACGCGGAACCCACGCACGACTGGGTCATCGAGAACTGCTTCGAGCCGAACGATTACGAGGCCATCCGCATCTACGCCGTCGAAGGCGGGAATACCGTGGACATAATGAATGCCGTGAACGACGGCTGCCTCTGGGTCGTATATTTCGGTCACAGCACCTCGGGCGGCTGGTGGGAGCCGGCCTTCTACCAGACCCACGTGCGCGCGTTGACCAACGAGGGGCTGTACGGACTGGCCTTCGGCTTCTCGTGCAGCACCGCCCGCTTCAGCCTGGCCGAATGCTTCGGCGAAACCTGGCTGCGCGAGGCCAACAAGGGGGCTGCGGCATACCTATCCGCTTCGAACTACATCTACTGGGGGAGCTGGCAAGCCTGGCAGCCTTCCGTGATTCTCGAGAAGTCGTTCTTCAGATCGTTCTTCGAAGATGACATCTGGGAGGTGGGGCCGGCTTGGCAAACGGCGTTGTATCGCTTCGAGCAGGAGTACGACGGCAGCACGGACGTCGAGCGGAACTTCTTCGAGGAGTTCGTCCTGCTGGGCGACCCCAGCCTGCTACTCCCGCACACCCCACGCGTGATGCTCGTCAGCCCCGCCGACGACTTGGCTTCCGAAGGCCCCGAGGGCGGCCCGTTCACCCCGGACAACGTCACCTACCAACTGACCAACGTCTCGGACTACGCCATCGACTACGAAGTCACCCACGGCTCGGCCGACTGGGTCACGCTCTCGGGCGATCTCGCCGGCACGCTCCCGCCGCAAGGAGCGGCCGAGGTGACCATCGAGATCAACAGCAATGCCGAACTGCTCGCCGCCGACACCTACACCGATACCATCTCGTTCAGCAACACGACTGATCATCAGGGCGACACCCGGCGAACGGTCACGCTCCAGATCGAGCCGACCGACAGCACCCTGCTGTTCCGCTGGACACTCGACAGTGACCCCGGCTGGACCACACAGGGATTGTGGGCCTGGGGCCAGCCGACTGGCGAGGGAGGACAGTCCGGCAACCCCGATCCGACCAGCGGCTACAGCGGCGACTACGTGTACGGATACAACCTCAACGGCGACTACGAGAACAACCTGACCGTACGCCGGCTCACCACCACCGCCATCGACTGCTCGGGCCTGACCCGCCTGACACTGGGGTTCTGGCGCTGGCTGGGCGTCGGAGACCCCGCGCACGATCACGCCTGCGTCCAGGTCAATCGGGGCGGGGTTCTGTGGCAGACCGTTTGGGAGAACACCACCGAGGTCACCGACGCCGCCTGGGTCTACCAGGAACTCAGCATCTCGCCCATGGCCAGCAATCAGCCCAGCGTGTACATACGGTGGATCATGGGCCCCACCGACGCCAGCGGGCAATACTGCGGCTGGAACATCGACGACGTCGAAATCTGGGGCGCCGCCCCGACAACGCCCGGCGACCTCAACGGCGACGGCTGCGTCGATCAGGCCGACCTGGGCGTCCTGCTGACCGACTGGGGCTGCACCGGCGGTGACTGCCCCGGCGACTGCGACAACGACGGCGACACCGACCAGGCCGACCTGGGCCTCCTGCTCACAAACTGGGGCGCAGGCTGTCCGTGAAAGGGAGACCTATCATGTCACAACGTATTCGAAGGGGTTTGCTGGGTGCGGTGTGTGCGTTCGCGCTATGCACCAACGCGTTCGCCGATGGAATGTTCTCTGACCGGTACAACTACCCGGCCGGCGACGGCCCTCACTCCGTTGCGGTTGGGGACCTCAACGGCGACGAGTGGCTCGACCTGGCGGTGGCGAACATTGGTAGCGACAGCGTCTCGGTGCTGCTGGGCCTCGGCGACGGGACGTTTGCCGCCGCGGCGCACTACGCCGGCGGCGACGTGCCTCAATCCGTAGCGATCGGCGACGTGACCGGCGACGGACAGAACGACGTGATCACGTCGAACTGGCACACGGGCAACGTCAGTGTGCTGGTCAACAAGTACCTGGTCACGGCGCCGCCGGGCGGGCCATGATGATCCTGTGCGACCAATGACGTGGCGCCGTCCGATTGGCGGGCGGCGCTACGTCCCTCTTGGAGCGATGGCACATGACCGAGCTGAGCGGTGAAACAAGGCGGTCAGGCATGACGAGCGCTCGTCCGGGCTGGCGCGGGCGTTGGGCACGCGCATGGCTCGTATGGAGTGCATTCACAATCTCGTCGGAGGCGGGTGCCCAGAGTTGCCTGCGCTACCACGTCTCCCCGATCGAGCCGCCGCCGGGAGCGTGGGCATACGTGGTATGGGACATCAATAACCTCGCCCAGGCAACGGGCAGGCACACGCAGCACGGAGAGCCGACTGAGGCCTTCTTCTGGGACCCGCTGGAGGGATACACGTTCCTGGGCGCGTTAGGGTGGCCGGGAAATAGCGAAGGGTACGGGATCAACGACGCGGGGCACGTGGCTGGTACCAGCGCCAGGGATGACCACAAGGAGGGCTTCTTTTGGAGTCCCGAGACGGGCATGATCGGCGTCGGCGACCTGCCGGGCGGTGGGGAGTTCAGCGTCGGTTATGCCTTAAACGACTGCGATCGGGTTGTTGGATACAGCGGAGCTGACGCTGGCGAGGGCTCGACACAGGAGGCGTTCCTTTGGGACGCGGAGAGCGGCATAAGGGGTCTCGGCGATCTGCCCGGCGGCTATTTCAATAGCGTCGCGTACGACGTCAACGACCTGACCCAAGTGGTGGGTTGGAGCGAGTCGTACAACGGCGTGGAGGCCTTCTTGTGGTACCCGGACGAGGGCATGATCGGCTTGGGGTTCCTGCCTGGCGGGATCGGCTACAGCAGCGGGCACGCCATCAACAATCTGGGGCAGGTTACGGGCAACAGTGGCTCTTATGAGGGGCTCCAGGCGTTCTTCTGGGACCCGGACGAAGGCATGATCGGCCTGGGAGTCCCCGACGGCCCCGATCCGTTCTCCTCGGCCAACGATATCAACGATCTCGGGCAGGTGGTTGGCCTTGCCGCGACCGACAGCGAATGGCCGTCCGCCCACTTCGGTTTC
>DATKXO010000276.1:0-8447 GCA_035528995.1 Phycisphaerae bacterium | reverse complement strand
CGGGCGGAAGTGTGCTGGGACCAATTTGGGACCACACGTTCAGCGCACTTCTCAACGACCTGCACGTTCATGCACGATCGGCGAACCCCGATTAACGCGCATACCGCGCGTGAACAGGCCCACCGTGCCAGGCCCATTTCCTGGGGGTCAAGTGGTCGCAGGTTCAAATCCTGTCAGCCCGACCAGGTCAGAGGGTGTTTTGGTCTCGCCCTCGACGGTCATTTGGGACCAATTTGGGACCAAATCCCCTCTCGGTAACTCGAATCGGGGTTCAGCACGCTCCGGAAGCACAAATCCGAGGGTGGGCACTCGGCCAATCACACAGAGCGCAGGTTCGGCCTGCTTCGTTCGATCACGTGGTTCGAGAGCAATCCGCCGGCCTCGGCGATGGTCTCGTAATCCGGGTGCAGGTAGCGCTGGGTAGTCGTGATGCTCCCGTGGCCCGCGATCTTCTGCAGGACGTGAGGCTTGACACCGCTGTCCGCCATCCAGGTGAGGCCGGTATGACGAAGGCCGTGGCGTGTCAGGTACTCGTATCCGAGCGCAGTGACTACATCGTTCCAATGGGTAGCCCGCCGAAGCCCGGCCGTTGAGATGGGACCACCGCGTGGGCCGGTAAACAGACGCGCGTCGGGTTTGTTGCCTACAGCTTTGAGTCGACGCATCACTGTCTCGTGCACTTGGGGAATCAGCGGGACGACACGGGATCGACGTCCTTTGGTGCCCTTATCGACGAGCCCTCCGCCGGTTGATCGCGTCAGGCCTTCGGCCAGTTCACCGGGGGGAGGGCGTGGTTTGGCGACGGACCGTCCAGAGCCAGTCCTTGGTGTTGATATCTCGGACGAGACAGCCAGACACTTCCCCGATCCGGGCGGCCGTGCATGCCGCAAAGATGACTGCGTCACCCCACCCTTGGTACGGAGGATTCGACTTCGCGACGAGTGCGGTGGACAGCGTCTCAAGAGCGTGAAAGTCGGCCAATGCAAGGGCGCGGGGATTGTCGACATCGTCTTCAACCAACTCATACTGACGTTGCCAACCGAAGACTCGGGACGGGTTGCGTTCGATGATCTCGTCTCGGACTGCCTGCTCCATCACAAGAACCAAGACCGCGAGCGAACTCTTCACCGTCGACCGACTCGCGCCGTCGGAAATCCACGCCTTTATTGCGCGGTCGACGATTCCGTTGCTGACCATCGTCAGCGGGCAGGTGGCCCAGAACGGGGACAACTCGCTTGCACCAGCCGGCAAGATAGGGATCGGTTGTCTTCCGCGCGATTCCACGCAACGCCAATTGCATGTTGGCAGTGCCGTACTCCGCGACGGTCATTGCTGCGACGTGGGGATCAACCCCTCGGCCCGCCGCGCCCTGGGCGGTGCCGATCCATTCCTCAGCCTCAACTCGGGTGGCGAAGGTTTCCGAGATCGACTTCCGCTTCTTGGTGTGGGGATCAGTCCATCGGACTCGCGCCCGGTATGCATCAGCCAGACCGTCGCGGACTTCGATGTCTGAGGACAACGAAATCGCGACGGGAAGGTTGATGATGTCGGACATTAGGCAGCCCCGACCGCATTCCGGCGCCCGTTCAACCATTCCACGAAATCGGCGTGGTAGTAGCGCCAGGTTCGTTCCGAGATGCACGTGGCTTTGGGGCCCTTGGGTATCTTGAGTCGCCGCCAGCGGCGAAGCGTTGACGAGTCGACCTTAAGAATCTTGGCCATTTCCTCGGTCGTGTAGAAGAAGTCGACGGCGAATTCGGTCACCGGCCAATTCGCGGCGGGGGAGATTGGGGTCACCGACGCCGTCAGTTCCTGCAGACCAACGCACACGGCCGACATATCGGGGTGATCGTCATGGTTCATTGGGGCACCTTTCCCGCCGGGGTGCGACCGGGAGTGCCGTCTTCTCCGGGGAAGCCGAAGGTGCGGTTCTCCCAGTCTTTGACGCAGCAAAGCCGGTATAGCGGTTTCTTGCCCACCCGTTCGCAGGGAGGCCCGTAACCCCTCGTGGCCCAGTTTGCCAATGTCTTTTCAGTGTAGAAGTATTTAAGGGCGAGTTGCTTGCGATCGAGGAAGACATCGCTATTCGCCAGATGCTTGCATTGGTTATTGAGGATCGGGTTCATCTTCACTGTTCAGTGCCTTCCTTGGGAGTGCTTAGTGCTGTCGTCTGGGCCAATTTTCCCCCACGCCGGTTCTAAACAGCAAGCAATACAAACGACCCCGGTATCCGGCCTACGGCCTCAGCCATCGCCCGTTTGGGGTTGCTGAGGCATCACGACGAGTTCGACCTTCCGGTTGCTGCCCTCTGCTTCCCGCTGGTGCCCGTTAGTGCTCTCTGCCCGCGGGGCCAGCACCTGTGGCCGGTTCCCGGTAGCCGGTCCAATTGGACTCGTGCCCGTCGTGCTGAAGGGCAGGAGACGGGCGGCAGTATCTGTGAACACCGCTCCGCCGCGGACCGCACCGGTAAGAGGACGCGCACTAGTTCAGATTTTTCGCGGAATGTCAACATAGCTGGGTGTTGATAAGCGAAAGTGCCTGTCCTGCAACGGATAATTGGACTTCTCTAGGGTTCAATCGTCCAGTAGGAAGGCACTTCGCAGGTGAAGGATATCGCGGCGTTCCGGCTGGTGAAAGTTTCGGGCGACGGCCGTGGGGTGGTATCGCACGCCGGGATGGGGCTGTTGCGGGAGCTGGCCGACCAGACCGGGCTATCTGCCCAGTTCACGGCCGTTCTGGCCGACACCTACAACCCGGTGTGGGCGGATTCGGAACGGCCGAGGCATTCGGGGTGATCCACACGTTAGGACTCACCGCCGCGCTGATCGGGTCGCCCGCGGGCGGCCGCGGGATCAGGCCCCACAGCCGCGGCGCGGCGGGCGATCGCGCGGGTCATACCGCAAAGCCTAAGCAGCGCGGCCGGTAATAGCAGCACCGACTTACGCTGAGATTATGCGCCGGAAACGGCTCAATTGGCACGGCCCGCGCGCCGTCGGCCAGGAACAGCGGCGCGGTGGCCGGCTGGCTGCTGCCGTGCGCAACCTTCGCCGCGGAAATCACCGGACCGTCCATCGAGCCTGAGCCGCCATTTCGATCCCGGCCCGCCAAGGCCTGGCCTAAGCTCCCTTTCGTGGAAGGACTGATCACTCGCCAGCACAACCGCGCCGACGAGTGGGGGGGGTGGGTGACTGTCGTCAGGCCAGATATTTTGAGGACGAACTTCGCCGCCAACTCGATGCGCTCGGTAGACAGTCGGCAGTCTTGCAGGCGGCCCTGGCCGGAAAATCTCTCTTGGGACAAATCGGCCAGGTACATCGCATTCAGGGTGAGCTTCGGGCGTGTGCGATCGAGCGTCGAAGGCTCGCGGACATGATTTCGGCCATCTCTCAGCGATTCCCCACCGCCGGTAACCGCGCCCCATAGGTTCCCCGGAGCAGACCGTCGCCCTGGAACGCCTGGAGACCCTGCTGGCGTTGGTGGGAGGGCTGGCGGGCCCGCCGAGCAGACCTTCGGCACCCTGGTGGGCCTGGAGTTGCGGCCGCGCAAGTTGCGCGAGGCCGCGGTGCTTTGGGAGCGCCTCACCGCCGCGGCCGGGGTGGACGCCCGCGACGCGGTGTGGAACCACCCCGACCTGATGCCCAGCGCCGCCGATCTCGATGAGCCGGCCGGTTTCGTCGACCGGATCATCGGCGGGGATGTCGGCGGGATCGACTTCGACGCGTTGATCGCCGAGATCGAGAAGGATGCCGAGGGCGGGCCAGGGGACGGTTAGACAGCCAACGGATCTACTCGACGACCGTGACCTTCATCGTCGCGAGGACATAATCCTTGCGGGTACTGCCGCCGCCGAGCGGGATCTCCCAGTCATAGCGCGCCGTGATGGTGGCGGTCCCCGGCGCGTTCGCGGTCAGCTTCCCGGAGGAGTCGACACTGACAACCGCCATATTCGAGGACGTCCATACAGAACGCTGCTCAAAGGCGGCCTGGCTTATGGCGATTCCGGACGGCAACCTCTGGTGGCCCGCCGCCGGCCGGCAGCACGAGGTCCCCGGCCTGAAACCCGCCAGAATTTCCGACACCCCCGGAACCTCCGAATCCTCCGAAACCGTCGTCAGAGTCCATCATGCAATCGAGAGACACGCTGGCAATGCAGTCGAAATCGTCGGCGAGGGTGATCGGCGCTGCCGCGACCCCGATGACGGGCAGTCCGACGAGAGCGAGGCCGGCGACGGCAACGCGGCGGCGGCGGTGGCGGGTGATTTCCATCCCCGAATGGTAGGCCTTCGGATGGTCCCGAGGAATGGCCTGTTTCAGGCCGCCTCCGTTGCGGCTTGCTGATCGCCGTCGCCGTCTGATGGCGGTGTCGGTGGGGTGATGTGGAAGACCGTACCGGGGCGCGGACCAGGGCGACCAGCCAGCACAATCGCCGAGGATAACCGCTGCCGCTCCCCAGATCCGGGGTCGACGCTTGCGGTCGTCGACCCGCGGCGCCCGGACTTCGACCGCACCGCCACGGTCAGCACCTCGCGAGGCTGGCGATAGCCGATCTCGTTCAGCCGTGTGACCCACCACCTACCATCGGATTGTGAGCCAAGCAGCAGACCAGGAGCCGTTCGTGCCGCCCGCGCCGGCCGAGGCGCTTGCCGGGCTCGGCATGCCGATGCAGGATGCGATGCGCACTCAGCGTGCGGTGCGGCGTCTGCACCTCGAACCGGTATCGCATGAGGTGCTGCTGCCGTTGCTTGAGCTCTCCTTGAAGGCGCCAACCAGTTCCAACAGCCAGGACTGGCACTACGTGGTGGTTGAGAGTCCTGCCCAGAAGGCGAGGTTGGCCAAGCTCTATCGGCGCCTCTACAAGGTGTTCAACCCCGTCGTCGAGCGCCAGGCTCGCGGCGACGAGCGGGAGCTGCGCGCGATGGCGCCCGGTCAGTGGCAGGCCGAGAACTTCGAGCAGCTTCCGGTCTTCGTGATTCCTTGTTACCGACGAGGTCTCAAGCACCGGCCCGTCGGACATCCGCAGATCGCCGTGGCCTCGTTCTACGGGTCAGTATTCCCGGCCGTGCAGAACCTGCTGCTGGCCTGCCGGGCCGTGGGACTGGGGGCGTCGCTGCAGACCCTGCCGATTTGGTGGGTACCGTCGGCGCGGCGCATCCTCGGCCTGCCGCGCGGCATCGTCCCGGTGTGCATCATCCCGATCGGTTGGGCCAAGGGACGTTACGGTGCCACCACACGGCCGCCGATCGGCGAGGTGGTGCACCTCGACCGCTACGGCAACCAGCCGTTCCGATCAACGGAGGCCCGGTGAGCGCCGATAAGAATCAGTTTGCCGACCTGCTCAACGGTGACCTTGCCGGCACCTATCCCCGGACCATCAGCGCGGGGCAGGGTATCGATCCCGCGGTTGCCGATGCTGACCTGGCCCGGGTTCAGGCCGACGGGTACGTCTTCTTGCCGGGCCTGCTCGGCGTCGACCAACTCGCCGGGATCAAGGAGGCCGTCGAGCCACTGCTCGACCGCCACGGGCGTAACCGCTTTGAGGGTCAGGCCATCCAACGGGTGTACCATGTGGCACGGCGGCGGGGCCAACCGGTCGTAGCAGCCACGACTGGCCGCCACAGCGCACTATTGCGAGCCGTGGGTTCGCCCGCAGGAGGCATTCACCTTGTCAATCAACCGGGGCACCGTACGTGCGATGTCTGAGGACATTCGCCGCATGCTCGGCTACGGCATCCACTCGCCTTTCATCGGGCAAGTCGACGGCATGCGCCCTAAGCGGCTTCTTGAATAGCTGTCGCCGCGGCTTTCACTGCTATGCGAGTTCGGCGACCGCGAGAACCGATGAACCACTCCCCATCCGATACCGGCATCGGTGAACTCATGCCTCAAGGGGGCTGAAGCAAATATCGTCAGACGCCAACCGATGGAAATGAGACCCGACTGATGAATCTGCGCCATCCGCTTCTGGTGTTGATCGCCGTACTAGGCATCCTGACCTCGGCGTGCGGTCGCGGCGACACTGTCGACTCCGGTGGTGTCGGAGGGGTCGACTCCCCCACGGGTCTGACCCTCAACGTCTACAGCGCCGGCGGCCTTGGCGCCTGGTATCGGGCCCGGTTCGAACAGTTCACCGAGGAGACCGGCATCAAGGTCGACCTGGTGGAGGCGGGCTCCGGTGAAACCGTGGCGCGCGCACAGGACGAGAAGTCCAAGGCCGACCTGCTCGTCGTCCTCCCCCCGTTCATCCAGAAGGCTGCGCAAGCCGGCATGCTGCAACCCTCCGACGTGGACGTCACCGGAATCACCTCCCAGGTGGTCGGCCCCGCAGCCATCTATGTCCCGATCGTCAACAACGCGTTGGCTTTCATCGCCAACCCCGGCGCCAACCCCCGGCCCGTTACCTGGGAGGATCTGCTGAATCCTGCGTTCAAGGGCAAACTCCAGTACTCGACGCCCGGCGAGGCCGGCGACGGCACCGCGATGCTCTTGCTGCTGCAGCATCTGATGGGCAAGCAGGCCGCGTTGGACTTCCTGGTGACATTGCAGGCCAACAACGTTGGGCCGTCGTCCTCGACTAGCGCGCTGCAGCCGAAGGTCAGCAGCGGCGAGCTGATGGTCGCCAACGGTGACGTCCAGATGAATCTTGCAGCGATCAACAACGACGGATCGAATTTCTCGATCTTCTTCCCCGCAATGCCCGATGGCAGTCGCACCACCATCTCCATCCCCTACGTCGCGGGTGTCATGGTGGCCTCCCCCCATCCGGTCGAGGCCAAAAGGCTGTTGGCCTATCTGCTCTCCGAAGGCGTGCAAAAGACGGTCGCCACCGAGGCGTTCGGTATTCCGGTGCTTGATTCGGTCGCCCGTGAGGCCGCCGGCGAGACCGGGGTCCAGACGCCGACCAGTCTGCTGAAAGACGTCCGGATGTGGGTTCCGGAATGGACTGCGGTGTTGGCCGGCATCGACGCCGACGTCGCCGCCTACCGAGAGACGGTCGGCAACTGACCGCATTCTCGCGGAGAGGACGGTAGCGGTGATCGTGGTCCATGATGTCGCCAACGGTGTCGGCGAGAGCCCGGTCTGGGACGACGGGGTGTTGCGGTGGGTCGATATCACCGGACGCACAGTCCACGCCCTGGCATCCGACGGCACCGTCTCCAGCCACGGCACCGGCGACTTTCCCTGTTTTCTGGCGTTGCGGCGGGGCGGCGGCGCGGTGGTCGGACTGCGTAACCGGCTGGCCTACCTCGACCTGAAAACCGGGTCGCTGGAGCCGTTTCTCGAGCCGGAACCGGAGCGCCCGGAGAACCGTTTCAACGAGGCCGGGGTCGACCCGGTCGGGCGGCTGTGGTTCAGCACCATGCAGAACAACATCACTGCCGCCGGTGATCCCAAAGCCATGACGGCTGCGACCGGTGCGCTCTACCGGCTCGGCCCGGACGGCGCCTGCACACGTGTCCTCGACGATATCGGCCTGCCTAACACCCTGGCCTGGTCACCGGACGCCGCGACGATGTACTTCGGGGACACCTCGACCAACCAGATCCGTCGCTACCAACTCGATCCCGACGGCGAGATCATCGTCGCCGCCGATCTGCACGGACCGCCGCCGGCGGGCGGCTGCGACGGGTCAGCCCTGGATGCCGAGGGCTACCTGTGGAATGCCCGGTTCGGTGCGGGCTGCCTGATCCGCTTCGCCCCGGACGGAACGGTTGCCAGCCGCGTCGACCTGCCGGTCACCAACCCCACCTCCTGTTGTTTCGGCGGCGATGACCTTCAAACGCTTTATGTCACCTCGGCGCGATTCGGCTTGAGCGAAACCGAACTGGCCGCCAACCCGCACGAGGGCGCCGTGCTCGCCCTCGACGTCGGGGTCGGGGGGCGCCCGGCCAACCGGTTTGCCGGATGAAGGGTCGAGTGAAATCCGGTCCATAAGTCGACTGTGACGAGTTGCTGGGCGGCGTCGAAGAAGCTGTTGAGATCGCGCAGGTTCGCTCGCGCCTCGTCGAGTTTCCCGCGCCGCGAAGCGAGCGCGGCTTCTCGAATAGCCGCGCGCGTTCTTGGGCCACCGGCCCGGGCGCCACCCAGGCCGTGTCGATGCGGAATGCGCGGGGCCGGAATAACAAGTATGTTATACTAACGACGTGGCGTTTTATGGTGCACAGCTGATCCGTGAAGCCCGCCAGCGCGCCGGTCTGACGCAGGCGGAGCTGGCTAGCAGGGCTGGCCTTCACCAACCCGCCGTCGCGCGTTTGGAAGCGGGCCGCAACGCCGTCAGCCTCGACGACGTCGTACGCATGGTTCGGCTGTGTGGGTTGGATCTGGAGTTTCATATCGTGGAGCGCGACGGTAGCGACATGGCCCAAGCGGTCCGCCTAACTGAGCTCTCGGGCCAGCAGCGCCTTGATCGCCACGCCAAAGTGACCCGTCAACTCGCCGAACTGCGCCGC